>CAZNCK010000099.1:0-13753 GCA_964571545.1 uncultured Treponemataceae bacterium | reverse complement strand
ATGATGTGCCTCCACCATGGTTACGCTAGAACGAGCACCAGCGCTTGCGATGTGGGCACAAGGTTCGATGAACTAATTAAAAAACAGCGCCTGCTTCCTGTCCCGGCGACGCATCTCGTAGATGCGCCGCGCAAAACAAAACAAAACAAAACAAAACAAAACAAAACAAGCAAGGCGCCGGCTTCTCCGGTGATCTTATAATTCCTTGTGTAACAAGAAATAATATATAGCCGAGACCGAGAATCGAACTCGGTACCTGCGCATTACGAGTGCGCCGCTCTGCCAAGTGAGCTATCTCGGCGATTCGGGCGAGAATATACCTGAAACAGGGGATGAAGGGCAAGAGCCACCTAGCCGCAAGCTTTACTTCTTGCGCTTGGAATTGACGAACCGTATGAAGTCGTTGATGTTCTTTACGACGATGTGGTCTACAAACAGTTCGATGCGGCGCTGCTTCACAAAGTGGCCGAGCAGTGTCTGGACTTCGGCGGGGTTCATGCCGGCCCAATGGGCCACATCGTCCACAGTCACCTTGAATTCTCGCCTGTCTCCTGTGACTTCACCCGGGTTGGTCGAGCCCTGCGTCTCGTCGAGCATCAGGAAGACATCCGCGATCTTGGCCTGCGGGTCATCTAGAGTAAGGATCATGAACCGGCGTTTCTGGTCATAGATCCGTTTGGTGAACACCTTGAGCAGGCGCAAGGCGATCTGCGGGTTGCCTATCATCAGAATCTCGAAATTAGCCCGATTGAACTCCAGCACCTTGACGGTGTCCAGGGCGATGGCGGTCGCCGACCGCGGCGCGCCTTCCAGTATGGCCATCTCGCCGAAAATCTCGGGGGCGGAGAGTATATCTATGTTCTTTTCAATGTCGCCGACAATCTTGGTTATGCGAACGCGTCCGGCCTGGATAAGGTAGAAGCTGTCGCCAGGCTCATATTCGGCGAACACGATTTCTCCGGGTTGATAGGTCCGCGCGAAGCGCCCAAATCCTGCGAGGTCGGCCATGTCAGGCTCCTACCAGCGCGTTGAGCGCTTTTTTTGCCTTGATGCGCGCGCTGGAATCCTCGTCGCCCGGCATCGACAGCACCTTGGAATAGAAGGCTTTTGCCTTGACCTTGTCACCCTTCTTGTCCCAGGACTGCCCCATGATAAAGAGGATGTCTGCCATATCCGGATGTTTGGGGGCGTTCTGAACTATGCCCGTGAAGTGTTTTATGGACATATCCCACTGGCCGAGGGAGAACAGGCAACGGCCCATGTCGAACTGGGCCTTGGCCACGTACTCGGATTCATCCCCCCCTTCGGCTATGTCCTTGAGGGCCTTGAAGGCATCCTGATACTTTTCTTGGGAGAACAGGCTGACGGCATTGTAGTAGTCCTTGGCAAGGTCCGAGAGACTCGCGCCTTCTGAGGACTTGCTTGCCGCGGCGTACGGAGGAGCCTCGTCGGAGTCTTCCGAATCGACAGAAAAGCTGGCATGCGAGGCTGTTTGCGCCGCGACCGGCGTCCCCGCAAGAGGAGCCGGCCCTTTGCCGTCGCCATATCTCGAGAAGGAAGCCTCGGCGGTTTCTAGATAGCGCCCGGCCGGTTCAGCCATCTTGCCAGTGGGATAATAGGTCAGATAGCGGCCGAGCACATAACGGGCCTGTGAATACATGCGGTTGCGCAGGTAATATTCTCCGGTCTTGAAGAGTCCCATCTCGGCGTTCAACGCCGAGGGATTCTCCATGAGGTTCTCGACCTGCTTGTGTATATGCCTGAGCTGATTGGAAAAGACCTTAAGCATCTTGATGATGATGCGGGTATTGGACATGGAGAAGGCTTCGAATTCGGGTACGGTGAACGTGAGGACGTTGGCATCTTCCAGCACAACGGCATTCTCCTCGCGCGGATAACGGCCGAGGGCGCTTTTTACGCCGAAGAACTCTCCGGTCTGGATGATCTCGCGTATTGGCTTGCCGGTTTCGATGTCGCTATAGTTAAGGCTCACCTTGCCACGCTGGAGAACGAATACTCTGTCTCCCTGGTCTCCCTGGAAGTATATAACCGAGTTTGCGCGGTACGTCCCTACCTTGGGCATCGTTTCCTCATTGATACTGAATTACGGTCAAAGCCTGAACCTGTGAACCGTTCGCCCATTATAGTATATATCAAGCTATCAAGCCATGCCGATTGTCAACAATCGAAAGGCAGGTAGTCAAGGCGCTTTTTGAAGCCGACTGCGGCCCTGATGCTACGGTACAGGGTAGCCGGAGCGCCCCGCGCGAGCATGGGTCGGCCCCCCACCGTGACTTCCTCATAGGCGACATCCTTGGGTATGAGTTCCTCGAATCGCTTCTCAGCCAGTACTGGCACGCCATTGACGGAAAGAAACTCGATATCTTCCATCGTTGCCGAGGCAAGGTTTTCGTAGGGTTCGTCTTTGTTGGCCTTGAGAACGAGTATGTCGGCGCTCATGCCCGGTTCAAGGGCGCCTATCCGATCCGCCATGCGGAAGGCCTTGGCGGGATTGGTCGTGACCATGGCGAACAAGGCCTTGGCCGACAGTTCCTCGCCGTACATTTCGCGGTACGTCGCGCGGGCAAACTTCATCTCGGCTAGCAGGTTAGGAGAGCCGGTGGCCGTGGAATCGGTGCCTATCGCGACATTTATGCCGGCCCTGAGTATCTTTCGTATCTTGCAGGTAACGTTGAACATGAAATAATTCGACGCGGGGCACCACGATATGGAAGCGCCGGCTTTGGCGGTCTTCTTGATATCCTCGTCAGAAAATCCTATGCAGTGGATGAACACATCGTGGTCGTCCAGGCAATTCAGCTTTTCAAGGATGCCGATGCCGTCCTGAGACTCCGGATCAAAGCCCTCTTCGAGATGGGTAATATGCGGCCAGTTATTGGCAAGAGCCCTGGCATGCTCGATTTCAATACCGTCGCCCCAGTGCAGGTCGAAGGAAGAGCATTCGTGGGAAAGGCAGTATTCCTCAATTACCCGGAGGGGCAGGCGGGGCAGATAGGCTCCATTGATCTCGTGGGGAAAGTGGTCGTTTGCCGTCGCTACACCAGAAAATATATTCTTATACGAAGAAAGGAAATACATCTGTTCAACGTTTATATTCGAGCGTTCGTCAAAAACAGGGGAAGATTTAAGGTCCGCATCCCAAGGCGCCCAGTTGAGGTAGAATTTATCGTCCTTGGGGCCAACACGCGGCAGGTAGTTGCCCCTAAAATGGTCATGGATATTGATCAAGGCAGGGTACACGAACGACGAGCCCCCGAGGTCGAAGGCTGAGCCTGAAACGCGGTCCTGCGTCAGCTTGTCGCCGCGCACTGACAGGGAACCTCGGCTCCGTATGCTATCACCGCTTGCGATATCGGCGTTCCTAGCACCAACGCCCCCGCGCCCGTGCTTTTAGCCCCGGGGATGCTTACCACGCTCACGCGCGGAAAGATTCCGCCGATTCCACATATTCGGCTCTTATTATATTTCGGCGAGAAAGAGAAAAAAATTGATACCGAACGATTGATTGTACCATCCAAACGAACACCTGAATGAAAAAACTGTTGCAGGTGTACAATTTCTTGTTGGCATAGTAGAATAGACTTGCAATCGTTCAGTACTAGATTTATGTAAAACGCCAGGAACGACGCACTTGTAAGGAATAAAGGCATGATTAATATTCGTGAATACGAGCTCGTCTCGCTTGAAACCGGCGCGTACCGGGATATCGAACTCGACATCCTGAAAGAAACGCTGGCGACATGGAAGGAGAATCCAGGCTCGCCGTTCGAACTCATCGAGCTTCGCGACGGGCCGATACTGGCGGGCTTCTGCCTTTACTACCACGCGCCGAATACAGAGTACACCTATGATGTGCATACCTTCGTCGTGGGCCGGGACTACAGGAACAAGGCCGTTGGCCCTAGGCTGATAGAACTACTCGAAGAGCGCTTGCTCGAAACAAAGAAATTCGCGGTAATTCGGATGGAAACTTCCAAAGTCAAAGAAAACGCCATCGGCGACGGATTTTTCCAGTCCATAGGATTCCAGACAATTGGCCATATTCCTGGCTTCTATGACGCGGAGAACGACTACTACATCTATGTAAAGGCCGTCTCTGTCATCAAGCTCAAAACACCGGATTCAGAAGAAAACCCGGAACCGGCAGTCGAGTAGGACATGCTGATAGCCGCGATCGAGGCGGGCGGTACGAAGTTCGTGCTAGGCCTGCTCGAAGGAACACCCGGCAGCGGCAAGCCTCCGGCAATACTCCAGAAAACCCGAATACCTACAGAAAATCCAGAGCCTACGATCACCGCGGCCGCCGCGTGGTTTGAACAGGTATTCCGCGAGCAGGGACGAGCGGCGGTCTTCGGCGTCGCGTCATTCGGGCCGCTGGCCGGCAGGTGCGGGCAGGCAGCATGGGGCAGGATAGGTACGACGCCGAAACCCGGCTGGGCCGGATTTAACCTTGCGGGCGAACTTCGCGCACGGATCGGGCTTGAGCCCGTCATGGATACGGATGTAAACGCCGCGGCCCTCGCCGAGGGTCTCTGGGGCGCATCCCGGGGCCTTTCAGACCATGTCTATGTCACGGTAGGCACGGGCATCGGCGGCGGCGTAGTCACCAACGGCGCCTTGCTGCACGGCGCCGGCCATCCAGAGACCGGTCATGTGCCGGTGCCGCGCGAACCGGACGACCAGTATCCAGGCCGCTGCCCGTTCCACGGAACTTGTCTGGAAGGTATGGCCTCCGGCCCTGCCGTGGGTGAGCGCTGGGGCATGAGGGCTGAAAATCTGCCGCCCGGGCATGCCGCCTGGGATCTGGAGGCGCGCTATTTGGCTTCAGGATTCCTGCCCTTCGTGCATGTGCTGGCTACCGAACGCATCGTGCTGGGCGGCGGGCTGGGCTCGGCGCCGGGTCTCATCGAGCTGGTTCGCGAGCATCTGGCCAGAAGACTCGGCGGTTACGCGCCCCGCCTTGACGAACGGGGCGCAATGGACGCGTTCATAGTGCCGCCAGGCCTCGGCGGCGACGCGGGTCTACTCGGCGCGGCGGCGCTGGCCCTGCCAGGTTCTTGATTTTCGCCGACTATCCTCTCGTAGAAATCCTTCAGCTACAATCTTTTTTTACCCCTGAACGCAAATCCAGGGTATATTTGTAGCGGTAATCACTACGTGCTCAAAAAGTTTTCCAACTACAGTATCGCAAAGCGAATTGGGGGCCTGAATGAGCCGCAGACTGTTGCCTAATGCCACTATACTTGTAAAACTCATCGTGCTCAGCGTCATCATGATAGCCATGTTCGTCGCGCAATACGGCATCGGGTCTATGGGACTCAAGCGCTTTTCCGCGACTCTGGCCGAGATACAGAACGTCCATGTCACGATGATGCGGGATACTGCGCGCCTGACTTCATTGACCTACGAAATTCAGCTGAACCTTTACAAATCCATTAATTACAGCGCCCAACGATATGATGAGGCCTCCGTCGTCTCTATGGTCAACGGTATCAAGGATTTGAATTCAGCCGGAAGCGCGATAATCTCACAGTTCACCGATTTCGAGGGACTAGTGGATGAGACGCGCGCGCTCATCACGGTAATGGCGAGCGCGTATGAAACGTATTCGAAGTATCTCTCTTCGTCATTATCCTTCATAAAAGACGATCCGGCGCTGGCGCTCTCATCGATGCCGGAAACAGAAGAGAAGTTTTCACTGTTGATACAGGAAATCAAGACGCTTGACCAATCCGTTAGGGCTCGCGGAGACGCCGCGACGATGCAGGCCGTGATCGACACGAGGACATATCAGCGACAGCTGATGCAACTCGTCATCGGCGCCATCGTTATTCTGGCCGCCCTCGTCTCGGTAACCGTTGTTTCAATGCGGATTCCCCTTGCGCGTCTCATGACGCTCTTGAAGACCATGGAGGCCGGCGACTTCAGGTCCGCCTCCGGGTTAGGCGGCAAGGATGAGATGGGCAGGATGGGCTCGAGCATAGACGCGCTGACGGAGGGCCTCAAGTCGCTGCTCGGCACGGTAAAGGATCGCGTTGGGGAACTGGAACGCGTTGGACAGGATCTCTCCGCAAACATGACTGAAACGGGAGCCGCCGTTGTTCAGATCAACTCCAACATAGCCAGTACAAAGACGCAACTTGAAGAGCAATCTGCCTCTGTCGCGGAAGTGTCCTCGGCAATAGAGGAATTGGCTCGCGGCGACTCCGGCCTCGCTGAAAGAATTAAGGAGCAGTCAGGCGTTGTAGATCAATCATCAGAGTCAGTAGCTGGAATGATTGCAAGCATCGAATCGGTAGCCAGAGCCGCATCGGTAGCCAAGAATACGAGCGAGGAACTCGTGGGACTGGGCTCTGACGGCAAGGCAAAGCTCGACGAAGTCCGTGAGCTGGTGAGGGCCATAGTCAAGCATTCGGAGAGTCTAGGCGACGCGGCTTCGGTAATCTCGGAAATCGCCAGCAGGACAAACCTGCTCGCTATGAACGCGGCCATCGAGGCGGCGCACGCGGGCGATTCCGGCAAGGGTTTCGCGGTGGTGGCGGACGAGATACGCAAGCTGGCGGAACAATCGACGGCCCAAGCCAAGGACATCTCAGCGGGACTCGGAAAAGTCGCGTCGTCGATTCAATCAGTCGGCGTAGCCGCTGAATCGGCGGTGGAGTCTTACGATGTGGTGCACGACAAATCAGCGTCGCTCGGGCTGGAGGTCTCCAAGATAAGCGTGGCAATGGAGGAACAAAAGGACGGCGGCAGCCGGGTTCTTCAGGCGCTGGCGCGCCTGCGCGAGATAACGCAAGGCATATCGTCAGGCTCAGCCAGATTAGCCAACAGCAGCCATACCATCCTTGACCAGGTTTCCAAGCTCAACGCCATAAACCGCTCGGTAGTACAGAACAATGAAGAGATAACGATAGGCACCAAGGAGATCAACCAGGCGGTGGCAGAAACCACCGACCTGGCTTCCCATACGTCTACGCTCATCACCGAAGTAAGGTTGGCGGCGGACCGCTTTACTATATAGCGGCTGAAGAACGCCACCCCGCGTTCGGTTTCATGCCCCTTTGGCTTGCCCAGCTGGCCTAGCCCAGGAATGGGTAGCGCCAGTCCGTTGCCGGAGCGAAATTTTCCTTTATGGTACGCGGGCTCGTCCAGCGGAACAGATTGAAAATGGAACCGGCTTTATCGTTTGTTCCTGAACCGCGAGTTCCGCCGAATGGCTGCCTACCAACCACCGCGCCTGAAGGTTTGTCGTTTATATAGAAGTTCCCCGCGGCATACCTGAACGCGCCTGTTGCCTCGACTATGGCTAGCCTGTCCCTGGCAAAGACCGCGCCGGTCAAGGCGTATGGCGAAGTCGAATCGACCAGTTCATACGCGGCGGCCATATCGGAATCATCGTAGGCAAAGGCCGTCAGCACTGGTCCGAATATCTCCTGGGCCATCGGTTCCGACCGCGGGTCGTCGCTCACGATGAGGGTCGGCGCGATATAGAATCCCTCGGTCTTGTCGTAGGTCCCTCCGGCCACAATCCTGCATGAAGGATTGGCGCGCGCGCGCTCAATGTAGCCGACGATGGTATCGAACGCCGCTTCGTCTATGACCGCGTTGACAAAATTACCATGGTCCGTTGGTGAACCGACACGCAGGCTGGATATCTCCGTAGCCAGTTTCTCAAGGAACCGTCCGAAGGTAGAACGAGGCGCATAGAGCCGGGAAGCAGCCGAGCATTTCTGCCCCTGATACTCGAAGGCGCCGCGGACGCAGGCTGCAAGGGCGGCGTCCGTATCCGCGTCCGGATGCACAAAGATGAAGTCCTTGCCTCCTGTCTCGCCGACCAGCCGAGGGTAGGCCCGGTAGGTGGACAGGTTGTCGGCTATGCTCTTCCATAGGCTGTTGAAAACGGCGGTCGATCCGGTAAAATGCAGCCCAGCGAAGTCGGGCCTAGAGAGGACTCCCTTGCTTATGGCCCGGGCGGACCCCGGCAAAAAATTGATAACGCCGTCCGGCAATCCAGCGGCCTGACACAGCCGGAAGAGATGCCAGTTGGACAGCACCGAGGTAGACGCCGGTTTCCACACGACGGTATTACCCATGAGGGCCGGAGCCGATGGCAGATTTGCCGCGATTGCGGTGAAGTTGAACGGTGTCACGGCGTACACGAAGCCATCGAGAGGTCGGTAATCGAGGATATTGCGCTCTCCTGGCCCCGAGCGCGGTTGCTCGGCGTAGAGCCGCTCCGCAAGCGCCGGGTTGATGCGGTAGAAGTCCGCCGTCTCGCAGGTAGCGTCAATTTCGGCCTGGTAGACGTTCTTCGACTGGCCAAGCATGGTCGAGGCGTTGAGCGTTTTCCACCAACTCGACGATATCAGGTCGGCCGCCTTGCGGAACACGGCGGCGCGCTCCTGAAACGGTGTTTCCGACCATTGCCTGTATGCGATTGCCGCGGCATCGGCCGCCGCGATGGCCTCGGCCTCCCCTGCCTCATGGTAACGACCAAGCACGAGCGAGCGGTCATGAGGGGCACGGATTTCCTTGATCCTTCCAGTACGGACCTCCTTGCCTCCTATGACAAGGGGAATCTCGACGGGGTTCGAGGCCATGGTCCTCAGTTCAGCGTCTATGGCGGCACGTTCCGGAGAGCCCGGTGCGTATGCGCGAACCGGCTCGTTGGCCGGAAGGGTCGGGATGGGCTCCTGACCGTAGAGAAGAGAATCGTACATGCCATACTCCTTTCCAAATTTCGGGAGGTCGAACCCTTTCGGGTAAGGCCCATCGGCTCTGCGCCGTGGCTGCAGGCCGTCGTAATCGACGGATGCCGCTGTAGGCTGTACAGAGCTCGAAGTATGGTGCTGTTAAAGATCTGCGGCGCTTCGGCTCGTATGGCAAGCCCGGCTATTACACACAGGCCTGGTACACGTGTCGGATGGCCTTTCCGCCAACGGCGGCGGCGGCCGTCTGAATGCTTTATATCGGACGGCCGTCTGATATATGAATATAATGATCATATCGCACCGTGGACAGTGCGCGTCGGAACTCAGTATAAACCCAGGGTACTCCCTAGGTCGCTGGATTGAGCGCCGCGTGTACGGCGGCAAGCAAAGGTTCTGCTGAAACCCCGGAACCAGTCGCCTCGCGCATCCACTGATGGGGCGTCAGCCGCCCGAGCCTGCACATCTGGCCCATGGACTCGCCTACAGACGCGCCGGCCATGGCGGCTTCTATCTGGAAGGCTATCAGGTGCCCCAACGGATAGTCGGGCAGGTACATAGCCAGCTCTATCATGTGGGCGTACACGCCCAGCACCAGCGCGTCCCTGAATCCGTACGCGTCAGCGAAGTAGCGGTTCCAGACATCCCGGGCTATCGTCATGGCGGCCTCGCGGAGGTCACGGGCGGTGCAATCAGGGTGCGCGTACAACCACTGCCACAGCTCCATGTCGACGAGACCCACGCCCGCTATCTCGCAGGTGGTCCAGTAATCGGACAGGACAGAGGGTCCTCGAGGCGCGCCCTCGATGCCAAGGATGGCCAGGTCGCGCGCCTGGAACACGAACGCAAAGGCCTCGGTAAAGGCGTTGTTGGGCACGCCGGCCATGAAGTACTCATCCACGCCGTGCAGAGAGAACACCTGTTCGACATTGTGACCCAACTCGTGGCACGCGATGTTGAAGCCCTTGTAGTCCATTCCGGTAGGCGGCACATGGGTACGCAGATGGACGGAATCGGAGCGTTTGGCCGCGGGCATGGCATGTCCCGAACCGCGGGCCTGGTCCACCTCGATGCGGTCTGACAGCCAGCGCGCGGTTTCAGGGTCGAAGCCCAGGACCCCGAGCATGCGGGGCAGATCGGCCTTGAACGCGCGCGCGTCGGGATACCGCCGCCTCGTAAGCTCGTCGAGCTCGGCCTCGTTGACGGCCTGGGCATCCCCGAAGCCCTTGTACCAGACATCGAAGCTCTCCAGAGGGCGTTCAAGGCGCCTACCAAGAAGGGCCGCGACCTGTTTCAGCGCCGGCGACGATAGGACCTCATGGAAAAGCCGCTTCACGTCGTGTTCAGGGATTTCGCGCTCTACGTTGAATTTCCGCTCCACGAGACTGGGATTGTCCGGGCACCACAAGTCGTATTCGCGTTCAGCCTTGAAGATGGCAAGGAGGCGCTCGTAACGCGCGTCACCCTCACGCGCGGCTTCAACTGGTGTGCCGTCAGGATTGGATACCAAGCCGGTATACGGATCCCATGCCAGCTTACGGGAATCCACGAAGCCGAGCGGTATGGTGCCGTCAACGACGCGCTCCATGGCCTTGTAGAGTATGCGTTGCCTTGAGATCGCGGTGTGGTCGGCGTACAGAGCCTTGATCTCGTCGCGCATGTTCCAATGCATGAGGAGCCTCTTGTCTTCAGGAAAGGAGGTTCCGACGGCGCCGCCGCGAAGGCATGAGGGATAGAGGTAATAGCCGGCGATGTAATTTTCCGCTGCCGCAAACGCCGCAGCTAGGCGCTGGGCCGCGCCGGAGGGAACGCGTTCCGTGAAGAAATCGCCGAGTCGGGCCTCCGCCCATTGGCGCCTGGTCCAGGCCGGGCCTTCCTTTTGTTTGATCTCAAGGCTCTTGTAGGGAAAATTGAGGTGAACGACGAACGCAAGCTTGTTGGCGTAAAAGTCATCGGACAGGTGCGCGTGGGGCGACCATTCGGACAGAATGGCATCAACCGGCAAGACAGGCCCCTTTTCGACATGGACGCCCCACTGGAAGGTCCTGGAAACGGCGAGGGCAGAACCGTACAATTCCTCGAACACCAGTTCGAGCCTTGAGAACAGGGCGTCGCGTTCGGACTCGGATTCGGAAAAATGCAAGGAGCAGAATGTTTCAAATTCCGAAGCCGTACCATCCTCGTCCCGCCAATACGCCGCGGCGCAAAGAACGCCCTCCAGAGCCCGCTCGCGATGGGTTTCCCCTTTTTCCTCGACCAGACGGTTGACTACCTTTTCGATGGCCGTATCCTTGAAAGTCATGTTCATCCCGAGCCTCCTCGCTGTATCGATCGTAACCCGGCCCCGCTCATGCAGGCAAGAGACAGCGCTGGAAAAGGCGGCCCATATCGGATATTCTTCTTAGCGAGATTCGGACGATCCGATTCCAAAAAACACGTCAAACTGAGGAGTCATCAATGCCTCGCTCTACCCGCATACGTTGTACTACGGCCATCGCAGTCCTGGCATCGCTGACCTTAATTGCCGCCACGTCGACCAAGCCTTTCGATCCGCTTGAGTCGGTGCCAGCCGGCGCAATAGCCGTCGCCACGGTAGGTGATCCGTCTGCGCTGTTCCTGAATACCGCGGGCTTCCTCCACGGCGCCGGGTTCGACGCCCCCGCGGACAGCCTCGAAGGCTTCATGGAGAATTTGCTGGCGCCGGCCACCGATGAAGCGGCCGATGCGGCTGTGAAAATAGTATTCCGCGCTATAGATCCGGACAGGCGCTTCATCGCGGCAGTATACCCGGGAGCGGCGAGCGCGGATAAACCGTCAGCGTTGCTGTTCATTCCGCTGCGCTCGACGCTTTCGCCTGCCGATGCGGAGGAACTGACAGCGGCTATCGACGAGATGCTGAGTTCTGAAGCCGGTTCAGTATCCATCGCCACTGATTACCCCGGTTACGCGGTCATAGGCACTGAAGGCGCGATTATTGGCTCATACGGCTCGGGGTCCACGATGAACCTGTCCAGGCTG
Source organism: uncultured Treponemataceae bacterium (assembly GCA_964571545.1). Classification (GTDB taxonomy): domain Bacteria; phylum Spirochaetota; class Spirochaetia; order Treponematales; family UBA12059; genus SZUA-370. The sequence continues at coordinate 2,006 of CAZNCK010000099.1, read as the reverse complement.
GCTTCCTATCCCGCATCGAGCGTGGCGGTATGGGCGGACCCCGGCGCCGGAGCCCAGTACCTTGAGCTGCTACAGGAAGGGCTCGGTTCGGCCTTGTCTGTGCAGGATAGTGACTACCAGGAGGACTACGAATACTTGTCGGATGATATACCGCTGGACGCTGGGGAAGATACCTTCATAGACAACGAAGCTCCTATAAACAACGAGGCTATTCTTGACGGCGATGCAATCGTCGATAACGAGGCTTCCATAGACAACGAGGCTTCCGACGACACTATCGAAAATGAAAGCGTCACGCTTGAAGACGGCCTCGCCGACAACGAGTACGCTGAAGACTTCTCGTGGGAAGAGGAGCTTGACTTTGAGGCGGCAGACGCCGAAATGCCCGCGAGTCCTTTTTCCGGGCAGCTTGACCAGATCGGAGAGGTCCTGAAAGCGGGCCTCGATGAACTTGCCGGCATCGAGTTCGCGGTGATTGTTCAGACGGACAGGGCCTGGGTCAGGGCGGGTGTGGAACTCAAGGCCGAAGGCAAACTGGCCCCGTTGGCAAGACGTGCGGCGGCAGGCGACAAATCGCTACCCTATCTGTCCTACTGCGAAGCCGACGCGCTGGTATCGGTGGCTTGGTCGGTTCCCTACGACTGGAGCCTTCCGCTCATCGAGGCCCTGTACGCCCTCGTGTTGCCCAACGAGGAACTTACCACGGCATCCTTGGCCACCATGAAGGCCTATGCCGCGGCTGCCGGGATGAATGGCGGCTTTTCCTTAGGCCTCGAACCATCCGAGGAGCTCATGCAAGCGATCCGCTCCGGAAGCAATCCCGGAAGCGAAGCGATAGTGGCAATGCTGGTACGAGGACTGGGGCTCAAGGTCTCGGGGGCCATCGAACTTATAGACCGCCAGGCCTTCCGAGACGCGAGCGCCGCGACGCTTGACTTTGCGGCGGATCCTGAGACCGCTGCCTTACTCGCTTCGTCGGGGTTCTCCATCGATGTAAGCCGGGCGGTAGGCGTCATGGAGGGTATGCCCTACGACGCATATACCTACTCGTTTGAAACGCAAGGAGAATCTAGCGCCGAGGCCGCCGCCGTCGCGAAACTCATGGGCGGGCTTATCTCGCCGGTGTATTTCTATGCGGAGGACAAGGCCTTCTTCGGGTTGGGGCCGCTCAAAGCAGCCGCGGCCTCCATTCCAAAGCAGGGAGCCAGGCACCCGATCCGCGCTGACAAGACATTCAAGGCCCTCAGGGCCGGGGCGCCGGCCGATACCCGCGCTATTTTCTACCTTTCCACGAAGGCCCTCTCGAAACTCGTGCTACGCGCGCGGCCCGAGGATCAGTCTCCCTTGGGATACAATACAGGAAGACTATCAGGCTTGTTGTCCTGGTTCGACGCATCGCCAACCACGGCGGGATTCGGCCTGGGTATAGGCGCGGAAGACATCAAGGCATTGAAGGCTATACTCGAATAATCCGGCGAGCCAATTTCAAACCGCTTACGTTTGAAATTGGCTCCGCCCCTAGTCGGAAAAAATCACCGCTTGCCAGCGATGAAGCGCTGGACGACGGCTCTGTATGTCGGGTCCGCCCAGGCGTACTCCAGTATGGCCTCTAGGTAGCCGTTGGGTTCGCCGGTGTCTAGGCGCTGTCCCTCCACGCCCTTCCAGGAGACCTTGCCGGCGGCTATCATCCGATCCAGGGCGTAGATATGGTAGTACTCGCCGCCTGAATGCCTCTTCCAGCCCTCTGCGAGGAGGTCGAAGAACTCGGGGGTGTAGAGGTAGCGGCCGATGGATATCTCGTGGCTGGGTTCATGGCCCTTGGGCGGCTTCTCTATGAAGCCCTTGACGCCTCTGCCATCCGGAGCGGGGTCGATGACGCCGTAACGAGAGACGTCCCCCGGGTCGTGAACGGCCGCCAGCACGCAGTGGCCCGTTTTTTCGTACACGTCTATGAGCTGGCGGGCCAGCGGCACGGCGCCGAAATGCAGGTCGTCGGGATAGGCCAC
>CAZNCK010000098.1:9945-13770 GCA_964571545.1 uncultured Treponemataceae bacterium | reverse complement strand
ATTGGTTCGGCGACGATGTCGCGGGTGGTCATGCGCGGGTTGAGCGAGGCGTAGGGATCCTGGAAGACTATCTGCATGTCCTTGCGGGCTCTCATGACCTCGGCCTGGCTGGCAGTCGTCAGTTCCTTGCCCTTGAGCAGGACAGAGCCCGCGGTGGGTTTGTATAGCTGGGCCACGGCGCGGAGCGTCGTCGACTTGCCGCAACCGGACTCGCCTACGAGGCCGAGCGTTTCACCCTTCTTGATAGACAGGTCAACGCCGTCCACGGCGTAGATGTGGCCCTTCTTCTTTGTCCACAACGAACCCGTGGTATACGGGAAGTGCATCTTGAGGCCCTTGACCTCGAGGAGGTTTGTGTTGGTATCGGCAGCCATTTATTTACCCTCCCCGTACAGCCAGCACGCGACGGTCCGCTTGGGACCGAGTTCAACAATCTTGGGATACTTTGATTTGCAGATGTCCATGGCGCGCTCGCAGCGCGGGAAGAACGGGCAGCAATCGGGCAGGTTGATGACGTTTGGCGGCTGGCCCGGTATGGAATAGAGCCGCTGCGTGTTCGTCTTGTCCAGGCGCGGTACGCTTTTGATGAGTCCCTGCGTGTAGGGGTGCTTGGGGTCGGAGAATATCTCGTCGGCATTGCCGCGTTCTACGACCTTACCCGCGTACATGACGCAGATGGAGTCGCACATGCCCGCCACGACGCCCAGGGAGTGGGTGACGAGTATGACAGCGGTGCCCAGGCGTACGGACAGATCCCGGATGAGTTCTAGGATCTGCGCCTGGATTGTCACGTCGAGGGCCGTCGTCGGTTCGTCGGCGATGAGGATCTCGGGCTCGCAGGACAGGGCCATGGCTATCATGACGCGCTGGCGCATACCGCCGGAGAACTGGTGCGGGTACTGGTCTATGCGTTTCTCGGGGGCGGGGATGCCGGCGAGCTTGAGCATCTCTATGGCCTTTTCCTTGGCCGCCACCTTGTCGAGGCCCTGGTGCAAGACTATTGTCTCCACCATCTGGGTGCTGATGCGCATGAAGGGGTTGAGGCAGGTCATCGGGTCCTGGAAGATCATGGAGATCTTGTTGCCGCGGATCTGACGGACTTCCTCGTCGTTCATCTTGAGGATGTCCTTGTTCATGAACAGTACCTCGCCGCCGGCTATGCGTCCGGGCGGGCTGGGTATCAGTCGCATGATCGCGAGGTTGGTGACGCTTTTGCCGGAACCTGATTCTCCGACTATGCCGAGGGTCTCGCCCTTGCGAAGGTCAAAACTCACGCCGTCCACGGCCTTGAGGAGCCCCTCGTCCAGCTTGAAGTACGTCTTCAGGTCTTTGACCTGAAGTATTACGTCATCGGTCATTCGAAGGTCTCCTTAGGTTCTGTTCTTGCTCTGGGGATCCAGAGCGTCGCGAAGGCCATCGCCGAGGAAGTTCATCGCGAAGAGGAAAATCGTCATCGCAATGCCCGGAACGAGGAGCCGCCATGGATACAGCTGCATGCCCTGGACGCCTTCGCTTACGAGCGTGCCCCACGAGGCCCTTGGCGCCGAGACGCCGAGGCCAAGGAAGGACAAGAAGCTCTCGCTCATGATGAAGCTGGGGAACTGCAGTGTGGAATAGATGATAATGATGGAGAGTGAGTTGGGCAGCAGGTGTCTGAAGATGATGCGGCCGGATCCGGCGCCCATCGACTTGGCCGCTTCTACGAATTCGGAGTTCTTGAGACTGATGATCTGGCCGCGAACGACGCGGGAAATGGTAAGCCACGAAATTAGCGCTATGGCGAAGTACAGCACGAAGATGCTGTTGGAGCCGGTTGGCAACATTGACATGATGACGATGACGACGAGCATGTACGGGAGGCTGTACATGAGGTCTACGAATCGACCTATCAGGTTGTCTATCCATCCGCCGAGGTAACCGCCGAGGGCGCCGAGCACTATGCCAATGATGGCGGCGGTCAGGGTGCCTATGAGGCCGATCATAATTGATATCTGGCCGCCATAAATGGTGCGGGCCAGCATGTCGCGACCCAGGTAGTCGGTCCCGAAGATGTATACGCGCTTGTGCACGGGGTTGGTATCGAGTTCACCCTTGAGCTGCAGGATCTCGGCTTTGTTTCGCTCGAGATCTTGTTTGAGGTCTATGCGGTTGCTCTTGGTGATGGCGGTATCAAGTTCGACTTGCCGCGCCTCGAGTCTGCTGAGGGCCACGACGCCGGCCGGTTTGAGCGACGGCGACAGGTTGATGTGGAGCATTTCCTGCGATGTATAGCTGTAGAAGGGCAGCAGGCCCGCTCCGAAGATTACTACCAGGTACACGCCTACCGTCCACATGCCGATGACGGCCATCGTATTGCGTCTGAGTCGCTTCCAGGCGTCAGCCCAGAGCGATACTGGTTTGACGTACTGGTTAAACTCGTTGATTGTCTTGTCGTTCTTCTTTTCGAGTATGGGCATTGTCGGCTCCTTATTTGTAGGAGATGCGCGGGTCGAGGAGGCCATACAGGATGTCCACGACGAAATTGGCCGCGATCAGGATGATCGAGTATACGATCACGTCGCCCATGATGACGGTATAGTCGCGGTTAAGCGCTGACTGCACGAAGATGCGCCCGATGCCCGGTACGACGAATATCTGCTCCACCACGACCGAGCCGGTAATGATGCCGGAGAAGGCCGGGCCGAGGTAGGTGACTATCGGCAGCATCGCGCCTTTGAGCACGTGCTTTCTAATGACAACGCTCTCTTTGAGACCCTTTGCCCTGGCCGTGCGAACGTAGTCGGAGCGCAGTACCTCTATAATGGAGCCTCTGGACATGCGCGCTATGTACGCGAAGTACGGCATCATCAGCGTCATGGCGGGCATGATGATGGTAAGCCAGCCGGCGCGGCTCGACAACCAGCCGGAGGTAGGCAGCCATTTGAGCTTGAGCGCAAACACAAGCATCATCAAGGGGCCTATCACGAACAGAGGCACCGAGATGCCCAAGACCGCGACGGACATTGCCGCGTAGTCTTGCCATTTGTTCTGCTTGAGCGCCGAAATGATGCCGACGAGCGTACCCAGTAAAACCGCGATGGCCAGGGAAAGCGTTCCGAGCATTATGGATACGGGGAACGAATTGCCTATCAGGTCGTTTACGGTCTGATCCTTGTAGCGGTACGAAGGTCCGAGGTCGAATTGCAGTACGTTGCCGACATAGCGGAAGTACTGGTTCATGAGTGGCTCATCCATGTGGTATTTACGCATGATGTTGGCCATGATCTCCGGCGGCAATTTCTTTTCGCCTGAGAACGGCCCGCCTGGGGCGAGCCTGATCAAGAAGAAGCTGAGCGTTACGATGATGAACAACGTTGGTATGACGCTCAGGAATCTGCGGACGATGAATCTCGACATCGTTGCCTCGCTTGCAAAGGGTAGGAACCGGGCGAACGCATCGCCCGATCCGGCACGGAGTATCGCTCGATTGGGCGATAGCTACGCGGGTAGTTCAGTATAAACCAAGTTGTGGGATTTGACTATAGAAATGTGTGAAAAACGTGAATATTGAAACGTGGTTTCAATAGATGAAACATAATCTCTGCTCTAAGCCCTAAAAAAGCCCGGCGCGGAAGCGCCGGGCCTTAGCTGTAGAGCTTACTTCTTAGCGCTGATGTACTTCCAGGGATGGGTTCCGAGGGGGTTGGCAAACCAGCCGTCCCACTTGGCGGTGTCGATCATGTCCTGCTCCACATAGTGGTAGAAGGGGATGACAGCCTGATCCTTGGTGATCAGAAGAGACTCAGCCTGCTGCAGCACGGCCATGCGCTCCGGACCAGCCTTCAT
>CAZNCK010000098.1:8989-9935 GCA_964571545.1 uncultured Treponemataceae bacterium | reverse complement strand
GGGTCGAGGTAGTCGCCTACCCAGCCAGCGCGCGCGATCTCGAAATCATGAGCGTTGGAGCGGGTGTCGAGGAAGGTCTTCCATTCCTGGTTGACGAGGGAAACCTCGATACCAAGGTTCTTCTTCCAGGATTCCTGGGCCCACTCGGCGATTTTCTTGTGACCGTCGCTGGTGTTGTACAGGATCGGGGTCTTGGGGAAGCCCTTACCATCGGGGTAGCCGGCTTCGGCGAGGAGCTTGCGGGCTTCTTCGACGTTAAACGCGGGACCGGTGGACGGGGTGTATCCGGCCATGGTCGGAACCATGGAGGTGGTGGCGAGCTGTCCGCCCTTGGTCACCTTGTTGACGAGTTCGCTCATGTCCAGGGCCATCGTGAGGGCCTTGCGGACGCGGACGTCAGTGTAGGGAGCGCGGGTCATGTTGAAGATGTAATAGTAGGTCGCGACCTGCGGGGCTACTTGGTAGTCCGGGCGAAGCTTGATCTCGTCGATCAGGTCGAGCGGAACGCCGTGCGCCCAGTCGACTTCGCCGGCCTTGAACTTGTTGTAGGCGGTGAGGTTGTCGTCGATCGGGAGGAAGGTGATCTTGGAGAGCTTGACAGCCTTGGCATCCCAGTACTTCTCGTTCGGAACTACCGTCAGGGATTCCTGGGGCTTCCACTCGAGGAGCTTGAAGGGGCCGTTGCCTACGAAGTTCTCGATCTTGATCCAGTCATCGCCCTTGGTGGTAATGACGTGCATCGGGAGGATCGCGAACGAATAGTGGGACATCATGTCTACGGCGTAGGGCATCGGGCCGATGAGGTCGCACTGGAAGGTGCTGTCATCGATAGCGCGGATGGCTACGGCTTCTTTACCGGCGGTTCCGCCGTTGAACTCGGCGGCGCCCTTGATGACCATGTTGACCATGTACGCGTACTCGGACGCGGTGGCCGGGTCGAGCGTGC
>CAZNCK010000098.1:0-8979 GCA_964571545.1 uncultured Treponemataceae bacterium | reverse complement strand
GTGCGGAGCCAGCTATCGACTACCGTCTGGGCGGTGATCTTGGTGCCGTCAGACCACTGGGCCTTGCGGAGCTTGTAGGTGATCTGCATGCCATCGGGGCTGATGGTCCAACTCTCGGCTACGCCGGGGACGGCGAGCGAAGTTTTGGGATCTGAGCCGACGAGACCCTCGAACAGGGCCATGTATATCTTGTGCTCGGGAACGCCCTGGATCTTGGAGGGATCGAGAGTCTGGGGCTCGGCGCCGTTATTCATTACGAATTCGACACCCTTGGCAGCGCTGCCACCGCCGCAGGAGACGATCAGAGTCGCCGCCATAGCGAGGATGAGCAGGCCTGAGAGTACACGTTTCATGGGTCCTCCTAAATGGAATTGGTCAAGGCATTGTATGTGTTTGATATCAAGAAAGCAAGAGAATATTTACAGTTAGACTTGAAAACCATGTCGAAAATGCATGGAAAATTGAAACCATTACTATTTACAGGAACGAGCCGGCGTTTACCGGCTCGTTCCTGTCATTCTAGCTTGAGATTCGAGCCACTTAGGCCCGCGTTATCTCTATGTTTTTTTCACGGGCCTCGGGGCGTTTCGGAAGCGTGACGGACAGCAGGCCGTCCTTGAAATTGGCTTTGATAGCCTCGAGGTCTACATCCCTGGGCATGCTGAACGATCGGCGGAAGGTGCGCACGCCGGGCTCGCGTATCAGCCAGATTCCATCTTGCCCGGTCTTTTTCTCCTCCTGCTTCAGCGATTCAAACGTGAGTATGCGGTCGTTGACCTTGATGCTCACATCTTTTTCAGCCAGGCCGGGGAGATCGGCCTCGAGCACATAGCGTTCCTTCTCTTCCCTGATGTCCACCGCGGGATAGCCCACAGTACCGGCGCTGCCCGGGTAATCGCGGTCGAACAGATTGCCGACCAACTTGTCCCAATCGTCGAACGCGGACAGAACCGAATCGGGGTTGTAGGTGATGACGCTCTTCATGATAAACCTCCTGCGCTAGGTGTGGTATGACAGCATGGCGCGGCGTCGTGTGGCGTACAGCCTTTCGCCGCGTCCACGTATATATAAGCAAGAGTCGTGCCAAAAGCTGACAAAAGGCGCAAAATTCAAGATCAGACTGTAGTGTCTCACAAGTATCTATATGAATTTGAATTACACTGCTTGGTTAATGAGGCGCGGGCGTCGTATTTTTATTGGAGATTCGCCGGCAAGACTGAGCTATTGGCGTTAAGGCAACCGCCGTGTCTAGAAAATACATGAGCCACTATAGAAACGATCTAAACCGTGTGTAGAAAAGATACAGTGTTAAGGTATGCGCCGCTGAATTTGTTTACACGAGGCGGAGGTCTTTACTCGCGTCTGGGCTGTACGACTATCTTTCTGATGTACAGCGGCACCGAGGCCCGTTCCTGCCCGTCTATTGAAAACACGAGACGCCACGAACCCTCACGCTCCAGCCTCAGATTGGCTATGTTCAGGGCCATGTTGGCGCAGGCCGAGTCTCCGCCTATGCCGTTGACGTTCAGCGAGCCTTCCACTGAAGGCGCCAAGCGCTCGCCGGCGTTGTCCACCAGCTCCATGCGCACCTCGTGGGTCCCTAACTCGTATATCTGGAAGCGTACGCGGGCGGCCACGCATATGAGGGGGTGGACCGATGGAAAGGCGTGTACGGTTATAGCGTCAAAAGCGCCGACTACGTTCAGTTTTCCCATTACGTCTTGGGCAAAATCGCAGAGCGCCAGAATTTCTACATGCATAGCCAAGGTATAATGGTTGTCAGGACGATGATGCTAGTCTATGACGCGGAATTCTGAAAAATAAAGCTCTTCTATTGCGCCAAGCGCGAGTAGGCCGTTGAGCGTGTCCCTGAGAGCCGCCTTGACGGTGGCCTCGTTGGCAGGCCGTAGCTCGTCGGCTCGCCTGGACGAGAAAAAGCCGTCCGCGGCGGCGCGCAGGTCTCTACGCTTGCGCTGAAGCTCCTCGCGGAATTGTCTATCCGATGAATCATAGGGAAAGGCCAGGTCGACGACGACTATGGTCGCTTTTTCATCCGAAGTCTTGGCCCTGATTCGGCCCAGACCATCGTAGACGCCCGAATCGGCAAGAGCTGTCGGTACCGCCAATCGCGCCTGTTTTTTAGCCCAGGAGCCGGTAAGCCCGCCCCAGGCCGTTCCCGCTACGATGACGACAACGATGACCGCCAGGGTCAGGGCCAACGCCTTTTCCAGTTTGCTCATTGCACACCCCTGTCGGCGTTCAGACCTCCGCGCCTGCGCATAGACGCGGCTACGGCGACGCCTATGCCGCCCAGTATACCGCTGGTGGCGAAGAAAACAGAGGGGTAGCCGGCTACTGTCGCCAGCGTCGCGCCTACCGCCGGCCCGAGCGCCGCCCCCGCGTTCGCTATGGACGACGAGAGGCCGTAGGTGGACCCCTGCTTGTCCTTATCGCAGAGCGACGCGATGAGCGCGTTGACGGAAGGCATAGTGCCGCCCAGGAATATGCCGGAGCCCAGTCTGAGCCAGAGGAGTTGCCACGGCGAGGTGACGAGACCCTGCGGCAGGTAGAAGGCGGTGGCTCCTATCATGCAGACTATCAGTGTTCTGCCGTAACCGAATTTTCCTGAAACCTTGCCGATAGCCGCCGCCGCGAAGGCGCCTGACAGCGAACCGGCCGCTATGATAAGCCCCGAGAGCGAACCTACGCCCGTGGTTTGACCCGTCAGGTGCATTATGAACAGGGGCAGCATAGGCGATACGACCGCCGCGGCGAATTGTACCGCGAATACAACGCCCATGAGCGAGCCGAGAGCTGGAATCCTGGTAAGCGGCGAGAAATCAGGAATGGCGTTCCGAAGCAGCGAGCCTGTTCTCGGTTTTGGTATGAATTCTTCCTTTACATAGCGCGTTACAATGAAGGCAGCCAGCACAAGCAATCCGCTGGTAGCGAGGAAATTGATTCTCAACCCGAGGGTGTCCGCCACGATACCTCCGAACAGCGGCCCCGCTGAATTGCCGAGGTACACGGCCATCTGCATGAGGCCAAGTCGGTACCCTACCTCTTTTACAGGGGTGATGGAGGCCGTCAGCACCGTAGCCGCCGAGACCGTGCCTGTTACGCAGCCCTGAAGTGTGCGGAGTACCGCTATCTGCCAGGGCTCCGTTGCCAGGCTCATCAGACCCAAGAGCAAGGCCCCGCCCAGCATGGCGCGCAACAGCATGAGACTGCGGCCGTAGCTGTCCGCGAGGCTGCCCCAGATGGGCGCGAACACCGCCATGGCTATGGACGAACTGGCCTGCGTCAATCCTGTCCAGAAATTGAGGCTGGCCTGATCTGTCAGGCCGAGGTCCCTGAGGTACAAGGGAATGATAGGCGTCGATGTGGCAAAGCCGGCGATTGCTATGAATTCCGCTACCCAGATCGCGTTGAAGGAGCGTTTCCAGTTGTTCATATTAGTTGAACGTCATACTAACGGTTGAAAAGACGAGCGGCAAGCGGCAGGCATATCAAAAAAAATTAGATCGGTGCTTGAAGAAAAAACCGCCCGGGACGAACTCCCGGGCGACTTGTGTTCATGTCTTTGTGCCGTTTACTGCTTTAGGTTAAGCCCCATGAAGGGCTCGAAGGTGTAGTTAATGCCGGCCTGGATGTCATAGAAACCCTCAACCTGCAAACCGCCTGAGGTAATCTTGATCAGGCGCTTGCCTGGCGCGAGCGGGATCATCTGTCCCCCCTGGGTCTTCTGCATCACGCCATCAACATAGACCTGGATCTGGCTCCAGTGGCCACCCTTGAGGTCCGTATTGATGCCGGCGGCGGGCAGCACGATTGAAACGGTGCCCATGGACGGCTGCATCATTATCGGCAACACCATGTTGTCATTGACGCTCACCGAGGTAGTGAAATCAAGGTATCCGGCGGCCTTGGTCATTACCGTGTGGTTGCCAAGCGTTACCGTGGCGACAGTGCCCTTGATCTGAGCGCCGTCAACGAAGATGGCCGCATTGCCCGGATTGACCGCGAGCGTCAACTGGGCCGACGCGAGCTGCATGGTGACCGGTAACACCATAGGACTCGTGACGCTTACTTGCGTCGTAAAGTCCAGGAATCCGGGAGCCTTGGTCATGACCATGTGGTTGCCCGGCGTTACCGAGGCCTGGTTGCCCTTGATCTGCGTTCCATCGACGAAGATAGTCGCGTTACTCGGGTTGACCGCGACGGTCAGCTGGAAATTAGCCATCTGCATCGTTACCGGCAGCGTCATGTTGCCGGTAACGCTCACGGCCGTCGTAAAGTCCAGGTAGCCGGGAGCCTTGGTAGAGATCATGTGAGCGCCCGGCGTTACCGAGGCCATGTTGCCCTTGATCTGCGCGCCGTCTATGAAAATGGCCGCGTTGCCCGGGTTAACGGCTATGGTCAGTTGGAAGTTAGCCCTCTGCATCGTTACCGGCAGCGTCATGTTGCCATTAACGCTCACGGCCGTCGTGAAATCCAGATATCCAGGCGCTTTTGTAGAAATCGTGTGGCTGCCAAGCTTTACCGAGGCCACGTTGCCTTTTATCTGCGCGCCGTCTATGAAAATAGTCGCGTTACCCGGGTTGACCGCGATGGTCAGCTGGGCATTTGCGCCCTGCATCGTTACCGGCAGCGTCATGTTGCCATTGACGCTCACGGTCGTCGTGAAGTCCAGGTAACCAGGAGCCTTCGTCATGATGGTATGGTTGCCGGCGGCTACGGTTGCCACGTTGCCCTTTATCTGAGCCCCGTCTATGAATATCGCCGCATTGCCGGGGTTGACCGCAACGGTGAGTTGGAAGGCGGCGGGCTTGGTAGCCTGTGTAGCTGTCTTCTGGGCGAATACGGCGCCTGGAAGCGCCATCATCGCAACGAAAGCCAGGATCAGAAGCTTTTTCATGGATATCTCCTTGTTATGGACGGAAGTAAAAATACTGAACTGCATCGCTGGTTACAGCAACATAGATGAACCCAGAGCGCATCGGGCCACGTTAAGTCTATCGCGCAATTGCCCCATGTCAATATGCGCATTGACCAGTTTGCGTATGTTGTCAGGAAGCGTAGTAAATGAAAGAGGCGGCCCCCGGACGGGAGCCGCCTCTGGCTTGTCTAGCTACCGCTTACTGAATGGAGTCGACAACCACTGGAGCGAAGCCGATGGACTTGATGCCGGTGGTTTCAGCACCGTCGCCGTTGAGCCAGGCGCCGCCGAAAGAGCCGATATCCCAAGACGAATCATCAACGTTCCAGCGCATGGCAACGACGCCGAGCACCTGCTCCGCGGAATTGTACGCTATAGGATAGGTGCCGTAGTGATCAGTACCCTGCATCACGAAGACCGTGGCGCCAGCGGGGTCGAGGGAGGTTGTGGTATTTCCGGTAAGTGATCCTGCGCTCTGGTTGAAGAGGCGGATATAGTAGCGCAGGTACTCTGTAGTGATAGCATTGGCGGGGTTGGATATGCTTATAGTCTCGACTCGCGGGATGGCGGCGGCGGAGCTGTTTGTCACATCGCGATCGAGCAAGATTTTGGTTGAAGGATCGGTATAGTAACTTCCGCTGATATTGTATCCTGCAACGATTTCGGAACCTTCATCGGGTGTGTCCGCATACGCATCATCATCGCGTACCATATAGGAATCAACGTCGTAGTCAACGTTGTCCCACTCGACGAGCACGAGTATCTGGTCGAGGTTGGTAGGCGTCGGATAGGCTATGACCGTAGGCAGAGTGGTCATGAAGCCAGTGATGTCTACGAGGCGGGGTACGAAGGTCCATCCACTGCGGCTACCGGACAGGATGTAGCGACCAGGCTCGACGTCGAGTATGGAGAAGGTGCCGTCGCTGGATACTGTTCCCGCCGCGTCCTCACCGTCGGCAGACTGGTTGGTCAGCGTTATTGATGCGCCAACCAGAGTGATGGAGTCATTTTTATAGAAATCAGTGGCATCGCCGGCCGCCTGTGCGTTTACAGCTTTTCCGCTTACGCTCGCTATGACGGCCCCGAAAAGATCGCATCCTGTCATCGAAATGGCCGCAAAAGCTAACAGCGCAATGGCGCTCAATCGTACTATCTTCTTCATCTAATATCCTCCTAAAAAGATTTACTAGTAATATACCACAACCCAGCAATAATGCACCCGCAACGAATAGGAAAAGATTCGATAAAACTGGCATGAAATGGTGCACTGGTCTTGTTTTGTGGCTTTACGTGGAAATCTTGAATAGAAGCCCTTGTTATTTGGCGCCGCATCTTATGGTGTGCCTATAAAAATTGGGGAGGATTACAGGTATGAAAAAGCTACTGTTGCTCGCTGTTGAGCTGATTGCCGGCAGTTCTTTTATTTTTGAGGAGATTACCGCAACGCAAGCCACCGGCGCCGTCACAAGCGTCGTAGATGCGCCGCGACGGTGGCTTCATCCGACATGGGCCCGGGCATTGAGAGCCTCAAGGCCAACGTGCGGGAGGACTACAGCGTGGTGGCTGGAAATACGCTCAAGGCTGTCAGCGCCGCTGTGTATGGCGATTATCGCTATTGGACTATAGTGTATCTGACTAACAAGGAAGCGATAGCAAACCCCGAAGCATAGAGCCCGCCACGGCTTTCAAGATATACAAACTGCCGTTCAACCCGGCGCTTCCGAATGACCTTTCCAAGCTCCTGATCGTTGAAACCTACCCGCGGGCCTACGCCCGTTACCTTGAACTGGGCTCAGACTGGACGGACGCGCGCCGTTGGGTGCTGCTGGAGGGGCTGCACTTTGCGCCGGACCTGTTCGGCACGTACGAGTCGCGTATAGACGCTTCCGACGCGGCCTGGTACAAAGCCAGGTAATTCTATCAATTGTAAGGCATTGCGATGTTATGGCCGAACGGGATTCATTGTCTCGTCCGGTTTTTTAATGCGACAACTCTTAAGTAAGACAATACTGATTTCTTGATTTATATTTAAACAAGTCAAAAGAAGTTATAAAAGTACGATGAATTCAGCTACAGAGAGGTCTGCTTGCCTGATTATTGCCCGTAAAGTACCAGTATCCAATTCTTTATGGTCAGGGATGACGAGCTGGGCAAAGGGATCACTGCGTTTCAATACAACATGACTACCGTTTTGTCGGATTATGTTAAAACCGACTTTTGCGAGAGCGCTTATTGCTTGTCGGCCTGAAATTCTGGGAAGCGTGCTCATACAGCAACGAGCATTGAATCGAACTTCTCGGCGGGAATAGGTCTGCCCTGATCCTCCAGTGCGTCAATATATGCTTGTATGGCTTCTTTTATATTTTCCAGGGTGGCTTCTTTGGTTATTCCCTGAGAGATGCAACCTGGCAGGCTCGGGCATTCAGCTACATAAAATCCATTCTCTCCCGGGTACACGATGACTTGGCGCATGTATTATCCTCCATGACAAGTATACTACAGGTGCAAGGAAGTATTTCGAGTATTCCTCACGCAGGAGATTGGCCAGGAGCCTTGACAGCTGGTAATGATTTTCCTTACATTTTTCTGTAAGGAAATCCATTGCCTACAGGAGCCGTCCGTGATAACCAGTACCCTGACGAGCAAGGCTCAAACGACAATTCCTCAACCGGTGCGAGTGGCGTTGCATCTCAAAAAAGGTGACGCTATCGCGTATGCCATAATAGAGGACGGCAAGGTGATTCTGACCCGCGCGCCATCCGCTGCTGTTGATGATCCGTTTGCTACGTTCAGCGAGTGGGCTTCAGAGGCCGATACGAGGGCGTATGCCGATCTTTAGCGCCTGGGATGTAATCAAGGTGCCGTTCCCCTATACCGACCGACCGGTTCGGGAGCGTCGACCTGCTCTGGTGGTTTCATCAGATGGTATTCAGACCACGCATGGACTCCTGTGGGTACTCATGATTACCAGTGCCCAGAATCGTGGCTGGCCAGGAGATGTTTCAGTCTCGGAGCTTGGCTCCGCAGGATTGTCGGCTGCATCGGTCGTTCGCACTGCAAAGCTGGCTACCATCGAGGCCAAGGAAGTTGAACGCATCGGCAACTTGTGTGAACAGGACCGCAGGCCAGTCATTGAACAAATAATCGATATACTAACTCTTCATTAAACAGGGCCTTCGCTTCAATCGATATTTCCTATTTCTTGCATCGGCCTGTGTTTAACGCCTCCCATCAATGATCAGACAGGATTTACAGGATGAATTCGAAGAGATGATGCATTATGAGATAGGACAATCAAAATTTTAGAATTCTCCTATCCTGTTCCTCTCTTTTCTTATCCTGTTCATCCTGTTTCCATTATAATTGAATCCCGCTCTGATCAGGTCTTCTGATCAATAATTGAAACGGTAATTTCAGTATTGCTTGACGGTTCTTCACGTGCGGGTTTATAAGGTATAGTCTTTGCTTAAAATTCCGGCGACGTTTTTAGTGTAAGAGAAACGAAGAGAATAAGAGAATAAGAGGAAAGAAAGAGAAAGGAGGAGAATTCTTTTAGGATTCTTCTCTTTCCTGGCTCTTTTACTCATATACTCTGTGTTGGTTTTTTTATAGGAGGTACTATGGCTGTAGGGAACAAGTACGGCACCCACCGCGTCATTTCGCCGGTTGGTGCAATGCCGCAGACGGCGGACAAGATCGACAACGACATGTCCAAGGTCTACGACAACGAGATCCTGCTCGACGTGATCGCCCTCAATGTGGATTCTGCCAGCTTTACGCAGATCGAGGAAGAGGCCGGACACGACGTTGACAAGATCGGCAAGAAGATTCTGGAGATAGTCGCGGCCCGCGGCAAGCAGCAGAATCCCGTTACCGGATCAGGCGGCATGCTCATCGGCAAGGTGGCTAGGATAGGCTCGGCGCTCAAGGACCGTGACCTCAAGGTAGGCGACAAGATAGCCAGCCTTGTGTCGCTCTCGCTGACTCCGCTGAAGATCAACAAGATCCTCAAGGTTATGCCCGAGGTTGACCGCGTGCTT
>CAZNCK010000097.1:0-13932 GCA_964571545.1 uncultured Treponemataceae bacterium | reverse complement strand
GCTCCTGAGGAGATAGACGCGATATGGGTCGGGGCCTTTGCCCCAGGGCTCTTTACTAACCAGGACCATCTGGGGCCGTATGCCCTTGAGGCGTACCCCGAGGCCTTCCGGTTTAAGCCGACCCAGCGTGTGGAGGGGGCCTGCGCCAGTTCTTCAATGGCTATACTCAACGCGATATACGGAATAGAAAGCGGACGCTACAAGACAGTTCTCGTTGTCGGCGTTGAAAAGATGAACCTCCTCAAGACGGCAGGCGTTACGCATGCGCTCGCCGGCGCTTCCTACTGGCCCACGGAGGGTGGCGCGGGGATGACCTTCCCCGGTCTATTCGCTGAGTACGCAAAAGGCTACAAGGCGCGTTATGGCCTGGGCGATGAAGAGTTCAGGCGAATGCTTGCCTCCGCGGGCGCGCTCATGTATCGCAACGGAGTGCTCAATCCGCTTGCTCATTTCGGCAAGGGTGGTCCGAGCGACAGGGCCCAGCTCTTTACCGCTGACGCGATCATGGAACTGCCAGAAGATAAGAATCCCATGGTAGCCGATCCGTTGCGGCTGCATGACTGCTCTCTGGTGACCGACGGCGCCGCGGCTCTCGTCCTCACGAGGACAGATATCGCAAAGGCCCGAAAGGAAGCGGTCATCGAATTTGCCGGAATCGGACATACGACAGAACGTTTCGCCATAGCGGACAGGGAGAACATGCACGAGCTGGTCGCGGCAAAACGAGCCGTCTCCCAGGCCTTTGGCGAGGCGGGAATCGGAGCCAAGGATCTGAAAGCCGCCGAGGTGCACGACTGCTTTACAATCAATCAGCTGCTCTGCACGGAGGCTCTCGGCCTGTCAAAGGATGGCGAAGCGGGGCGCGATTTTGTCGCTGGCCGCTTCTCTCCCGGGGATGCCTGCCCCGTCAATTTATCGGGCGGCCTCAAGGCCAAGGGACATCCGGTTGGGGCTACCGGCGCATCCATGCATGTGCTTCTCTACAAGCAGATGCTCGGCAAGCCCCTTGGCGCGGCTCGCGCGTCCGGCGCTCCCGAGGTCACGGCTACGCTCAACGTGGGCGGCTCGGCCGTGACCAATTCTGTAACCGTGCTGAGGCGCTTGAAGTAGCGCAGAGCGTTGTCATTTAGCGGACGGAGCTATCCGCCCGATCCTGAAACAGGCAAGGAGGAGCAATCTGGCTCAAAACGGCCATAATGCCGTAACCGTGCGAAGCTGCAGATAATCGGTCCAACGAATCAATAGCGCGCACAACAGGTCTGTCTCTAATCACACTACTTCATGGAGGAAATCATGTTCGGAGTAATCGGAATCATATTGTCCCTCGGGTTGCTGATGTACCTCGCGTACCGCGGCATTTCCGTCCTCATCCTCGCGCCCATCTTGGCGCTTCTGGCCGCCGCGTTCTCCGGTATGCCGCTCATCGCGACCTATACCCAGGTCTTCATGCCCAACCTGGCCAACTACCTCAAGCTCTACTTCCCGGTATTCATGCTCGGCGCCATTTTCGGCAAGGTCATGGAAGATTCAGGCAGCGCCAAGGCCATCGCCCACGCCATCGCCACCAAGGTCGGCAAGGAAAAAGCCATCCTGGCCGTGGTACTGACCTGTGGCGTGCTCACCTACGGCGGCGTCTCGCTCTTCGTCGTAGTGTTCGCCGTCTATCCGATCGCGGCCCACCTGTTCCGTGAAGCCGGCACGCCCAAGCGCCTCATCCCCGGCGCCATCGCCCTCGGTTCGTTCACGTTCACGATGACGGCCTTCCCCGGCACGCCGCAGATCCAGAACGCCATCCCGATGACCTTCTTCAAGACGACCGTCTACGCGGCCCCCGTCCTCGGCATAATCGCCGGCCTCATCATGTTCATCTTTGGAACCTGGTGGCTCATGGCGCGCGCCAAGAAACTGAACGCCAAGGGTGAATTCTACGGCGATCACAAAAATGAGGATTTCAAGGCAGTCGACAACTCGAATCTGCCCAAGGTTCTGATTGCCCTCATCCCTATCCTCATCGTCCTGATTCTCAACTACCTGCTCATCACCTTCGTCTACTCGGCCAACAATCCCGCCTTCGAGTACCTGAAGGCCAAGCCCTTCGAGACTTCAATCAACTCGGTGCGCGGCAACTGGGGCCTCATCATCGCCCTGATCGTCGGCATCGTCACGGCCATCGCCCTCAACTTCAAGCGCTTCAAGGTCAGGGAGACCGTCAACGCCGGCGTGTTCGGCTCGATGCTTCCCATCCTCAACACCGCAAGCGAAGTCGGTTACGGCAATGTCGTGAAAACCCTTGGCGCCTTCGCCATCGTCCAGGCCGCGCTGCTTGGCCTCTCCGATAATCCTCTCATCACCGCCGCGGTCGCGACTAACGTGCTTGCGGGCATCACCGGCTCGGCGTCCGGCGGCATGAGCATCGCCCTCGGCGCGATGGGCGAGACGTTCTACAACCAGGCCATCGCCTTGGGGATCAATCCCGAAGTGCTCCACCGCGTGGTGGCCATTGCGTGTGGCGGTCTCGATAGTTTGCCGCACAACGGCGCGGTCGTTACCCTGCTCGGCATCACCGGCATAACCCACAAGCAAGGCTATGCGGACATCGGCATGGTCTCGGTCGTCATTCCTGTGGCTACCTGCGTAATCGCCATCGTGCTCGGCAGCATGGGCGTCGTCTAATCAGGTTCAGCGCGGAACGCGATGCCTGAGGGGATGCCTCCGCGTAGGCGTCGCGCCCGCTTGACGAATTGCCCCGCCGTTCCGGCTTTCCGTAACGGCGGGGTTTTATATTTTTTAGTAGCTCGCAAGGAGGACAACATGATCAGGAACATAGGCGTCATCGGCTCGGGCCAGATGGGCGGCGGCATAGCACAGGTCTGCGCGCAAGCCGGATATGATGTAGTTCTTTTCGATGTGGCCTCAGCCCAGCTATCCAAGGCCCGGTCGAATATAGAAAAGAGCCTGAGAAAACTTGCGGAAAAAGCCTGCATCGACGCCGAAGCCGTTGAGGCGAGCCTGGCCAGAATCCTGACCTCCGCCGCTCCTGACGACCTAGCGTCATCCGACCTGGTGATCGAGGCCATCAGCGAGAACGAAGCGCTGAAGCTGGATATTTTCAGGCAGTTCGACGCGCTCCTCAAGCCGGAAGCCATACTCGCGTCAAACACATCTTCGATACCGATCACCAAACTTGCTTCGTCCACGAAACGCCCCGACAGGGTGATCGGCATGCATTTTATGAACCCGGTTCCCGTGATGAAACTCGTCGAGGTGATCCGCGGATATGAAACCAGCGAGGAAACCTTCAGCGCTGTCTCGGCCGTCGCCGCCGCTATCGGCAAGGAAATCGCCGTGTCCCAGGACTATCCCGGGTTCATAGTCAACAGGATACTCATCCCGATGCTCAACGAGGCCGCCTTTGCGGTATATGAAGGGCTTGCGTCACCCGAGGACATAGACAAGGCCATGAAGCTGGGCACTAATCAACCCATGGGGCCGCTGGCGCTGGCTGATTTCATAGGACTCGACACCGTCTTGGCGATTATGGAAGTCTTGTACAGCGGATTCAAGGATCCGAAATATCGACCCTGCCCCTTGTTGGTCAAGTTGGTGCAGGCGGGGCACCTGGGCAAGAAATCGGGGCAGGGCTTCTTCAGGTACCAGTAACAGGCGCGGTGGACATAGTCCATCCCGCGCCTTCGCCCTCGCCGAGCGCGCGTGTCAGCCAGGGTAATAGCTCGTCGAGCATCTCCTTGAGCTGCCATGGCGGGTTAAGCACGACCAGCCCTGAGCCCGACATGCCACGTTCTCCTGGCAGGCTCGCGCGAACGCGCAATTTTAGCTCAATCGATTTGTCGGTCAACTGGACGAGGCGGTTCGGCAGGCGCCGCGCCTCCTCGCGCTCCAGCAACGGGTACCACACTAGGTAGACGCCGTTGGAGAAACGGCGGAGCGCCTTCTCTACGGCCTCTACGACGCGGTCGTAGTCAGCCGCCAGTTCGTACGACGGGTCTATGAAGATTAGCCCGCGGCGCGAGATTGGCGGCAGGACTCCGTTCAGTCCGGCAAATCCGTCGGAATTCCGAGTCTGGACGCGGTTGTCCCCCGCGAACAAGGCCGAGAGCGGCAAAAAATCGCTCGGGTGAAGCTCGAAGAGCGCGAGGCGGTCTTGCGGGCGCAGTAGTCTCGCGGCCAGCATTGGCGAACCGGGGTAGGCCGGCGCGCAGCGGCGGACGAGCGCCATATACTCGGCCGCCGCCGCCGGCAAAACCTCCGGCATAGCGTCCGCCGGGGCCAACGCGGCGAGCCTTTCGATACCGCCCGCCCACTCCTCGTTCATCGCGGCGTAACCTTCCCGTAGCAGGTATGAACCGGCGCCCGCGTGCGTGTCCGCATACAAAAGCGGCGCGTCCTTCTTGAGGAGCCTCCGGATACAGTCCATGAGCACGATATGTTTGAGGACATCCGCATGGTTGCCGGCATGAAAGCCGTGCCTGTAGCTCAGCACTGTCTATCTCCCCTGTGAACACGCTCGAAATTAACCGAGCGATATGGTACTGTATTTGCCTGTCGATGATAAGGAGATTCAATGAAGCGATTTGTAGCAATCTTTCTGTTGTGCGTAGCGCTGGTAGCTCCAGCGGTAGCCGCCCCGGTCAAGAGCAAGGCAAAAGCCAAGAAAACAGAGACGACTATAACGATACCCAGCAATCCGGCTGATGGTCCAATGGGCATTGGTCTATTTTTAGGGCAGCCTACCGGTATCGATTTCCAGATGGACCTCTCCAGGACCTCATGGGCGGACTTCAAGGCGGCGTGGAATCTCGCCGGCGGCAACAGCGGCTTCTCTATCCTGCTACAGGGCAATTACGAGTATGCGTTTCCCGGCATGGTAGTCATCGAGTCGGCCAGTTTTACGCCATTCGTCGGATTCGGCGCCATCGTCAACGTGTATGACGGCGGAGCTCAATTCGGCGCCAGAGTACCCGCGGGCATTTCGTACCGCTTTAGGAATATCCCCATCGAACTGTTCCTAGAGCTTGGCCTGGACCTGTACCTGTTTCCCTCCCTGGCACCGGGCGGATCCGGCGGCCTCGGAGTGCGATACCGGTTCTAGACAACAGATCCGGCATGGAGACGCCCATGCCGGATACAAGACACTTCAGAGGATTCCCAATATCACGAGTACGAGCGTGACTATGGCTCCGGCCGCCATGACGCCGGCGATGACGCTCAACACCCTTGACCCGGTTTTAGCCGACGACAGGAGCTGCTCTTCGCTTTTTATCGTCACTATGAACCTGCCGCCCTTGGCTGATGGTTTGGCGATGCGGAGAGCGCCGCCATCGTCCCTGGCTTCGCCGAATACGTAGACGCGCGCGCCTATAGGCAGAGCCCATTCTTCAATCTTGTAGCCCAGGGTGCGGCGGCCCCCGCCTATCGCGCCTAACGATAACCTAAATCCGCCAATGGATAAGGCCGAGCCCGCTTCGCCCTGCTCGAACTTGGAGAGCACCCGCTCGCCGTCTATGGGCGCGCCCTCGGGGTCGATCTCGACGGCGCCGGTTGCGTCGCGTACCATGAATCGGGCGCGGCGCTCGTTGGTCGAGACGGTTTCAGAACCGCGCCTCGTGCCGGATTTCGTACGACCCTCGGCATCGCGTTCGGTGTAGCTTTCCTCGTATTCGCGGACCACCGTGGAGCGGTACCAAACGCAGCCGACGCCCGACATCTCCGCCCGTAGCGGAGAAGCGCATTCGACGGTTCCCTTGACTTCAGTGACCTTGGTGAATGAGCCAGAGCCGATTTCCTTGGCCACGTCGGAGGCTTCCATTGCCAGGCCCGCGGCCGTGGCCGTCTCGGTAGAGACCAGGTCGAAGGCTTTCTTGCCCTGGCTTTTTCCCGTGAGGAGAAGGATGAGGGCCGCGGCCGCGAGACCTATAGGTATGAATATCATGACTGCTCCTTTCAATATGGGTATTCAGTGCAATTGTCGCGCGGCCTTGCGGATTCCGCAAGCAGTGCGGTTTGTCTTCGCGTAGCCGCGACATAGTTCGAGCCTTGACAGCCGCGCCGAGAGGGACGGATACTCGCTCATCCTATGGCAACGCGTTCAGCATCCTTCGAAGCGATCATACTGCGCTCCAAAGAAGTGCCTTCGGGCGCTCGCGTAGCCACGCTGTTGTCAGCGGAAGAAGGACTCGTGGAGGCGTTCGTGTTCGGCGGCGGCAAGAGCAAGCTGCGTTCCCTCGCGTCGCCCTGGCACTACGGCACGGCCTGGATCTACCGCGACACCGCCAAGGGCCTCATCAAGCTCACCGATTTTGACCCCTTGCGCGAATATCAGGGCATCCGAGGCAATCTTGACTCCATAGCCGCGGCCTCGTTTGTCAGCGAGTTTATGATAGCCACCAGCGCCCTCGGCGGCGATTGGGCCGATGCGCTCTCCCTCGTTTCAAGCGCTCTTTCAGCCTTCGACGAAGCGACCTCGCGGGGGGGCAAGGATTCCCGTGCCGTGGGCCGAGCAGTTTCGCTCTTTACCGTGCGGGCGTTGGAGGCCATGGGGCTGATGCCCGCCGCGATACGGTACACTCCTACTCCCGCCGGACAGGCGGTTTCGTCTGTCCGCACTGCCTTGAACCGGGGCAGGACACGATACTCGTGTCGTCGGGCGTGCTAGCCTGGCTCGAATCCGCGGACCGCGCATCCTTCGTCGAGGCTGTCCGAGTGGGGCTGGGCGACGAGGCCTCGGCCGCGTTCAAGGCCTTTGCCCTCGACCTAGCGCGCAAGGCCGCCGATACGCCGCTCAAGACCCTGAATTCAGGTTTACTGTAAGGAGGCCGACATGAGGGCCGTAGACATTATAATGAAGAAACGCGACGGCGGTGAGCTGTCCCGCGAAGAACTGGCCACTATCGTCAATGGCTATGTATCCGGCGAGGTGCCAGAATACCAGGTCAGCGCCTGGCTGATGGCGGTATTCTTTCGCGGCATGAGCTTCCGCGAGACGGCCGACCTGACCGACCTGATGCTCCGCTCCGGTTCGACTATGAACCTCGCCGGCATCAAGGGCCCCTTCGTCGATAAGCATTCCACCGGCGGGGTGGGCGACAAGGTGTCGCTGATACTGGCGCCCATCGTGGCCGCCTGCGGCGTAAGGGTGCCGATGATGTCTGGCCGCGCGCTCGGGCACACCGGCGGCACCCTGGACAAGCTCGAAAGCATTCCCGGCTACACCACCAGGTTGGACGAGAAGCGCTTCCGGGAGTACCTCGAGCGCGATGGCTTTGCCATGACCGGCCAAACCGACGCCATCGTACCCGCCGACAAGAAACTCTATTCGTTGCGCGACGTAACGGCCACCGTCGAGTCGGTGCCCCTCATCACAGCCAGCATACTGTCTAAGAAAGTCGCGGAGGGCGCCGAGGCCCTCGTGTTCGACGTGAAGAGCGGCCCCGGCGCGTTCATGAAGACCGTGGAGGACGCCGAGCGCCTCGCCTCCAGCCTCGTGCGGACCGGCCAGGCCATGGGCAAGCGCATCGTCGGCGTGATTACCGACATGACCGAGCCTCTGGGCGACAAGGTTGGCAATTTCTTCGAGGTAGAAGAGTCAATCGACTGCCTCAAGGGCTCCGGCCCTGCCGATCTCATGGAAGTCACCTACCGCCTCTCGGCCTGGATGCTCGTTGCCGCAGGCATCGCCACGGATACTGCCAGTGCGACGAAAATGTGCGAAGAAGCCGTGTCGTCGGGCAAGGCATACGAATTGTTCATTCGCAACGTCAAAAGCCAAGGCGGCGATGTGGACAGGATGCTCGCGCTTTGCGGCGCCTACCGCTCGGCCTTTGTTCGCGAACTGCGTGCGCCTTCCGCTGGCTACATCCAGTCTATCGACGCCTTCAAGATAGGCCTCGCGGGCGTGTACCTGGGCGTTGGACGCAACAAGACCTCTGACCCTGTCGCGCCGGATGTCGGCTTCATCTTCCAGCGCAAGAAAGGCGCGCGCGTAGCGGCTGGAGACCTGGTCGCCACCGTGTATGGCAAGGATGCCGCGTCGCTCGACGCCGCCTGGGAACTCATATCCGGCGCCTTGGCCATAGGCCCGGCCGAACCCGCTCAGAACCCGATCGTCATCAAAGAAATAACAGCGCTATGAGGTGGAAGAAGCGCGACGTCTCCCCCTCGGCCATCCGCGAGCTGGCGGAGCGCTTCGGCCTCGATCTGCTGTCGGCCTCCATTCTGGCGCGGCGCGGCGTCCAGGCGCCGGGAGACGCGCTGTTCTACCTCGAGGACGACACCCGCTTTCTCCGCAATCCCTTTCTCTTCACCGCTATGGAGGACGCCGTAGACCGCATCCTCCTCGCGGCGGATGAAGAAGAGAAGGTGCTCGTGTTCGGCGACCGAGACGCCGACGGCATCTCCGCAACAACGTTGATGATCGAGGCGCTGGCCGCGCTGGGCATCGAGGCCGCGTATCGCCTACCTAACGAGGACGAGAAGTATGGCCTGTCTCTCGCGGCCATAGACGAATTCGCCGCCAACTACGGCAGCCTGATCATCACCGTTGACTGCGGCATCTCCAACCATGCGGAGATAGCGTACGCCAAGGAAAAGGGCATAGACGTCATAGTCGTCGACCACCATGTTCTGCAGGCCGAAACGCCGCCCCCCGCGCTTGCCGTTATAAACCCCAAACTGACCGCGTGCGGTTACCCGTTCCGCGACCTCTCCGGCTGCGGTGTAGCGTACAAGCTCTCCTGGGCCCTGCGTTTCGCCAAAAGCGGCCTGTACAAACAGCAGATAGCCCTCCTCAACGTTAGGCCCGTCAAGGACGCCTATGTGATCGAGGCGCTGCGCCTTACCAACCTCGTGGAGACGGCCAGGATAACCGAGACCATAGTGCCCGGTATGGTGGAACTCCACCGTACCCGGCTCGTGCCCTTCCTCAAGGACCGACAAATATTCGTGTGGGACGGCGAAGTACAGAAACGCCTCCTGACCCTGGCTCTGGGCAAGGCCGCCGAGGTGAACTTTTATGACGTCAGACCCGATGTTGGCAAAGTGATACCGCAGGCCGCCGGTGCCAGCCTCGTCAGGCTTGCCGAGATGTCGAAGATAGGCAAATACACTGAAGGCGTCACCGGCGAACTGGACGCGTTCGCAAGCCTCTTTACCTCGTTCGCCCTCCGCAAGGCAGGATGCCATGGTGAAACCGATGGCGATGCCCTCCAGCTGGTCGCGCTTTCGACAATAGCAGACCTGATGCCGCTGCGCGACGAGAACCGCATCCTCGTCCGCCAGGGCCTGGCCGCCCTCAACCGCAAGCCGCGTAAGGGCCTCGCCGAACTCGTGGCCAGACAGAACCTCGTAGGCAAACGCATAAGCTCCAACGATGCCGCCTGGCAGCTGACCCCGGTCATCAATGCCGCTGGCCGCATGGGCAAGCCCGATGTGGCCGTAAAGATGTTGCTGGCGGAGGACGCCGCCGAACGAGGCGCCCAGGCCGACGCCCTGCTGGAACTCAACCAGGAGCGCCGCCGCCTTGGCGCCGAATGCTGGGACGCCATCTTTCCCGCTGCCTGCGAATCCGCCGAGGCTTCGGGCGGCAAGTATGTTATCGTCGGCAGGCCGGACATCTTCCGCGGAATCACCGGCATCGTCGCCTCCCGGCTCGCGGACACCTTCAAGGCGCCGGCCGTGGCGGCTACCTTCATGGCGGACGGCAGCGCTGTCGCTTCGGTACGGAGCGCCCGCGGCTTCAACGTCAAGGGACTCCTGGAGTACTGTTCCGCCCTGTTCTACGACTATGGCGGCCACGACGCCGCGGCGGGTTTTAGCCTGCCGGCGGACAAGTGGCCCGAGTTCGAACGCATGGCGGCCGAATACCTGTCCGCGGTCGACCTCGATGAAATCGAAGAGACCATGGACATAGACGCCGAGCTACCCCACGAGTACCTTGCTCCGAGTCTGGCCGCGCTGGTGGAACGTCTCGAGCCGTACGGCGAAGGCAACCCGCCGCTCGTATTCATGGCTAAGGCCGTGCCCATCCTGCAGATAGACATAGTGGGCAAGCAGGAGAAGAGCCACCTGAAGCTGCTTCTGGACTTCGGCGCCCACCGCTGGCCGGCCCTGTGGTGGACCTCCGCCGACCGCTACAACAAGGACTTTACCGCCACCGACCGCCTCGATCTGGCCTTCCGCCTCCAGCGCAACTACTGGAACGGCCAGGAAACCCCACAGCTTGTCATCGTAGACGCCAAAAAGTCCTTGTAACAGAACGAAATGACTTCGAGGGTCATAAAAAAGACTAACGAAGAGAATAAGAGTAAAAGAGACAGGAAAGAATTTCTGAGCCTGTGAGCCTGTAACGAATTTTGTGTAAACGGCTTTACTACTCCAAGGAGAGGGTATGGCTTTTCCAAAAGTCACTCCTGAAACTGGCAATACCCTGCGTGCACTGTCTTCCTTTTCCTTGACAAATACCAATTTCAAAGTAAGATTAGGTAATGATAATAATAAATCTTCAGAAAAATTTATTGGACTGGCATGAATTATAGAAAACGAGTGTTCGAAATAATGGAAAATACCAAACCCTCTGATTTTGCAGGGCGTGTATTTAATATAGTCATCCTTATTCTCATTCTATTAAACATCCTGGCCGTCATAGTAGGTTCATTCAACGAACTTCCCGGATCTCTTGTTAATTTTCTTTGGATCTTTGAGATAGTTTCAGTGATACTCTTCACAAGCGAATATGCCCTGAGGGTTTGGACATCTTGTTACCTATATCCTGAATCTACACATCCACGATTAAAATACTTGTTCTCGGCGCCTGCTTTGATAGACTTATTTGCTATTCTTCCATTTTATGTACCTTTCTTATTCACATTTGATCTAAGGTTCATCAGAATGTTGAGGCTGTTAAGATTGACCAGAATATTCAAGTTAAATAAATATAGCAATTCGTTGAAGATAATCGGAAGAGTGTTAAAAAAAGAAAAAGACAGTCTTCTTGCCACATCCTTTATATCAATACTGATGATCCTATTCTCTTCGTCAGTAATGTATTTTATAGAGAATGAGGCTCAGCCAGATAAATTCCCCAATATTATTGCTTCGACCTGGTGGGCCGTGGCTACGCTTACGACTGTAGGATATGGCGATATCTACCCGGTCACAGTATTAGGCAAATTGTTAAGTGGTATAATTTCAGTATTAGGAATTGGACTAGTCGCACTGCCAACGGCAATTATAAGTTCTGGTTTTATTGGCCAGATAAATGCAAAAAAAAACATGCATCCAGAGAAATGCCCACATTGTGGGAAATTCTTAAACAGCGATGAGTAGATTAGTAACTATTTTATTGGAGGATTGAAATGACGAACATTCCCGTAAAGGTCTATGACAGGTTCAAAGACAATCTTATCAGAATTCAAAAGGTCATCGACCAGGCAAGAGCAAGAGATATAAATGAAGCTGATACAGTAGTGATTGTCAGCGATGTACTATCAGAAATGTTTGGAGTTGAGGAAGATCAACTCGCAGATACGCATAGACAATGATGAAATTATAAGCATTATTAGAAACGACGTTCTAAAAAGAGAAATAATTGATTCTCCGGAATCTACAAGCGCTCTTGATAGGTATACCAAAGTCATAAAGAAAATTGAGAAAAAGAAGCAAAAAGACAAGCTCGACACTCTATCTGATTTAGTAGGTTCAACGCCTAAAAATCAAGATACCCCAGCTGAATCAACAACTATAGTTAGTGAAGACTCAATAGATGTTATTGAAGCTAAAAAGCAAGTTTGATTAAGCCTGGATTTGCATATTGATAGATTGGTTTATTATTCGAGCTTGTTCTTGCCCCTTTTGACATATAACGAGTTTATTGACCTGGTCCGCTGGTAGTAGGACTGTTCCATAGCAAGTGTGCATGTAGACGTATTGTATGAAATTGACTCGCAATGTTAAGAAGCGTAACAGTTTTTTAAACTACTGGTACATTTAACTGAAAATATGGAGAAAATGGATAAAATATCACTGCGGCTTTAGAAAGTTATCTTTCAACTCAGTATTCTTCATCTTCTCAGTGTCTCTTTGTTTAATTCCCAATACTTCTCCAGCTTTCATCTTATTCCTGACTCTTTCTTTCCTCTTATCCTCTTATTCTCTTCGTTATTCTTCCACAGTCTTATCTGTCCAGGTTCCACCGTGACAATAGTACTTTTACTTGCTATACTGCCTCGGCGCGTGGCCTAACGGCGCGCGTCCTACCTTTGAACACAGCCGCATCAAGCGGCGACGAGGAGATACCATGCCCGAGACTAAGGTCCTCATCAATCTATCCAACCACCACATCCACCTGTGCGCCGCCGATGTTGAAGCACTGTACGGGCCTGGGCACAAGCTGACCAAGACCAAGGACCTGATGCAGCCCGGCCAGTTCGCCTGCGACGAAGTGGTTACCATCAAGGGACCAAAAGGCGCCATAGCCAAGGTCCGCGTGCTCGGGCCGGAGCGCAAGGAAACCCAGTGCGAGATCCTAGCCAGCGAGATGTTCAAGCTCGGCGTACCCGATTGCCCCACCCGCGAATCAGGCAAGCTCGACGGCTCCACGCCCTTTGAGCTCGAAGGCCCCAAGGGCACGATCAAGAAGGACAAGGGACTAATCATCGCCAAGCGCCACATCCACTTCGACCCGGCCAGCGCCGAGCGCTTTGGGGTCAAGGACAACGAGATAGTAGACCTTAAGGTTCCGGGAGAGCGCGGCGCTGTGTTTCTTAACGTGATCTGCCGGGTCAACGCGGCGTACGCGTTGGAATGTCACCTAGACTTCGACGAGGGCAATGCCGTCGGTATAGGTAACGGAGACATGGGCGAGGTCATTCGCCGGGCCTGACGGTTTCCGGTACCTGGTTGCGGAGGGCCTCCGTCGCGGCGGCCGCCGCAGTAATTGTCGCGGACGACACGCGGCGCGACCCCGGAGGAACTCGATGAATAAGGTAGTGCTCAAAGCCCAGGATCTGGACGGATATCTCACCGACGATGACCGAGTGCTAATAGACAGGATGGATGCCCTGTACCGCAAGGCCATGTTGTCCTTCAGCATCCTTTCCGCCGCTCGCGGTGATCCCGAGCGCAGGAAGGAAGAAGCCAACCTCATAACGCTGTACAACGAGATGGGCGCCCTCATGCAGGAAATCTGCAAGGCCGAACCGCGCATCAAGGTCTACTCCTTCGAGACGGCCCCAGAGAACCACGGCGAGGCTTCCCGGCTCATAGCCAAGCTCCGCGATACAAATACCCAGCGCCAGGAGTTCATGTACTACACCCAGCGGGCCTACGAGCTTCTGTTCGGGCTGGCCTTCGGCGGCGCCAAGAGCGAGAACAAGAACTACCTGATAACGCGCACGCCGGTCACTAATCCGGTCCAGAATTTCGCCGTGCACAAGATTCCCAACATCGACGATCGCATAGACAATACCGTCATGTGCGTAATGTTGCGCGGCGCCCTCCTGCCGTCGATGATACTGTCCAAGGAAATCCAGGAATTTTCGTCCAAGGGCTATGTCACGCCGTTCGCCCTATTCAAGATAAAGCGAGACGACAGCAAGAACGAATCGACGATGGAATACGTGCTGGACCTGGATCGCTCGTACTTCCGCCCCGAGGAACTGGACGGCAAGGACCTGATCTTCGCCGACCCGATGAACGCGACCGGCGGCAGCCTTGTCACCGTGGTAAAGTACATACTCGACCTCGGCGTAAAGCCTAAGTCGGTCAAGTTCCTGACAATCATCTCCGCGCTCAAGGGCGCCCTGCGCGCTGTACGCGCCGTTGAAAACATGACGGTTTACACGCTGTGGATGGATCCGGCGCTTAACGAGCTGGCCTACATCATGCCGGGGCTGGGCGACGCCGGCGACCGCATCAACG
>CAZNCK010000096.1:8561-14077 GCA_964571545.1 uncultured Treponemataceae bacterium | reverse complement strand
AAGGCAATAAGATTTGGCGCAAGGAAGCCGTGACGCCGCTCAAGGTTGGTGCCACCTACGTGCCTAAGTACGCCTGCTGAAGGGGACACAAGGTTCGATGAACTAATCAGTCTTTAACAGTGTTCCGCCTGGCGCACCTATCGATGAGCCTGAGTTCCGATAAGGCCGTCACGAGCCGTTTGAGGTTGGCCAGGAAAGGCGCAAGGACAACGATGGCCGCGCCGAGGGCGAACGGCCACTTCCCGGTCGCCGCGTACCCGTAGCCCAGACCCGCGGCAATGCCGCCGCTCATCACGAGGCCCTTCGTGGCTCTCGCGACCGCCTCGGAAGCCTTTTCGCGCCGCGTTTCAGAATCATCCGGCGCGGCGGCGCCTCCCGCGGCGCGTGCGGGCGTTTTTTCCGCTGGACCGCCCGAGGCGCCCGGCCCCATAGTAACGGTAAGGCCTCGCCCGGTTCTGCCGCGGGATATACAGGCTCCAGTCAGCGCGTCCTGTACCTCGCGGGTAATGGAATCGCGTAGTTCCGTCGCCAGCCTGGACGTCGGCCGTGCCGTGCCGTGCGACAAATGGGACGGCGTGTGCGGATGCGCGCCCTGCGGAGATCCATGCGGCTCCTCATGCAGTGGGTCGCGCGCGGAGTCGCCCGTGTTCTCGGAGGAACGCGCACCGGGCGCCGAAGATCTTCGCTCCGTACGGCTCGCTTCCCCGCCGAAAAAGCCCCTGCCTGCATCGATTTCGTAAAGCACCAGCGGCCGGTCGATGTTCTTGAGCACCGCGTTTCCCACTTCGTGAACGGAGAGGTCCAGCTTACCCGACACTTGCCGGTACACATCTTCCGACACAAAAAGCGCGCCGGGAGGGGCGGCCTGCATCACGCGCGCGGCCACATTGACGCCGTTGCCGTATACCTTTCCGGAATCGCGCCAAATCTCGCCAAGATGCACGCCAATCCTCGCCCCTGCCCGCCTTTCCAGGCCAGGCGCGGCCGCGAACGGCAACAGCGCCAGATTGAGATGTAAGGCGCACTGCACCGCCGCTACGGCGCTCGAAAACACGACGAGCAGCTCTGAACCTGTCGCGTCCACCGTCTCGCCCGAGTGCTCGGCGACAATGGAATCCACGGCACGCCGGTAGGCCATCAACAACTCCAAAGCCGCGCGCTCGTCCGTAAACAGGAGATCGGAAAAATCGGCCAGCTCCACAAACAGGACAGCCGCGAGGGTCGTAGGCGTAGCCATACCTGCTAAAATAGCTATGCCCCGCCCTGCCGGCAAGTCTTGAAGTTACACCGGGTCCTTGGTCTTCGATTCGGCAATCAGCGCTTCATAAGTCTTCTCGTCGAGCGAATAGAACTGCACCAGAATGATGGCCATCACGAAGACAACAGCGGGTACAGGGCCCACCAACATGCGGATCGCGAGCCTTGCGGACGGTAGCTGCTCGGCAAGATTCGGTGAATATTTCGCTATGCTAAGGATCACGCCGGTCAGGAAGATAGCCAGCGAGGTGCCCACCTTGGAGGTGAAGGTCCACATACCGTAGAAGGCTCCTTCCTTGCGCTTGCCGGTCTTCACGGCGTCGTATTCTATGGTGTCGGGTACCATGGCCCAGGGCGCCACGTAGCCAAAGCCTATGCCCACGCCCGCGTAGACCATCATAGCGAGGAAAAAGTTCATGCCGAAGATGTGGCCAAACAGGAATATGGCCATGCAGGCGGTCGCGAGGATCAGGAACGAAATCTGATAGGTCAGCTTCTTGCCGATGCGCTTTGACACAAGGACGGACACGGGAATACAGAGCATCGCGACAACGAGGAGCAGTATCATGGCTAGGGTAGTCGCGCCTTCGTTGTTGTAGAGATACTTGAAGTAGTAGACCAGTATACCCTGTACGAAATTAAGGGCCGTCAGGTTCAGCGCGTAGGTGATCAGGATGTTCAGGTACGGCTTGTTCTTGAATACCGCTAGAAAGGTCTCGAAAAAGCCCTCCGCGGGCATTGGCGTCTTCGAGTGATCAGGCTCACGTACAGAGAAGAAGGTGATAAGCGCGGTGACCATCATCACGAAGCCGAGAATAGCGCCGACGGCGGAGAATCCGGCGTCACGCGTCTTGAACAGCCCTATGATGGGCAAAACAGCGCCGGCGCCCAGAATGGTCCCGATGACCGCAAAGCCGAAACGGTAGCCATTGAGGCTCGATCGTTCGTGGTAGTCCTGGGTGAGTTCCGGCGTCAGCGACGAGTAAGGAATGTTGACGACGGTATAGGCGGTGTTGAGGAGGCACAAGGCAAATGCCGCCCAGATGGTGGCGAGCACCGGACTGGCGATGTGAGGATTGGAGAAGAAGAACCACATGGAGAGGAGCAGGGGTACGGAACCGAAAAGCAGGTATGGTCGCCTGCGTCCCCACCGGGTCCTCGTGCGGTCAGAGATGAAGCCCATCATAGGATCCGTGACGGCATCCCAGAGCTTTCCTACCATGACGGCCGCTCCAGCCGCCGCGGCTGGAATGGCTACGGTGTCGGTAAGGTAGTTGAGCGACCAGAAACCCATGGCGGTAAAAAACAGGTTGCCGCCCAGGTCGGCTACGCCAAAGCCCAGTTTTGTGCGGACCGGCAAGCGTCCGTTGGTATGATCAGCCTTCATTATGAATCTCCTTGATGCAGGATTGGTATGCATTCATGAGCCCGGCGAGGGCTTCTGCCGTCGCGGCTTTCCTGTCTACGCGGTAGCCCCCGAGACGGTCACTTAGGTCCAGAGCAGGCGCAATGACGACGATGGCCCGCTTGGGGCGTACGTTGACGCGGCCTAAAATAGCGCCCCCGGAGAGTCTGTTTGCAAAATCCCACAAGTTCTCCGCGTATTCCACCAATTCGTGCCGCGGACCGCCCCATGCCGTAACGCCCGTCCCCGCTCCTAACACGGGCGGCCCCGAGCGAAAGTACCAGGCAAAGTCAGCCAGCTCCATATGCCGCATCGCGTACCAGGCCTCGCCGGCGCGGCGGTCAAACACGGCCCTCTCCAGCGGCGATACCAGGCGCGGATCCTCCGTCGGCGGCAGGAATACGCGGTCCCATCCCGCCTGCCTGATGCGGTACAACCGCTCGATCGCGTCCCCTGCGCCGCGCGTCAGCCCCAGCAATCGCTCCGCAGTCCTCAGCGCCGCTTCAACGATCGCCTCGACTCGTTCACCGATGGCCAGCCGAGCTCTGTCCCCCGTGATGCTATACTGGAGTTCAGCCTGGCACAGGATCACCTCGAGCGCGGCTGCAAGTTGTGTTTGCACCATGCCGGTTTCCTGCAGTCCAGTACTGCGCTGCGGCTCACCGGCTCCAAGCTCGCCGCCTGAGTCCGGCCCGAGGACCGGGGTCAGAGCTGGGGCAGAAGGCGTGCAACCGGTGAATGTGATTATGTGCTGTACAAGCCGCTCAAGCGACCCCCAGGCACGGCGGCCGTAGCGGTAGTGGACAGAGATGGGCAGGAGTTCCACATGCGCGGCGCGGCCGGCCTTTTCGAGTCTGTCGGCGGACTGAAAGCCCAGGCGTATGGCGCCGGCCTCCAGCCTGGGCACATCATCGCTCGTGTAACTCACCTGACCTTCGGGAGCCAGAGCAATCGGATACGGCCCGTCCTCGATGGCCTCGCGAATCCGGGCCATGCCGGCGGAATCCAGCTTGCTGTGATGCACCGGCATCGCGCCGGAGCGCGGCAGTATCCAGCGCACGAACGCACCACTCCAGCGCGGCACCTCGTAGCCGTGCACGAAGACCGCGTGAGGCCTCCGCGGCAACCTGGTTCCAAGCCGCCGCGCTTCTTTTTCTACCCCGCGCAGGAAAATCCACGAAAGCAGTTGTGGTTCATCCCCGTACGGATGCCGGAAAGCCAGGATCAACCGGCGCTCGCCATTGAGCGCGCCGCGGAACGCCTCGACGAGGCGCTCGCCACCGCGCAGTTCCACCCGTTCAAAGCCGAGCACCGTACGCAGATATGCCCCTGAAACGGCGCGGGCCAGCGCCAGCACCCACGGCACCGCGCGCGGCTCGGCCAAACCGACATCGGGGAGGGCTCTGCAAACCGGGAGAGCGTACGGATGGTTCATGACCGTAGGAGCATACCCCGCACAAAGCCCTCCCGCAAGCAAAGAAGCACAGAGAACCTACCTTGACCAGATTCGCCGTGGCTAAGTTTCTCGAAACTTGCCACCTCGCCAGTTTATTCGTACCTTTGTAGACTATAAGTTTTTGACAATTCTTATGCGGAGGCACCATGGCAGCAATCACGCACAAAGGCAAAACCATCCATACTTCGGGCGAACTTCCCAAAGTCGGTTCCAGGCTTCCTGAGTTCAAGCTCACCAAGGCAGATCTTTCTGAAGTCGGTAATGCCGATTTCAAGGGCAAGACCCTGATACTGAACATCGTCCCGAGCCTGGACACCGGCACCTGCGCCGCCAGCGCGCGTGCATTCAACATGAAGATCAAGGAACTCGGCGGAGCGCTCGTCCTGACTATCAGCCGGGACTTGCCCTTCGCCCAAAAGCGCTTCTGCGAGGCCGAGGGCATAGACGCGGTCATCACGTTGTCAGAGTTGCGCGACAGGAAGTTCGGTGAAACTTTCGGCGCGACTATCCTCGAAGGCGCTCTCGCCGGGCTGCTGTCACGAGCTGTCGTCGTCGTCGATTCCTCGGGCAAGGTCGTCTATACCGAACAGGTGCCCGAGATAGGGCAAGAACCCGATTACGCCAGGGCCATGGCCGCCGCCAAGGCCGTGACAGTCGGAAAGTAATCAATCCGGCCGATCAGCAGTTGGCCGGTCCCCTCTTCACATTGTATGGCCTTTTCAGTATCATATACCCCCTAGGGGTATATGATACCAAAGGAGCGAAACATGAAAATGATAGTCACCGTTCAGGGAATGAGTTGCGGCCACTGCGCCATGCGCGTCAAGAAAGCCATTGAGGAGACTGCGGGCGTCACCAGCGCGACGGTCGATGTCACCGAAGGCAAGGCCACCGTAGAAGGCGATGCGCTAGACGCCAACATGTTGCGCGGCGCCATAGTTAAGGCAGGCTACACCTTCGTTTCCGCTTTGCCCTGAGCAATAAAAAATCCCGGCGTCGGCCGGGATTTTTTATTAGCATCGAAGGATGGCTGAGCTATTTAAGCTCTGACAACTTTATCGGCCGGGGCTCGGAGTCGTCGCCTTCAACGCGCAGTAGCTCCTCAAGCAGCTCCTTACCGCGCTTCGTTAACTTCAAGGGTACCTGGATCATCAGCTTGATGTACATATCGCCGCGCTTGGCGCTTCCGTTTGCCCCTGGAACGCCTTCCTCGCGTAACCTGAGCATCTTGCCGTGCTGAGAACCGGCGGGTACGGATACCTTGACCTTCTTTCCGTCTATAGTCGGCACGGTTATCTCGCCGCCCAGAGTAGCCTTGGTCGGGGATATCGGTACGGCGCAGTAGAGGTCATAGCCGTCGCGCTCGAAGAACTCGTGCGGCTTGACATGTATGAACAC
>CAZNCK010000096.1:0-8551 GCA_964571545.1 uncultured Treponemataceae bacterium | reverse complement strand
GGTCCCCCGCCCTTCCTCCATTCGGCCCGGCGTCTCCCTGGCCCGCCACTGAAAGCCTCTTGCCGTCGTCTATGCCAGGTGGAATGGTCACCTTTATTTTCTGCTTTTTCTTTGTCAGACCGGAACCGCCGCAACTACGGCAGGGCTTATCGACGATATGGCCCTCGCCGCCGCAGGAAGGACAGGGACTGGCTATCGAGAAGAATCCAGAACTGCGACGAACCTGGCCGGACCCTTGGCAGGTCGGGCAGACCTTGCGGCCGCCGCCCGATTCGGAACCGGATCCCGCGCAGGTCTGGCAGCCCTCGTCGTGGCTGTAGGAAACCTCCACGGCAGTGCCGAAAACGGCCTGCTCGAAGCTGAGTTCCATGTCATAGCGCAAATTTGAGCCACGAGGCGGCTCACCCCTCCGGCGGCCTGAGGAAGAGCGGCCGCCGGCGCCACCGAACAGGTTGTCGAAGATGCTCGAAAAATCGCCGAAGCCCCCAAAGATATCCTCGAAGTCCCGGTAGATGTTCGTGAAGTCCTGAGCGCCGCCCTGCCCGCCCATGCTGTCTACGCCGGCAAAACCGAACTGGTCGTAGGCTGCCCGCTTTTGGTCGTCGCACATGACTTCGTAGGCTTCCGTAGCTTCCTTAAAGCGTTCCTCGGCTGCCTTGTCGCCCGGATTCTTGTCCGGGTGGTTCTGGATGGCAAGCTTGCGGTACGCCTTCTTGACTTCATCCTTGGTGGCATTCTTCTGGATGCCCAGGACCTCATAATAATCTCGCTTAGCCACGGTTTACCCTTATATGCGATTTGAACGCAGAGAATAAGAGGATAAGAGAAGAAGGGAAAGCAGGGTTGAGAAATTCAATTCCCTCTTGCCTTCCCTCTTCATCTCTTATTCTCTTCGTTTGTCTTTATTCTTCAGCCTATTTCTTGTCATCGTCGTCGACTACGCGGTAGTCGGCGTCTTCGGCACCGCCGCTGGGGCCTGAACTGGAGGAACCCTGCGGATCGGCGTCGCCTGGTCCGGCGCCCTGGCCGTCACCGCCCGGAGCCCCGGCGCCCGGCGAGGCCTGCTTGTAGACCTGTTCGGCGAGTTTGTACGAAGCCTGCTTGAGCGCCTCGATCTTCTCCTTCATCGGCTCGGCCTCGTTGGACTCGACGGCCTTCTTGAGCTCGGCGACCGCCGCCTCGATAGTGGCCTTCTCCTCGGCGCTCACCTTGTCGCCATAGTCCTTCAGCGACTTCTCCGTGGAGTAGATGAGCGTATCGGCCTCATTGCGGGATTCCGCGCGGTCGCGTTCTCGTTTGTCTTCCTCCGCGTGAGCCTCGGCTTCCTTGACCATCTTGTCGATGTCGGCATCGTTGAGCCCGCTGGAGGCCTCGATGCGTATCTTCTGCTCCTTGCCCGTTCCTTGATCCTTGGCGGATACATGGACGATGCCGTTGGCGTCGATGTCGAAGGTTACCTCGATCTGCGGTACGCCGCGAGGCGCCGGCGGAATGCCGTCCAGGTCGAAGCGTCCGAGCGTGCGGTTCTGATTGGCCATCTCGCGCTCGCCCTGGAGGACGTGGATGGAAACGGTGTTCTGGCTGTCGGCCGCCGTGCTGAAAATCTGGCTCTTGCGGCACGGAATGGTGGTATTGCGGGTAATGAGCCGCGTGAACACGCCGCCGAGGGTCTCGATGCCCAGCGACAGCGGGGTGACGTCGAGCAGCAGCACGTCCTTGACGTCGCCGCCGAGGATGCCGCCCTGGATAGCCGCGCCTACCGCAACGGCCTCGTCCGGGTTGACGCCCTTGCTGGGTTCCTTGCCGAACAGTTCCTTGACTATCTGCTGGACCTTGGGAATGCGGGTGGAGCCGCCAACGAGTATCACTTCGTCGATCTGGTCTATCGTTATGCCGGCATCCTTCAAGGCCTTGCGGCACGGATCCTTCGACTTCTCCAGGTAATCCTCGATAAGCCGCTCGAAGTTGGCCCGGGTCAGGCTCTTCTGGAGGTGCTTGGGACCGGAAGCGTCAGCCGTTATAAACGGCAGGGTGATGACGCGCCTGTCAAAGTCGTCGCCGCCCAGATGCGTATCGCCGTTGGTGGATTTGACCTCGAAGACGCCCTCGCCGAGTTCCAGGATCGAGATATCGAAGGTTCCGCCGCCGAGATCGTATACGGCGATGGTCTTCTCTTTTTTCTGATCCTTGTTGTAGCCGTATGCGAGGGATGCGGCGGTCGGCTCGTTTATGATGCGCTTGACCTCGAGGCCGGCTATGCGGCCCGCATCCTTGGTGGCCTGACGCTGGGCGTCGTTGAAGTACGCGGGTACCGTGATCACCGCTTCGGTGACAGGTTCTCCGAGGTAGTCCTCGGCGGTCTTCTTCATTTTCTGCAGTATGAACGCGCTGACTTCCTGGGGGCTGTACATCTTGCCGGCCGCGTCGACGCGGACGTCATTCTGGTTGGCCACGATCTTGTAGGGAACGAGAGTTGTCTCGTTCTTGACTTCTTCGTAGCGGCGCCCCATGAAGCGCTTTATGGAGTACACGGTGTTCTCCGGATTGGTAATCATCTGGTTCTTTGCCGGCTGGCCGACCACGCGCTCGCCCTTGCCAGTGAAGCCGACGATGGACGGGGTCGTGCGCTGACCCTCGGAGTTCGCTATGACGAGGGGCTCTCCGCCCTCCATTACGGCCACGCAACTATTCGTGGTTCCTAAATCGATTCCGATAATCCTTCCCATGGGGTGCTCCTTATGCCTTAGCTTCGTTTGTTGTTTCTTCGTTCGCGGCCCAAT
Source organism: uncultured Treponemataceae bacterium (assembly GCA_964571545.1). GTDB lineage: Bacteria > Spirochaetota > Spirochaetia > Treponematales > UBA12059 > SZUA-370. Next base: position 5,771 of record CAZNCK010000096.1, on the reverse strand, counting down.
TCGGCTGGGGCATGCGTACCTTGACTTTGGCGCTCCGGAGAATCCGGTCGCGCAATTTATATCCCTTGACGAATTCCTCGATGACAAGCGGTTCAACGCACTCGCCGGACTCGCTCATCACAGCCTCGTGCATGTTCGGATCGAACACGATTCCGAGCGAATCGAAGCGTTCGAGGCCGTACTTTGTCTCAAGCAGACCCAGAAGGGTCTTCCGTATCATGTCGACGCCATTGTGCAGGGAGTTGAAGTCCTTGGACAACTCGGAACTCTGTACGGCCCTGTCGAAATCGTCCACGACGGTAACGAGGTCCCCGAGTATTTGGGTATTGGCGTATTTTACCGCGTCTTCCTTCTCCCTGAACATGCGCTTGCGGAAATTCTCGTAATCCGCCAGCTTCCGCAGGTATTGATCCTTGAGTGACGAGACTTCAGCCTCGAGGGCCGCGATCTTGGTTGCGCCTTCATTGACGGTCTTCTGTGACGCGGCGAGCGCCGCGACCGTAGCTTTCAACGCGGCCTCGGAGGAATCGGCGGCAAGCCCGTCTCCGGTGGCGTCGGCAATACCAGTCGCTTCCGCACCTGTAACCTCGACTCCGTCTATGCGTTCTTCGCTATCATGTTTCTTTGGTTTGGACATAGCCTCGCTCTACAATGGTGATAACTCGAAGGGCCCGGAGTGGCGATGAAACGCCGTGAGCCGTTCGGTTGGTATCATGTAAAATAATAAGGTCTATTTTGAAGCGTCAAGGCGATTTCACCATCCTTCGAGCTTAATTGGTGAAAATAGGCACGGTTTTTGTACTCCCGGGCTTTTTTTTGCCGTGACAGTCTTCTTGACAATACCAGGCGATGCTATACCATTGAAATTGGAGGCCAAGGCCTCGCACTACAGGAATACGTACTGGAGGATTGGCATTGCAGTTTCAGAGACCATCGATCATTCAGGAACAGCGTCAGAAGCTGAGCCCTCAGATGATCCAGTCAATCCGCCTCATGGCTTTGCCCCTTCAGGAACTCAAGGAAGAGATCCAGCAAGAAATAGAAGCCAATCCAGCCCTAGAAGTGCTGGAGGATCGTTCTACCATGTCCCTCGAATCCATACCCGAGGAACGAGAAGCCGATTCGGAAGCCAACCAGCGCTTCGAGAACAGCTCCGATCCAGGGTTCAGCCGTTCTAACGACGACGATTCGGACTCCAAGCGCATGTTCCTGGAAGGGGCCATAACGAGCCCGGAGACGCTCCAGGAACACCTTCTGTGGCAGCTAAGGCTCCAGCCGCTTCCGCAAGATCAGAGGGAAATCGGGGAGCGGCTCATCCAAAACCTAGACGCCGACGGCTTTCACAAGGAAGCTCCCTACCAACTCTGCAAGGGCTCCCCCGCCGCTACTGTGGCCGCAGTCATGAACATCATTCGCGGCCTCGAACCGGTCGGCGTGTGCGTCAGCGACTTCCGCGAATCGATAGTCGTGCAGACGGAACTCATGCCTGGAGCGCCGCACGGCACCATGGAAATCGTGCGAGACCATATAGAGCTCCTGGAGCACGGCAAGCATCAGGAAATCCAGAAGCGCCTCAAGCTGAATGACCAGGAAATGGATGCCGCGCTCGCCTTTATCAAGGCCCTCAACCCCTTTCCTGGGAGACAGTACTCCGCGGAAGAGACCAGGTACGTCACCCCCGATGTCCAGGTAAAGCTCAAAGAAGGCGAGTTTGTCATCATCATCAACGACGAGGAGATACCGGTCATAGGCATCAATCCGTTCTTCGACAGACTCTCCGCGGAGAAGCATGACAAGGTCACCGATGTCTTCGTCAAGGACAACATCCGCAAGGCGCGATGGTTCATCCAGAGTATCCAGCAACGGAACCGTACCCTTCTCAAGGTTGTTCGTTCCATCGTGGAGTTCCAGCGGCCATTCTTCTCACGTGGCCCCAAATACCTGGCGCCGCTGACCCTCAAAGACATAGCAAGCGAAGTCGGCGTTCATGAAACCACTATTTCCCGTATCGCCGGAAAGAAGTATGTTCAAACAGACTGGGGCATCTTCGAGCTACGTTACTTCTTTACCAACAGCATCTCGGGTTCGGGAAGCAGAGGCTCGCGATTCTCCAAGAGCGGCGTCAAGCAGGTCATCAAGGAACTCATAGAAGCGGAAACGAACGCGATGTCCGACCAGGACATCACCGAACTGCTGGCCCGCAAGGGAATCAAACTGGCAAGGAGGACGGTGGCGAAATACCGTGGAGAGTTGAACATGGATTCATCATTTGGCCGCAAACGCGGCTAGACGCAATCGGCTGGAGAACTCAGCCACAAGGAGGCTTGCATGACCATAGACGTCCGTTCAGTGCACTTCGACCTCAGCGAGGCCAACAGGGCCTACCTCGACAAGAAATTGGAGCGTATCGCGTACGCAAAGGATCTCATCGTAGACCTGTTGTTTGCCTTCACCAAAGACGCCAAGCAGTTCAAGTGCGAGTGCACAATCAACTTCCGCTGGGGCGCGAGCGCCCACGTACAGGAAACGGACTTCGACCTACCCGCAGGCATAGACAAGCTCATGGACATACTCGAACACAAGATCACCAAGGAAAAATCCAAGGTTCAGGACAAAAAATAACCTTCCTCGTTACGCCCGCGCGCTTCGAGGAAGGCGCGCGGGCCCAGTCCAATACACCAAAAATCTACAGTATCTCGTTTGACAAATCCTTTGCTCTTGGACATACTATTTACTCATATGCGAAAGTTACTATTAGCCGACGACTCGTCGACGGCGCGATCGATAGTCGAAAGAGTACTCGGCGACACATACGAGCTGGCGTATGAATCGAGCGGAGAAGCGGCGCTAACGACAGTAAAAGCCAACCCTCCGGATCTGATAATTCTCGACCTGCTCATGCCTGGCATGGACGGGTTCACGGTCCTCAAGGAATTGAAGGCCAGGAACAACACCGTACCCGTGCTGGTCCTGTCCGCTGACATACAGAATTCCACAAAAGAGCGGGTGCTTGCGCTCGGCGCCGTCGGGATAGCCTACAAGCCGCCGCGGCCAGATACCTTCCGGAAGGCTGTCGAGGACGCGCTTTCCGGAGCGGGGCTATGATCATGTCGGTGGCAAGGCTCGATACGCTCACCGAGCTGGTGACGCTCGGTATTGGTCGCTCCGCTGAAGTGCTCAACCTGATCCTCAACGAGCACATAGAGCTGTCCGCTCCTATAATAAGCATTCTCGATGTCGGGGAACTGCCTGAGATACTCAAGGCCGACGAAGACCGCCTTTCCGCCGTATCGATGCGGTACGCCGGATCCATGGACGGGGTGACCGAGCTTATTTTCAGATCCAAAGAGGCCGGCAAACTCGTCGATTGCATCACCGGAGAAGAAAATCGCACTGAAGAAGGGCTAGACGCGCTCCGGGCCGGCACCCTGTGCGAAGTAGGAAACGTAGTCATCAACTCCCTCATGGGCGCCATCTCCAACGAACTCGATTTCCATCTGACGTATACGGTGCCAACCTATCTTGAAGGCGGCGTGGATGTCCTGGTAGCGGAAGCCAAGCTCGCCGAGGCTAGAGCGGTCTTGCTGGCTAAAACCGTCTTCAACGTAGCCACCCTGCGCATCGAGGGAGAAATAGCCGTGTTTATGTCGCTCGCCTCGCTCCACTACCTCGAAAAAGCGCTGGATCTGTACTTGGCGCGATGAAAACAGAATTCAGCCTCTTGGACAGCATGCCGGTCGGCGCGTTCGTCGTATCGCGGGATATGACGGTCCGGTATTGGAATCCGTGCATGGAAGACTGGACCGGCATCAAACGCGCCGATATCGTCGCCACCTCTCTTGCTGAAGCTTTTCCGGTATTCCTTGAGAAACGCTACGAGGCACGCCTCTACTCCGTGTTCGAGCAAGGCACACCCGTATTGCTGACATACCGACTTCATGGCAACCTGTTCGCCAACCGCGATCCCTCGTGCATGGAACGGGTCTACCACACTACCGTCACTAGGCTTGCTGGCGATGAGCCCTGCGCCCTGTTCACCCTTGAGGACCGAACTGAAGTGTCCAACAGAATCATGGAGGCGAGGCAGGAACTTGACCGGCGCATCGAGACGGAAAGGCTGCTCCGTTCGGCCCTTGAAGAGAAGGAAGTTCTGTTTAGGGAAATTCACCACCGGGTAAAGAACAACCTCAATTCCATCATTAGCCTCATCCACCTGCAACTTGATGCCATAGACGATGAGCCCACTCAGGCCCACCTGGGCGACCTCGAAGCCAGGATACAGTCCTTTTCGTTGCTCCACGAGACGCTCTACCGCGGCAACGTATATGACAAGATAGACATTGCCGAGTATCTGGGCATTGTGGTGGAGCGCCTCCAGGAATCAACGAGCGCTGCCGGCGTCCACTGCGCGATCAATCTGAAATCTGTGGTGATATCGGTCAAGAAGGCTCTGTACCTCGGCCTTGCCCTCGTGGAATTGCTGACCAACGCCATGAAATACGGCAGGTCAGCGGACGGCTCAACGACAATAGCCATAGATCTCGTTCCGGCCGAAGCAGGATCATGGATCCTGCGAGTCAGGGATAACGGTCCTGGAATCTCTGAAAACGCCATTACGGAATGCAAGGATTCGCTCGGCCTCAAGCTGATACAGATGATGGCCGATGAGCTGTCAGGTTCAATACGGTTCTTGAAACCGGCCGACGGCGGCACTCAGATAGACTTCAGCTTCAGTAGCGATATCGAACAGACCGAATAAGCGTCTCGAAGCGCATACCCTCCGCATCGCCCAGCACGACCGCGATAGGCGCTCCTTCATCCGCGGGCGGTTCATACACGTACATCGGAAGCTCCAGCTTTATAGTCGCGCCGGGGCCAAAGTACTCGCTGATGAAGACGCCGGCAAGAATGTTCACCATCTCCAGTACGGCGTCATCGGCGCCCGGCTCGTCTGAACCGAGGGTATCGACGATTTGTTCCGACAGGACCTTAGGCATGCGGAGTTCGAGCCTGCACGAGAGCGGCTTGAGTATATCGATGGCGACGCACACATCGTAGGGCGCCCGCGAACGGTCCATAGCACCGTCGGGTACACAGACGGCGTCGATGAAAACCATGTCGGCGAATAATGAGGTCGTAGCGGCGCACAAGGCCGATATTGCCTTTTCCGCGTCTATGCTTTCCTTCATGACAATCCTCCCAGAACAGCGGCAAGCTTTGCCGGCGAGACCGGTTTCTTGACCACCGCCAAGGCGCCTTGAGCGCTCAGCTCTCTTTCAGCCTCGCCATCGGCTATGCTCGATACGACGATGATGGTGATGCCAGCCGTTACCGTATCCTTCTTGACGAGCCTGACAAATGTCGCGCCATCCATTTTGGGCATATTCAGGTCGGTGACGATTAGATCGATGGCGCCGGGTTCTTTCCTGAGCACTGACAAGGCATCCAGGCCGTTCTCCGCGTAGGAGAAACGGCATTCGGCCAGGCCGGACATCTCGAGGCACCGCTGCACGATCATCCTCGATGTCGATGAATCGTCGACTATCAGGATCGATTTGAATTCCTTCATCGCGAAGTCTCCCCTCAGATGGTCCAGGACCGATTGCCGGAAGAGAGCGCCGTCTCTCCGGTCGATACCGCCAAGGATACAGTTCTACTGATTATGCCCCCGACGTCCTCGGCTACGGGGCCGAGCGAGCTACGCCAGAGTTGTTTCTTGACCGCCAGGATGTTGCGCTTGCCGATATCGAACATCCCCACGGAATCCATGA
>CAZNCK010000095.1:0-14136 GCA_964571545.1 uncultured Treponemataceae bacterium | reverse complement strand
CGAGCGAGTCCACCTTGACGAAGGGCGCGAGGTAGGAATCGAAGCTGGAGAACGCCTGCGCTCCGGCCCATTCGTTCTGCAGTATGCCCATGAAGTTGACCATCTGCTGGACAAGCGTCGACAGATGCCTGGCAGGAGCGCTGGTGATCTTGTCGGGCACGCCCCCGAGTCCCTCGGCTATGAGTTGCCGCAAAGACCAACCGGCGCAGTAACCCGAGAACATGGAAAGGTCGTGTATGTGGAAATCGGCGTCGCGGTGGGCGCTGGCAATCTCTTCGGGGTAGATATTCTTAAGCCAGTAGTTGGCGGTGACGGTGCCCGAATTGTGCAACACCAGGCCGCCCAGCGAATAATTGACGTTGGCGTTTTCCTTGACCCGCCAGTCAACCTGAGCCAGGTAGCCGTCCATGGTCGAATTTATGTCCAACATCAGGTGCTGGGCGTCGCGCACGGCCTCGCGTTTGGCGCGGTACAGGATGTAGGCCCGCGCCACCTGCGTCTCCTTGGCCTCGATCAGGGCCGTCTCGACGAGATCCTGTATTTCCTCTATGGCCGGGATGGAGTTTGGGTGCCGGCCGGAAAGCATCAGCGCCAGGCGAGACTCGACGTCTACGGCAATGCGCTGCACTCGTTCCTTGTCAGCAAGGCCCGTGACTGCCTTGAAGGCCTTGTCTATTGCGGATTCGATGCGGCCGCGGTCGTAGCGCTCCACGCTACCGGAACGCTTGGCCACGAACCGTCCCGGACCATCTTCGGTACCGAGGAAATTGCGCCATTCTGGGAATACCTGCTGGGTCTCAGGCATGCTCATCTCCCTCGCGCGCGTTTTCAAGGCGCTCTATCTCTTGCATGAATTCTGCCATGGACTCGAATTTTCTGTAAACGCTCGCAAACCGGATGTACGCGACCTTATCCAGGGAATAGAGCTTGTGGAGCGTCATCTCGCCGAGAGAGGAACTCTGCACCTCGTTGCCGCCCTTGCCGAGCATGGCCGCGTCGTCCTCGATTTCGTTGAGTATGTTCTCTATGGTCATCTGGGAGACGGGGCGCTTCTCCAGCGCGCGCTGCAGGCCGCGTTCCAGCTTCTGCCTGTCGAAGGGCTCGCGCCGGCCGTCGCGCTTGACCACCATCATCGGCTTTTCTTCGATGCGCTCGTAACTGGTGAAACGGAAGCCGCAGGAAAGACATTCGCGGCGTCGCCTTATGCTCTCGCCATTGGCGAGCGTGCGGGAATCAGTAACGCGGTCATCCATTGATCCGCAGTGCGGGCATCTCATTTTTTAAAGCCTCCAGAAAACCAACTTGGTACGATTCTTGCAGGGCCTATATACCAGTTATAGTATCCAATGCGATCTAGATACCTACATATAGTGCCGCCAGGCCGACTTGTCAAGCCAGAACCGGAACATCGGATAATCATTGCATTTTTTAACGATTGTAGCGATTTTCTATAGCTAGAGCATATTGAATCATCCGGAGGTGCTATGACATTTTCAGAGCGAATGAAGAGTTTCATCGACCAGGGCATCAAGACGTCCAAGGAACTGGCCGGCAAGGCCGGGGATAAGGCCCAGGAGTGGGGCGAGAAGGGCGTACTGAAGCTGGAAATAATCCAGCTCCGCAGCCAGTCGGAGAAGCTGACGGCCCGTCTAGGAGCCGAGGTCTACGAAGTGCTCGTGGAGAAGGGTCAGAAGACCGTAGGTAAGGACTCCCCCGCCGTGCGCGAAACAATAGACCGCATACAGGAGCTCCAGCGCATCATCGACGCCAAGGAAGAAGCCTTCAAAAAGGCCGGCGGCAAGGAAGAAGACCTCACCGGTCAATAGTCCGTTTGCGAATCCTGGCTACATACAGCGGGCCCGCGCCTGCCGCTGAATCGGGCAAATAACGCAGGCCGAATTCGGTGCGTTCTGCACGGCCGCCATCCGGCAGCGCATCGAGTTCGGCGTCGCCATCGTACTTGTCGAAGAGCCGCCGCACCGGCCCGTCGTTTTCCTCAGGCGACAGCGCGCAGGTCGCGTACACGAGCGATCCGCCAGGGGCCAGCAGGAGGAAGGCGCTGGACAATAGCGACCATTGCCTCCGCGACAGGAACTTGATGCGCGCTGGAGTCCACACTGACAACGCGGCCGGATCCTTGAGCACGTGGCGCTCGCTCGAACACGGCGCATCGAGGAGGACCGCGGCGAACCGCCCCCGCTCCGAGAGCCTGCCCCCCGCCGCCGCCGCGTCGAATCCAGACACGGTCACCATTCCACGTTCTGCGGGCGGCAGGTGCCGGTCCAGCACATCGGAAAGCCGCCGCCGCCGGTCGCTTGAAAGCTCGTTTGCCAGCAACCGCGTTCCTACGCTCATCCTTGAAGCAATCACCAGGGTCTTGCCCCCCGGCGCCGCGCAGGCGTCCAGGATCTCGCCCGACTCGGGCATTCTGAGCGCCATCGCGGCCGCCACCGACGCCGAATCCAGCCGATATGGCTCAGCAAGCCCCTCACGGTAATCCACCGCGTCACCCTCGCCGAGTAGCGCGGCCTTAAGCCCTGCCCACCGCTCCCCGAACAGCCCCGCGAATCGCTCCTCGAACTCCCTCTCCCCCATCCCGCATCCCTACCCTTCCAGTTGACCCACAGTCCTCATACTTCGTACTCTAAGCATACCCCGAGCGACAAGGATCCCGCATGCCCCACTCTCCCTCTTTCCTTGCTACTTCTCTTCTTCCTCCGCTGTCTCCTGATCTTTCCCATCTCCTCTTCTCCGTGTCTCCCAACGCTCCGCACTGCTCGCGCTGGCTTCGTGGCCATATTTGTATTTCTTCTATTAGGAAGTAGCCATGATCAAAGCTATCCTGTTCGACCTCGACGGTACCCTCGTGGACACTCTCGCAGACATAGCCACAGTCATGAACGGCTTCCTGCGCTCCAGGTCCTGGCCCGAACATCCGGAGGAGGACTACCGGCAGATGGTCGGACGCGGCCTGGCAAATCTGATACGCGCCGCCATACCAGCATCAGAGGCCCATCGTTCCGATGAGCTGTACGACGAGGTGTTTACCGTGTACGACTCCATGGGCATAGGCGCTTCCCAGCCCTACCCGGGCGCCATTGAAACGCTCGAAGCCCTAAACGCCGCCGGTATTCCGCTTGCGGTCGTTTCCAACAAGCCGGATGCCATAACGAAGAAAATGATGGCCGGACTCTTCAGCGACATTCGCTTCGCCCTCGTGCGAGGCGGGCTGGACGGCGTGGCGCCAAAACCCGACCCGAGCTCGGCCTTCGAGGCGGCCCGCGCCTGCGGCGCCGCACCGGCAGACTGCGCCTTCGTCGGCGATTCCGACGTGGACATGAAAACCGCCGTTGCCGCCGGCATGCTGCCCATCGGCGCCGCCTGGGGTTTCCGCGGAGAAGTGGAATTGCGAGCCGCCGGCGCCACCCTCATAGCGGCCTCCATCGCAAACGTACCTGGACTGATATTGTCATAACGGCAGCCTCCTTAAATTTGGTCGGCCTGAGAAAAACTAGCTTCACGGACGGACGCCTGGCCAGTATAATGAAACAACCAAAGTCGGAGGTCTGATATGGAAAAGAACGCAATACTGGAACGCGCGCGCGATTATATAGCCAAAGAGAGCGATCCCGCCTTCAAGGCGGAGGTTGAAACCCTTATAAAGAGCGACAATATCAAGGAACTCGAGGATCGTTTCTACCGCGACCTGGAATTCGGCACCGGCGGCCTCCGCGGCGTCATAGGCGGCGGCTACAACCGTATGAATTCCTATGTGGTCAGGCGCGCCACCCAGGGCATGTGCGACTACATCAACGCCACAGTCAAGGGCAAGAACCTGTCCGCCTGCGTGGCCTACGATTCCCGCCACTACTCGGACGTCTTTGCCCTCGATACCGCGCTGATTTTCGCGGCCAACGGCATCAAGGCATACCTATTCACCTCGCTGCGGCCAACGCCCGAACTGTCGTACGCCATCAGGAAACTGGGCGCCCACACCGGCGTCGTCGTAACCGCCAGCCACAACCCGCCCGCCTACAACGGGATGACGCCGCCCAGGTCACCGAACCTCATGACACCGGCATCATAGACCGCGTCAACGCCGTCAAGCTCATCAAGTCAATGCCCAAGAACGAAGCGTTGTCCAAGGGCCTGCTCGTGATGATAGACAAGGAAATAGATGACCCGTACATAGCGATGGTCAAGTCAAAACTCTTCAGACCAGCCCTCATCAAGGCCATGGCAGGAGATGTCAAGGTCGTCTACACCCCATTGCACGGCACCGGCGCCATGCCCTTCGAGCGCGTCATGGGCGAACTGGGCCTGTCCGTCGTCACCGTGCCGGAACAGCGAGAGCCGGACGGCGACTTTCCCACCGTATCGTTCCCAAATCCCGAAGAAGCCGCCGCGCTCAAGATGGCGCTTGAACTCGGAGTCAAACTCAAGGCCGATGTCGTGATGGCCACCGACCCCGACGCCGACCGACTCGGCATCGCGGTGCCCAATGGCTCCGACGGCTTTACGCTGATCACCGGCAACCAGCTCGGAGCCCTGCATGCGGACTACATGCTCCTGTCGCTCAAAGAACTCGGACGCATGCCTAGGCGCCCCGCCACCATCAAAAGCATCGTTACCACCGAGCTCCAGGCGCGCATAGCAAAATCGTACGGCGCCGAGTGCCACGACTGCCTGACCGGCTTCAAATGGATAGCCGACACGATGCGCCGCTTTGAGAAAGAAGGCCTCGACTTCGTCTACGCCACCGAGGAGAGCTACGGATACCTCGTAGAGGACGAAGTGCGCGACAAGGACGGCATCTCCGCCGCGGCTATGACCGCCGAGATGACCATGTACTGGCGCAGCAAGGGCAAGAGCCTCCTTCAACGCCTGGACGAGATATTCACACAGCACGGCTATCACGAAGAGCGCGGCTTCAACAAATATTTCGAGGGTCCCACCGGCATGGACGTCATGCGCGGCATCATGGACGCCTACCGCAAGAACCAGCCGGCAACCCTCGGCGGCATAGCCGTAGAGGACATACGCGACATCAAGACCGGCACGAAGTGGAACGTGGCCTCTCCCGCTACCGCGCAGAAGGTGGATCTGCCCTCAAGCGACGTCATCCAATGGTACCTGACCGACGGCACCCTCGTGACGGTGCGCCCGAGCGGCACCGAGCCTAAGATCAAGTACTACGTGCTGGCCCGCACCGAGGTCGGTTCCGGAGGACTGGCCGCTGCCCGCTCCGCGAGTGCGGCCAAGGTCAGCGCAATCCTGGCCGACATCAAGAAAGTCGTAGGGTGAGCCGCTCGGGCGGCTCGTACGGAGCCGGCCACGGCCCCGGCGAGCGGAGAGGCTACCCCCCCCGTCGGAGCTACGACAACAACCGCGGTTTCGGCGAAGGCAGGACCCTTACCGAATCAGGCAAGCCCGAACGCGGTCCCAGGGCCACAAAACTGACTGATGACGATGTGGACGCACTGTTTGCCACTATCGGCCGCGTGCGCCTCGTGGCCTTCGATTTCGAGACTACCGGCCTGTCCGCCGCAACTGATCGTATCGTTGAAATCGGCGCGGCGGCATTCCGCATGGAAGAACGGGACGGAGCGTGGATAGCCATCGATGACGGCCACTACGAGACCCTCGTCAATCCGGGCCGCCCCATCCCGGCCGTGGTCTCCGCCATCCACGGCATCGACGACCTGGCCGTATCCGCGGCCCCTACCTTTGCCCAGACCGCACCAGAATTCCTTGATTTCATAGCGGGCTCAATACTCGTCGCGCACAACGCTCCCTTCGACTTGGGATTCCTCAAGGCGGAGACCAGGCGCGCGGGGCTTGAAAATCCCACCAATCCGGCTTATGATACTATATCAGTAGCAAAGACAGCAGTTTCCGGATTGCCGAGCTATTCGCTCAAATCGCTTGCGGCATCGTTCAGCATTGCACAGACCGCGGCGCATCGGGGTGGAGATGACGCCCGCGTCTGCATGGAATTGTTCATCCGCTGCATAAACCTAATCAATACAAGTAGATAACAAATCTCGACAAATTTGTCGTTCCGACATTTTTGTCGAATTATCCTCATTTTTGTTTCTTTGCGTAGAAGCTATTGGATATTTAAACAATTGCTTCGTCATTATTGTCGATGTCGACATATTCGTCGCGATGTGCTATATTCTACTATTAGTATACTTGTTTGTAGTTAGCGGGTTTTTTTTCCGATATACGATGTGAGTAGTTTTATCTCTTGACAGCGCCCTATGGGAGTAAGCCATGGAAAACACGGTAAAATCGAGCAAAACCAGAGCCTTCACGGCCATCGTGTGGATACTCGCTCTCACCGCGTCGACCTGTAAGGCGCCGTTTGGACTAGGGACAATGGTGGATACCGAAATCCCCGTGGTCACCATCGACGCGCCGACGCGCAATGCCTATGTCAAGGGTTCAATGACCATCATGGGCAAATCCACCGACGATCTGGGCGTGACGGCGGTTACCATCGCCGTGTTGGCCAAGGATGGCACGCTACTCGGAACATATCCCGCGGTGCTGGATGGCGAGACCTACTCGGTGACGGTGCCGACAGCCGGCGCCGGCCTTGAAGGTGAAGTCGTCCTAGAGGCGACGGTAGCTGATGCGGGTGGAAAAGGCGCCTCATCACGTACTTCGGTGTTCATTGACAATACGACCCCGACTGTCCTCGTGACCTACCCGCTCTCATACGGCGTCATCAACAGACCTCAACAGAGTGACTATATAGACATCAAGGGGCAGATATACGATTTCTCCCCCATCACCAGGGTCCGCATCAGGATATTGGAAGGCGATGGCGTTACCGTACTAGCAGAGACCGATGCTGATGGAACCACGACCTGGTCGGCTCGATTCCTCCTCAAGAATGTTATCTTTGGCGATGCCAGCTACGAGGGGACATACCTCTACGATGTCCAGGCGATCGACAACGCGGGCAATGAAAGCACCATCTATTATCACCAGATGGATATCTACTCCATCCTCCCTGCGGGCAAAGTATTTCCTACAATGGACGAGCTCGGTAAGCTGGATCAGGCCGGAACCGGTACGGCTCCGGTCTCCGGCATAACATATACTGAACTAGCCACGAAGCGACTTGCGACAGTCATTCCTCCAGCCACAGATCCACTATTCACAGACTTTACTTTTAAGTACGAGTCCCTGGCCGCCATCGGATTCACAAATCTTGACGCGGAGGCGCTCGCTTCTGAGAACTTACTGGGTATAAACGCACCAATAACCGGGTTGGTCACGCCTCCATCAGGAGCGGGAATGACGCTGGCGAGCAGTTTCGCCGCGTCTATCTGGACAGACAGCACCAAGGCCGATCTCGTCTCCGAATTCCATGAAACCGATCTCGGCAAGGGCAACAGTGACTCGGACTACATAGATGCGTGGATGGTCGGAGATTCCCTAAGTTTCGTAATCTCCGTTGTAGACTCCGGAACCGGAATATCTCTACCTCCCGGGTCATACTACATTGAAGTCACGGCTGAAGACCAGCGACACGTCGCCTCCACCCAGGCGGCGACATTCACCATCGACTCGTCGGTGCCTATCCTCCTAGAAGATACCATCGGGTCGGCTACGCAGGCATCCAACGTCCCCTTCAAATTCGGAGGCAGGGCTGTATCCGCCATAAACCTCTCCGGCGGCACTGTAAAGATATACCAAGGCTTCAATGATCCCGACCCAGCGAATTATACACTCGTAGACACGGTCAGCCTTAACGCGGGCACCGACGTAGCCTGGCAGTCGATGGACCTACCCCCTGCCGGCGCGCGCGATGACGGTCGCTATTTCTACCAACTCGTACTCACAACCCCGGCGTCCAAGACCGCCACGGTGGAGCGTTCTGCTATCTACGATACCAGCGGACCAGACATCGTGATTACCCGCCTGACCCCGGAACCCGAGACTGGCACGAACCGTGTGAACGGCGTGCTCGCCTTCAACTCGATACCTGCCGACGACAATGGTATCGGCGAGGTTCGATGGGCCATCGCAGCGACACAACCTGCGTGGGGAACGGCAACTGTCCTGGCAGCGCCATACGCGGGAAGCGTCGACACGTCGGCCTATGCGGAGGGCGCGACGAAGCTATGGATTCAGGCCCGCGACAAGGCAGGCAATGAATCGGCCATCTCCTATCCTATCGTCATAGACCAGGAGACTGACCGGCCGGTTATCTCCTTCGAGGATTTTGACAAAACCATCACAACCCAGGCTGGAGCGAGCGGCAACCTGCTCGGATCGGGCGGAACTATCGCTGGATCGGTCACTGATGACGACGGCGTGGCTTCAGCCACTGTCAGCATCTGGAATAGCTTGGGAACACAGGTCGTTACCGCCGCGCCGTTGACACTTACAGGGACAGGCAAAACCAAATCCTTCAACTATCCCGTGAGCGCGCTTTTGGATGGAGCGTACAGGTTCAGTATCGTTGCGTATGACAGCAACATAACTCCTATACAGAACGCGGCCATGACACCGGTCTGGTTCGCCTACGATACCGCCGTACCTACACTGGTCATTAGTCCTAATGCCTCGGAGGGCGGAACTATCGGCCCATACCGCTCGGCGGACTTTACCATGTCCGGCACGGTCATGGACGCAAGCGGTATAGCTTCGATGTTCATGAGCCTCGACAACGGCAGCACCTGGATAGACCTTGCGACGACAGCCGCGGCGGGAGAAGCCAAGGCCTGGTCGAGCCTGATCGACGCCGACGCCAACAACGGCGCAAAATCAATAATCATACGAGCGACTGATGTGTTCACCCGCGTCAAGCAATCCGCCGCCATCGCTGTCACTATCGACACGGTGTATCCCGAAGGCCACATCGCGGCCTTCGCATCCGGCTATTATGCGGACGCCCAGCTCGCTATAAATGGCACCGCGAGCGATCTGACAAGCGGCGTCAAGTCCGTGGAATACAGCGTCGACGCCAATGGCAACAGCCTGAACGACGACGCGTGGCATGCTGTCACGGGAATCTCGTCCTGGTTTAAAAACGATGCCGACGCCTCGGCGCTCGCTGAAGGCCCGGGGACAGTATGGGTTCGGGTCACCGACTTCGCCGATAACGACAGCGTACTGCCCAGAACATTCACGGTGGACCATGCGGCGCCGACGCTCGTCGTGGATTCTTCGTTCGACACGACCGTTTTTAAAAGCACCGATTTCGATATATTCGGCACGGTCACGGACACCAGTCTGCCCGTGGCTCCGATCTCCGCGACAGTAACAAAGCTGGGAGACCCGGCGTACGCTCTGACCGGCGATCTGAGTTACGACTCGGGAACTAACGAGTGGGCCCAGACCGTCAACATTTCGGGAACGGGCTCATACGAAATCACTGTTACGGCGACGGATTCAGTCGGCAGAAAGTCTGTGGAGAAGCGGACCGTCATCGTCGATCTCGTACCCCCCACGGTCAACATCATGAGCTTCTCGTCGTACGCCGTAGACGTACGCGTGAACGGCGTCGTCGAGTTCAACGCCGTATCAGCGGACGCCAACGGTATCGCGGGAACCAAGTATTTCGTGACGACCAGCGCCACGGCTCCGGCGTATTCCGCCGTCGTAGGCGAAAGCGTCATCGCGGAATTGCCCGAGCAAAGCATAACCACGACCCAGGTTATTTTCAGCCAATCGGTTACCTATTATCTGTGGATCGTCGCAATGGATAAGGCCGGCAACAGCGCGCATAATTCGCCCGCGCTCAACTTCGTCATAGACCAGAGTACTGACCGCCCGTCACTGTCGCTCTCGGATCTTGACGTCGGCATCACGACGCTCGCCGGCGCCAAGGACAACCTCCTGGAATCCGGAGGAAGAATTTCTGGAAGCATCACCGACGATGACGCTGTCGGCTCGGCCACCATCAGCGTGTGGAATGCGTCGAACGGGCTCGTCGTCGACGCGGCGACGCTATCCCTCGCGGGCTCCGGCAAAACCAAGACATTCAGCTACCCGGTATCGGCACTAGCGGATGGAGCCTACAAGTTCACAATAGACGCCATTGACATCAATGCCGATCCTATACACAACAGCGCCATGACCGCGGTATGGTTTGCCTACGATACCGCGGTCCCGACTATCGTGTTCAACGCGAATGCCGTTGAAGGAGGAGCCATCGGCCCCTACCGCTCGGCGAATTTCACGGTCAATGGAACTGTCATGGATGCCAGCGGCATCGACAAGGTTGAACTCAGCCTAGACGGCGGAACGAACTGGATTGACCTGGCTACGACCGCTGTTGCCGGAATCGAAACAGCATGGTCCCACCCTGTCGTCTCCGCAAGCAACAATGGTACCAAGTCCCTCGTACTGAGGGCGACCGACGCGTTCTCGCGCCAGGCGCTCTCCTCGCCGATAGCGGTCACCATCGATACGGTCGCTCCTTCGGGAACCATAGCCCCATTCGCGAGCGGCTACTACGCCGACACTCAATTGGCGGTCAGCGGCACCTCGAGCGACGCCACCAGCGGCGTCGCGTCGGTACAATACAGCACCGACGACGCGGCCGGGCCGTGGACAGCGGTCACTAGCATCGCGTCCTGGTTCAAGAACGACATCCCGGCATCACTCCTGGACGAAGGCGTTCAGACCGTCTGGATCCGGGTTCTGGATTACGCCGGCAACGAGTATGTGACCAATCGCGAGTTCATCGTCGACCATGGAGCGCCTACCCTGATCGTGGATACGTCGTTCTCGGGCGCCGTATTCACAAACAGCGCGTTCCCCCTCTCCGGCACCGTGACCGATGCCAACATGGGCAGTACGCCTATTGGGATAACGGCAACGCTGCTCGGATCTTCGCACACGCTCTCCAACGCGATAGCGTACGGAATGTACGGCGCCGATTCATGGTCTAGACTCATCAACATCGGCGGTAGCGGAGTCTACGAGATTACCATCACCGCGACGGACAATTTCAACAGAACGAGCGTGGAACGCCGCACTGTAACGATAGATGTGACGCCGCCGGCGATCGAGGTAACGTCAATACTGCCAATGCTCGCGACGGGCCAGGTGAACGGCATCGTCACCCTCTCGGTCAACGCCAGCGACTCCAATGGGCTAGACGGAGTAAAGTACTTCCTGCGCACGAGCGGCGGCGCCCCGGCATATCCCGATGACGTCGAGGCCCCGTTAAGCGGCCTGCTCGCCGCTCCGTACAGCGCCTCAATTAATACAACTACCCTCGTCAACGGCCAGGCTTATACGCTCTGGGTCGTCGCACGCGACAAGGCGGGAAACGACAACGTCGCATCCGCGGCCTTCACCGTAAGCCAGGGAACCGACGTTCCGGCGGCTACCTTGGACAGCCCGGGTGCCGGCACGCTCATCGGTGCGGACAAGACGGTCCGCGGAACATTCAGCGATGACGATGGCGTGGCGATCGCAGGAGCCAAGCTCTATGCCCGCAAGGTCGGCGCGGCATCGTACACGGCTAAGAACATAAACGCGGCGGCGAGCACCGCGAGCCAGCTCGTGTCATGGAGCGTCAACATTTCCGACATCCTCGCCAGCGATGGCGCGTATGAGATGTATATAGAGGTGACCGACGACGCGACAAAGAAATCAGGTCTGGCGACTGTTCCCTACTCCACCTCGGCATCGCCGATCTCCTTCTTCTACGATATCAGCCCGCCGACGGTTTCGACTCCGTCGCTCTCGCCCTCGAAGACCGCGTATCGGCAGGGAGACGTCATAACGTTCCAGTGGACAGCGTCGGATGCGTCCGGGCTTCTTGGGCAGACGGCTGAGGTCGATGGACTTACCGCCGGATTAGGTCTGATCACCTTGGATTCAGGAACCACCTATCATGTAGACTTTACGGTACCCGCAGGTAGTTCGGGCAACAGGATATTAACGTTAGTAGCTACCGACAACACGGGTAAAAGCGCCACCAGAACGGTGAGCATAACCGTCGACGTCGACGCGCCGGAAGTCGAGGACGCCTTTACCCTCGACCCAGCCTTCGTGGGCTTCACCCCGAACGGCGTCTTCACCGTCAGGGGTACCGCGTCGGACAATCGCACCTTGTCCAGCGTACAAGTGAATCTATCAGGCCCCACCGCAAACGATGGAGCGGTCTCCTCAGACGGTAATTGGCATAACGCGACCCTGTCGAACGGCAACTGGTCGTACGCCGTGAACAGCGCGACCTATGTAGCCGCGAGCGGCGACCTCGTCATCAACGTGAGGGCGACGGACCAGGCAGGCAACGTATGCCATTACGACTTGACCGGGCTTGATTACATCTCCTTTACCCAGGCGGTGGACCAAGCCGCCGACAAGCCGACCACGACCATCATCAGCCCCGTGGAGGCATCAACGTACGGATCCACGGTGCAGATATCGGGCACCGCGGCTGACGATGACGGCCTGTGGGACGCCGGTGGCAGTTCCGCCATCGATCCTCAGGCCATCACCATCGAATACTGGCTAAACGCCGTACCCGGTACGGTCTACACGGCCAATCCGTCGGTCACAGGCACGGGTAGAAACGCAACCTGGAACTACGCCGCGACCAGCCTCGCCGGCGGGGCCTATACCGTGCGTGTCCGCTCCAGAGACGACGCGGGCAGCTACGGAAACTGGACTGATCCGGGCGTCGGATTCACCGTAGACACGGGCGTTCCAAACCTGATATTGCTCACTGACTTCGCTACCCTTACCTATACCGACGAGAACACCATGACGATTACCGGTACCGTGCAGCAGGACTCTGGCGTGCGATACGTCCGCGCCCGAGTAGGCACCGGGGCCTACGTCATGGCTACCGCCGCCGGCATCACGGATATAGACGCTAACGGCGAGTGGGACCAGTTACCCACGGTGACTACCACCTGGAGCGTCACCGTCACCCTGGGTCTCGCCGACGGTTCGCAGGATGGACAGAAGACAATTGAATTCATAGCAGAAAAAGTGGGCGGCGCCATCGCTACCGTGATGAGGACTACGAACCTCGACACCACGGCCCCCGAGGCCACCTTCGACAGCTCGTTCCGCGATCACCCGACGGGTTCATACCTAACGCTTACCCAGTTGAACGGACAGGTGCGAATCACGGGCACCGTTACCGAGCTCAACCTGCGCGACTCAAACCCCGTCGAAATTTCCATCCTCGACGGCGTGAACAACGCGTACATACCGGTAAACTCTGGCTCGCTCGTCTGGTACCATATCTGGAACACCCCCGCGGTCGAAAACGTCAGCTATGATATCTATCTCAAGATCACCGACAAGGCCGGGAATGTTACGATCGAGGGCCCATACCCTGTGACCGTAAAACAGAGCGCCGACACTCCGCAGATAAGCCAGGGCTTCATAGCCGCCCCCGACTCCGGGGACGCGGGGAACAATATCCTCGGTTCCCTCCTCAAGGTGAGCGGCACGATCACCGATGACGACGGTTTCAACACCAGCGCCGTCAGGATCTACCTCGACGGTAGCGCGACGCCTATCAACGCCTCGAACACGACAGGCACGACGGCCGCGTGGGAGTATACCTGGGCGTCACTAACCAAGGGAGAGCACTACCTGCGCATAGAAACGACGGACCGTAACGGCTCAATCGTGTCACTCGGGCCTACCTACTTCCTCGTCGACACCCTGAACCCCGTCATCACGCTGGGTTCACCGCTGGCAGGCGCAAAGATAAAAGCCGGCATCCTCACTATCTCGGGGAGCGCTACCGATGACGGCGGCTTCAATGCCTCGCCGCTCAAGATCACCTTGAGGCATACGGATACCGGATCGAGCCTCCACAACGATGAACTGTTCCCCGTCCTTTTGGACGACGACTTCAGTGTGCCCATCACGATAGACAATCTGGTTCTGGACGGCACCCTCTACATCGACCTCGAGCTGTCCGATCGGGCAGGCAGGATATCGACGACCACCAGAGCCGTAGTCATAGACACGACGGCTCCAAGCCTTGACATTACCTACCCGGCGCCGGGAGCCAGCATCAACGGCCTGGTATCCTTCGTCGGCACGGCGGACGACATCAACGGGCTCTCGTCCGTAACCCTGCAACTACTCAGCCCTAGCAACCTCAACATTCCCGGAGCGACCATAGACCGC
>CAZNCK010000094.1:14011-14230 GCA_964571545.1 uncultured Treponemataceae bacterium | reverse complement strand
AAAACAAGAATTACCTGATACCGCGGACGCCTGTCACGGTGCCGGTGCAGAACTACGCGGTGCACAAGATTCCCAACATCGACGACCGCATCGAGAACACCGTGATGTGCGTGATGCTCCGCGGAGCGCTGCTGCCGTCGATGATACTCTCGAAGGAAATCCAGGAGTTTTCGTCAAAGGGCTACGTGACGCCCTTCGCCTTGTTCAAGATAAAGCGCG
>CAZNCK010000094.1:12956-13874 GCA_964571545.1 uncultured Treponemataceae bacterium | reverse complement strand
CCCGATGAACGCGACCGGCGGCAGCTTGGTGACCGTGGTCAAGTACATCCTCGACCTCGGGGTCAAGCCCCGCTCCGTCAAGTTCCTGACGATCATATCGGCGCTCAAGGGGGCCCTGCGCGCCGTGCGGGCGGTCGAGAACATGACGGTCTACACGCTGTGGATGGATCCCGCCCTCAACGAGATGGCCTATATCATGCCGGGCCTGGGCGATGCGGGCGACCGCATCAACGGCAAGGACATCGACGATACGCCGCGTGACATGATCCAGCTGATAGCCGACTATGGTTCTAGCATAGCCAGCCTCTATCGCGCCCAGATACGTACTATAGAAGAGACGGTGCTCCGACGATGATCGGGCGTCGTTCCGGAAGCGCGCGCGCGTTTGCGATGCTCATTGCTGCCCTGTCAGCGCTGGCGGCGATGTCGTGCGCCACTGATCAGAGTCGCCGCCAGGCCGCCGGCTGGACTGAGCTGGGCAACGCGTGGGCGGAACTGGGCCGCTGGGACAAGGCGGGCGACGCCTGGTCTCGCGCCATGGCTCTCGATCCGGGTCAGGGCGTGGCCAGCTACAACTTGTCTCGCGCGCTGGCTGAGGCCGGTAAATACGACGAGTCCATAGACAAGAGCGACGACTACCTGGCGACCGACCCGGATAATGCCGCGGTGCTGACCGTCAAGGCCTATGCTCTGTACAAGGCAGGCCGCGATGCGGAAGCGCTGGCCCTCTATGAACGCGTCGTCACCCTGAACGGCGCCGACTCGGCCAGCGTATACAATCTCGCGGTGTTGCTGGAATCGGTCGGCCGGAGCGCCGAAGCAATGGAACGGTATGATGCCATACTGGCGCTAAAACCGGATGATCACGTAGCTTCGTTCAGGAAGGGTCTTCTTCTGGCTGCCGGCGGTGATGCGGAA
>CAZNCK010000094.1:9031-12946 GCA_964571545.1 uncultured Treponemataceae bacterium | reverse complement strand
CCCTGCCGCTGCTTGAACGCTATGTGGCTTCCAATGCCGAATCCTTGGAGGGCCGTCAGGCGCTTGCCCTTGCGCAGGAACGCGCAGGCCGCTACATGGATGCCATAGAGTCCTACGCCGCGATAACGGCAAAGGCGCCTGGGAATGCCGCGGCCTGGTTTGCCCTTGCCCGCTTGCGGCTGACTGTGGCAGAGGATGGCCCCGGCGGCCTGGAGGCGTTGAAGTCGGCTCTAGAGAAGGGTTTCAAGGACCGTGCTCTGGCTACCGAGTTGCTTGCCGCTCCCGGGCTCGTTTCTTCCATCCAAGTAAAAAAGCTGTTTGATGACGCGGCTTTCTTTGACCTTGAGGCAAGGTCCTCCGGGGCAGAGGCTTCTGCCGGCGCTGTCGGCGACGCGCCGCCTGTTTCTGCCGTCACGACAAAACCATAAGCTCGATGGCGCCGCGCCCGCCGTTCAGGTTGAGGGCCAAGCCCGGCACCGTCGCCACGCTGATAGTGCTTGCCGCGATCATTAGGGTCAGTGGTCAGACTTCATACGACCTGCGTTTTCGCATCGCGCCACCTCACGCGTATCTAGTCGATACCGCGGCGCTCGGCGTGAGCGACATCATGAGCACGCGCGCCGCTGACAATGGCGGCCTGATGGCCACTCTGAAGGCCGGCATTCATGAAATAGTGCTTGCCGCGGATGGGTACCTTCCCCGGCGCTTTACGGTTGACGTGACCGGTCCCGGCCAGATCGCAGAGCTGAAGCTTGAACGGATAGGCACGGCGCTACGCCTCGCCGCCATCGTGGAGACCGATCCGCGGCCCAAGAGCGTGGCGTATACGCCCGACGGAAAACACCTCGTCGTCGCTCCGCTTTCTGGTTCTCGCATAGATATCTTCGACGCCGGCTCCGGCGCGCTGATAGCCACGCCTTCGCCGCCCGAGGGCTGGTCGAGGCAGCAAGGATTTGTCGAGCTTGAGTTTCCTCCGGGACGCGGGGAGCTCTGGGTCAGCCAGATGTACACGGATCGGCTCCACGTGTTTTCGCTCGTCGACTTCTCATACCTGCGTACCGTTTCATGCGGCGGCGCCTTTCCCAAGGTGATGCTGGCCCATCCCGACGGCCGCGTCTTCGTGTCCAACTGGCTGTCTGAGACGGTCAGCGTGCTGTCGGCGGACGGTAGCGCGAGGGTAGGCCGCATCGCCACGTTAGGGACGCCCCGAGGCCTGGCTCTTTCCAAGGATTCGTCCGAGCTCTATGTCGCCAACTTTTCCAACGGCACCATAGAGGTATACGACGCGATGACATACAAAAGGGCACGCGTGCTATTCGATGGAACGGATGGCCTTCCCGGCAGCCTAGCCAAGGGAGGCGCAAAGCGGCACCTCGTGGTGGATCCGGTGCGCAATCGCTTGTATGCGTCAGACATGGGGCGCGGCAGCGTCTTTGCGTACGACCTGTCTGGCGCCGCGCTGCTCGCCGAGATTGTCATAGCGCCTGACGCCAAGACAAACACTATAGCGGTATCGCCTGACGGCCGCTGGCTCTACGCGTCTACCCGCGGACCCAACAATGCCGTCGACTACGAGCGCAAAGGCCCCGCGTTTGGCGAACTCATCGTCATCGATACCGAAACGCTGACTATCGTGGAGCGACACTGGGGCGGCAACCAGCCTACGGGGCTGGCGGTTTCACCCGATGGCAGCACCGTGGTCTTCACTGATTTCCTGGACCACAGGATGGAGATATACCGACGGACAGATTAGTTCTGACCGCCTAGTTCCAGTATCAGTTCCACTTCACCTCGCGACAGTTTTACGGCCCGGGCTATCTCTTCGACCTTCCAGCCCTGGTGGGCCAGCTTGCGCACGGTCTCCTGCACCGAGATAGGAGGCGCTCCCTTGTCCTTGCGCCCGGAGCTGGGTTCTTCCTTGAGGATGTCGTTCAGGAGCTTCAGGTGGTCCTGAGTTTTCTTGTTCAGCTCGTCGAAACGGGTCTCGGCGCGGGCCAGCCATTCGCGGGCCTTCTGCAACTCCGTCGCCCGCTTCTCCGCGTCGACGAGTACGCCGTCCACCTCGTCCAGCCTGGCCACCGTGGCATCGAGCTTTGGCTTCCATGACATCACCTCGTCCAGAGAGCGCTTGAGGTCAATGACGCGGTCGGGAATCGTCCTGACTTCTGTATCTATAGTCCTGATGTTGCGTTCCAGCTCGCCTATGGCCTGGAAATTCTTGTCTACCGCGTCGGCGGTAGAGTCCAGTATGTTGGATTTCTTCTCGACGCGATCATATTTCTCGGCTGCCTCGTCGGCTGCGGACGCGAGCCTGCGAACCTCGGCCTGAATCTGGGTCAACTGGTCGTTGTTGGCGGTTACTGACTCCAATTTCTGGTCAACAGTCTGCGACAAGGTGATGAGGCGCTTGAAGTCCTCTTCCATGGAGTCGAGCCTGCGCTTTTCCGCCAAGAAACGGGCTATTTTCTGCCCGAGTTCGTCTTCAAGGCGCTTGATTCGAGAGTACTGCGTCTCGAGTTCAGCCATTTCGGCACGCCGCGATTCCACACGAGCGACGTCTGCCTTCATCGTCTCTATCGCGTCCGCCAGCGTCGTCTTGAGTTCATCGGCGCGCTCGAAGAGTCTTGTCTGCAACTGAAAGGCCTTGACCTGTTTGTCCATCTCGACGAAGACCTTGTCGCGGTTCTTTTTTTCATCATCCAGCGAGACTGCCATCTGAGTCTTTGTCGCTTCGAAGCCGTCCTGAAGCAAGCGCGAGTCGCGTTTGAAATCCTCGAGCGAGGTGGTCATAGCCGCGGCCGATTCCCGGGCCTTGCGCGCCGCGTCCTGGGAAAGTCCGTCGTATGAACGGGTAAAGTCGTCCAGCGCCTGAGCGGTTTTCTGCGCCAGTTCCTGACGGAAGCGACCCACTTCGTCTGACAGCGACCGCACATCTCTGGCCAGGGAATCGCGCTCCAGCTTAGCGGATTCCAGTATCTTGCGTCGTTCCTTCTCCCAGTTCTCCGTGATAGCGGCGATATCAGTCTTGAATGATTCGGCGAGCGCTGTTACGGACGCCGTTCTTTCGGTCTCGGCCTCTTTCATGGCGGCAATGAATTCTTTCTTCCAGGTTCCGGTCTCGGCGAGTATGGCCGTGCGCGCCTGCTCGAATCGGGCCCTGGCGATTTCACTGGCCTCGAAAAGCGTTTTGGCGTCCAGTTCAGACTGGCGTTCGGCGCCCCTGACGCGTTCACCCACCTCGTGCTTCCAGCGGTCCAGTTCGGCGTTCATGTAGGCGTCGGCGGCGGCGTGAGCGTCGTCGAGGTCGGCCTTGACGGCGGCCTTGAGCGTGGAAAGGGCGTCGCCCGCCTCGCCTATGCGTTCGCTGATGGCCGAACGGTGCGCGTCGACCTGCGAAGCCAGCTTGTCGAGCTGTTCCTGGATGCGCGTCTGAGTCTCAGCGAGCTTGGCGCGGGCTTCCTCGGACCAGGTCCTGTCGGTCTCGGCGCGCGAGGCGTCGGCTTCCCGAATAGAGGCGGCAAGGCGTTCATCCATCTCGACGCGCCATACGGCGAATTTGTCGTTGGCGTCTACGCTACGGGTGCGCAGATCCGAGAAGAATTCGTCCTCAAACAGTTTGAGCTTCTCTGATACGTCGGCGTAGGCCTTGGATTTTAGCGAATTGAGGTCGCTTTCGAGGTCTTTGACCGCGGCCCGGACTCTAGCCGAGTCTCCGCGGAATTCTTCCTCGAAGCTGGCCTGCCGGGCCGCGAGGTCCTTGCCGAACAGCGAGAAGTCTTCTTCGACGCGGCGCTCCACGCCGGCCATGGCATCGCGGAGCGCGGCTTCCATGCGGTCGGCGTCCAGCCTGACGGCTTCCAGCCTGGAAAGCCCCTGCTCGACTACTTCGCGCAACTCACTCGCCCGGATTTCAAA
>CAZNCK010000094.1:0-9021 GCA_964571545.1 uncultured Treponemataceae bacterium | reverse complement strand
CAAACCCAGCCAGCACGCGCCGCTCCAGATCGGCTCCGCGGTCGGTGAATTTTGCGCTGAGAGCGGCGACAATCTCGTCGGCTTTTTTCTCGGCGGCCAGAATCGAAGCGTTCATGGCCGCGAGCCGGGCTGTCTGCGCGGTATCCATAGCCGAGAGGCGGGTTGCCTGTTCCGCCGCGGTTTCGTCGATTTTCGATTTGAAAGCGGAAAGGGATTCAACGCGTTCCGCAGCGGCGGCCTCGGCTTCGGCCTTTGTCTCGAGTATGCCTTCCTTTATGGAGGCCCTGATGCCGGCCTGTTTTGCCGCGGTTTCCTCCTGGTAGGCCTTGAGTTGCTCCTTGACCTTGGTCTGGAACACCAGGGCCGTTTCCTGAGCCTTGGCCTCGACGCGGGAATAGCGTTCTTCATAGAGCGAGTCTGCCTTGTCGACCCGGGCCTCGATCTCGTCCAGGCGGAGAGTAGCACTCTCGGCGGCTTCCTTGGCATCGGCCTTGGCCTCCGCGATGAGCGCGTCGGCGTCCTTGCGCCAGTCTGCCTTGAACGATTTGAGCATGCCCTGGGTCTCGGTGATTTTCTCCTTGGCCTGGTCGCGCAGGGTGTTGAACCTGTTCTCGATGGCGTCCCCGAGCTTGGCGCCGCGGGCGTCGATCTGCTCGCGCAATTTCTGAAAGCTGGAATCTTCGAGTCGCTCGCCTTCTTCGCGGGCGCGCTTGAACGCGTCGCTCAGCTGGGCCTCGATGGCCCTGAATCGCTCTTCGGCGGCCTTGACGGCTTCGGCGTTTATCGCGGCGACGGTCTCCGTGCCTTCTCTGACCAGCTTGCGAAGTTCGCTGACGTGAGCGCCGGCGTCGTCGAGGGCCGACTTGACCTCCAGCGAGAATCCGGAGCGCAGTTCTGAAAGCAGGGTCCTGGAATCCGAGGCTATCGTTTCGCGCATGGCGGGTAGCGAGGCCTTGAGCCGCTCTGTTTCATCCTTGGCAGCCTTGAGGGTCCTGGCGACGCCGTCGACGAAGGCGCTCTCGTCATGGATGATGCTGAGGTTCTGGTCGACACGGGCGCTCATGTCCCTGAGTTCCGCAAGCGCCTTGTCGTACTCGGCTATGCGGGCCGCCATGCCGCCTATCTGTTCCGCCTTGGCGTTCAGGGCGTCTTCAGCGAGTTGTACTCGACGGAGTACTTCCTTTGCCGCCCGCTGGTGAACCTCGAGATCGATGGCGTAGGCCTTAAGGTCTTCAGAGCGCAGATCGGCGTACTGCGCCATATCCTCGCGAAGCTTGTCCGCGTACTTTTTGACCTTCTCCAGCGAGCGATTGTCGCGGTCGAGGATGCGGTACGCGAGCAACAACAGCAAGGTAATGCCTATGGCCACGAGGTTGCCAAGGTCGAACATGATTATTTCTCCCATTGTCGATTCCGCCCTTGCGCCCAGGCGGCCGGGCCGGGCCCGATCAGTCAGTATATAGCACTATGTTGGAATAATAAAGAATAGCGCTAATTTCAAAAGTTTATTGTTTTTGAAAAAACCTCAATCGACAGCTCCGTGCGCTCAGCCGTTCAATTCCTTGCTGCGCTTGGCCGCGGCGTCTACGGCGTCCATCACGATGGCGCAGAAGGCCTTGCGTTCTAGGCTGTGGATGCCCGCCATTGTGGTGCCTGCCGGCGACGCGACGATGTCCTTGAGCTCGCCAGGATGCTTGGCGGATTCCAGGATGATTTTGGCGGCGCCCATGACGGTCTGGGCCGCGAATTCGTAGGCCTGCACGCGGTCCATGCCGTTGAGCACGGCGCCGTCGGCCATAGACTCGATGAACAGGAAGGCGAACGCGGGGCCGGAACCTGAAAGCGCGGTGACTGTGTCGAAGAGGCGTTCCTCCACGAGGCGGGCGCGGCCGACCGTGGAGAACAGCGCCAGCAGGGCGTCGACGTCCTCTTTCTTGACATTCCCGGAGGGGCATATGGCTGTCATGCCGAGGCCTACTGACAGGGGCAGATTGGGCATGATGCGGACTATGGCCGGCGGCGCGGCGAAGTGCGAGGTAATGGACTCTATGGTGACGCCGGCGGCCATGGAGATGACCAGAGCGTCGTCTCGGACGCTCAGGCAGGCTTCAGACAGGACCTTGCCCACGGCGTGAGGCTTGACCGCCACGAAGAGCCAGTCAGAGCGCTCAGCCAACTCCTTGATGCCGGGAGCTACCCGCAGCGAATATCTGGAGGCCAGCGCCTCGGAGCGGGAAGCGGTGCGGTTCCAGACCCATATATCATCACCGGCCAGCGCCGGCCCCAGTGCTCCCAGCATTATGTCTACGATCTTGCCGGCGCCTATGAAACCTATAGTCCTGCCCATAGCCTAGTGTCCTTCCGGGAGCAAACGTTTTGTGTCGGCGGCCTCGACCGCGCAGGCCGCCAGGAAAAACCTGAAACCGCCGTGAGCCGCCAGGTCGTCGTCCAGGGCGGCCTCGCCGAGCACCATGGCCGCGCCTATGTCTATGAAGCCGGAATCGCCTATGGTTCTGGCCACGACCGCCCCCTTGGTTCCATCCACGACGAAGGCCGTGAGCGCGGTCTTGAAGGCTGCCAGGCTGTCCTGATCAAGCCCGGATGGCGGCGTGGTCTCGTCCAGCGTATCGAAGAGTGCCCGCATGGCCTCACGCGGGTCAAGAGCGTAGGTGGAATAGAGCGAATAGAAACCGCGCAGTCCGCCCAGAATGCCCGCAAGCGCCAGCACTATCTCGTCGAAGGCATAGGAGGGCGGTTCCTTGCGCTTAAGTATGGCTACCAGGGCCGGCACCGATGAAGCCCTGCCGAACTGCTCGATGGCTGAGGCCGCGTTGATCATCAGGCGCGGATTGTCGGTGGCCTCGACGAGCGCCTCGATGGTCGGGAGGCTGGCTTCGTCGCGCAGGGCCGCCAGCGCGGTGACGGCGGCGCCGCTGAGCATGTAGTCTTGCGCGCTCAGCGCCGACCGGAGCGTCGGCAACCCTTCGGCCCAGCCGCGTTTTCCCAGAATGCGCGCCGCCACGTAGGCGGTGGTATACGGGTTGCGCTCGATTTCAAGGGTAATAGCCCTTAGCGCCTTGGGCGAAAGGCGTTCCAGGTTTTCAAGGGCGAGGAGCGCCTCCATCCTGACCTCGAAGCGCGGGCTGGAGAGATAAGGCAGGAGTTCACGTTCGGCGACAGAGGCTCCGTAGCCGCCGAGCGCGCGGATGATGCGAATTTCGTCGGCGGCGCTCCGCTTTGCATCGCCACGGTGTCCGCGCCCAGCGATTCCAGCACCGACGCCGAACCCGGAGCCGTGAGCTTGATCGCTCCGGCGGCGGCCGCCGCGGTCATAGCGAAGGTGATGATGTACAGGATGCGGTAGGCGGAAACCGGCGCCGTGCCCGCGGCCGACAGCGCGTCAAGGAACACGCCGCCCGCCGCCGAACCGAGAGCGCCGCCTATGCCGTAGACTAGGTAGTAGATGACGGCGAGGTCAACCATCTGTTCGGGCTTGACTATAGAAAAAAAGTACGTCTGGCCGGCATTCTCCTCGCCCGCTATGCCCACGCCTACGATGAAGTTCAGGAACGCCAAGAACGATATCGTGCTAATGCCGGGTTCGAGCGACGGGCTCAGTACGGCCGGTATCATAGCCAGGGCCGCCACGGCCGTAAAAACGACGTACAGCGGTTTCGAGCCCAGACGGTCCATCAGCTTGCGCGACAGGTAGCCCACGGCCACGCTACCGAGGTTGAAAGCCACCGAATAGGCCATTACGAGCCCGGCGTTTTGTCCGTACAGCACGCGCGCGTGCGTGACTATGAAGGTACGTGCCGTACCGGCGGAGAACGAAAGCGGCGCGAATACCATGAAGAAACGCTTGAGCCTGGGATCGGCCCAGGCGTCCTTGACGATGGCGGAGAACGACGAGCCGGCGGCCGGCCGGTAGGCCTCGGGTTCGGGCATCCCCAGCAGTATCGCGGAACCTAGGGAACCGCTGAGTATGCCTATTCCCATGAGCGCGCCGTAGAGCAGGTCTCCTGACCAGGCTCCCAGTATGAACATAGTCGCGGCGCTGGTGACTATGGCGGAGAGGCTGCCCGCAATCTGCACGTTTGAAAGGAAAGCGCCACGCTCGCGTTCGCCGGCCAGCATGCCCAGCAAGGGATTGTTGCCGATGAGGCCTATGCCCCTAGAGATGTTGAACAGGAGGCTGCCGGCCATCAGCAGTATGAGTCCCCAGCCCGGCATGCCGGCGCGTGACAGAAATGGCGCCGCCAGCGCGGGAATCATGCCCCAGTAGCGCAGCATCCATGACCAGCCGAACACTTTTATGATGGGGCGGCGCCGTATAGCGTACCTGCCCAGCGGCATGAATACGAAGGTCACGAAATTGAGCGAGCCCAGTATGCCTATGTAGGTACCCGTCGCGCCAAGGTCCAGGGCGAATAGGGCGGGTATGTTGCCCGAGAGCAGCATGAACGAGAATGAGTTGAGCACATTGAATACGAGAAAGCTGGAGCGGTAGCGCTCCAGCCTGCTTTTGGGTCTTCTGGTCGGAAAAGCCGTCGACTTTTTCATTGACCTAGTATAGCGGACGGAGGCGGGCGCGGCTATCGAAGGGTAGGAGCCTTGACGATGGCCTTGCGTTTCCACCTGCCGCCGAGGTAGTACCAGGTGGAGAACGTCGCGCCCATCAGCCAACCGGCCGGCACGCTCCACCAGATGCCGTCGGCGCCCATGCCGAGGTAGACGGAGAACAGGATGGCGCAGGGAATGCGTATGACCCACAGCGCAAGGATAGTATTGATCATGGGGATGAAGGCGTCGCCGGCGCCGCGCATCACGCCGTTGTTTATGAACATAGTGGAGAAGAGCAGGTAGGTGGCGCCGACTATGGTCAGGTACCGCGCGCCTATCGCCATCACTTCGGCATCGCTCGTGAACATACCCATCAGGGGCTTGCCGAAGAGGATGACTATCGCCCCTACCGCTATCGATATGGCTCCTCCGGCGATGACGGCCGACAAATGCCCGCGTTTAACGCGTTCCGTCTTGCCCGCGCCCATGTTCTGGCCGGTAAAGGTGGATATCGCCTGGCTGAGGTTCATTGCCGGCATCGACGCAAAGCTGTCTAGTCTGGATGCCGCGGAAAAGGCCGCTATCGTCGCCGTGCCATGGCCGTTGACGATACGCGTCAGGGCCATCATGCCCAGTGAGACCATGGTCTGTTGAATGCCGGTAGGCAGGCCGATACGGAGACTGTGCTTGAAAATTTCCTTGTCGAACACCAGGTTCTTGATGTTGAGGCTGACGAGCCTGTTTTTCTTGTTGACGTAGATCAGGCCTCCCGCGAACGAGGCGCCCTGGGATATGACCGTGGCCCACGCGACTCCGGGGACGCCCCAGCCGAAGACCACGACGAAGAGGAGGTCCAGGATGACGTTGAGTAGGCTCGCCGCCATCAGGAGGTAGAGCGGCGTCTTGGAATCGCCGAGTCCGCGGAGTATCGCGGAGATGGCATTGTATCCGAACATGGCCAGTAGCCCCGCGAAGATGATGCGCAGGTATGCGGAGGCCTCGGGGAACACGTCAGCGGGAACCTTGAGCAGGGTTAGTATAGCGTTGGTGGACAGCACCCCGACTATGGACATGACGAGCCCCGCCCAGAACAGGGTGATGTACCCGGTGTCCACAGCCGCGCGAACCTTGGCGTCGGCCTTGGCGCCGAAGTACTGGGCGACTAGGATGGTGGTCCCCATCGTCAGCCCCATGACCAGTGAAATCATGAGGAAGATGACGGGAAAAGCCGTTCCCACCGCCGCGAGAGCCGTGGTGCCTACGAAATTGCCCACCACGATGCTGTCGACCATGTTGTAGAACTGTTGGAACACGTTGCCAATGAGCATGGGAAGCGCGAATGTGATGATGGTTCGGGTTTCTCCGCCCTGGGTCAGATCTTTCATGATGCTCCGGGTTACTGTTATCGATAGAACAGAGTATACGCGGTAAGACGCCGGGGAGGCAAGCTCGCCTGAGTTCCGGGCCCTTGCGCAGTGCCCTGGAGCCGCGCTAGGTTCTTCTGATGAACCTCTCCTTCCTCAAGCTGCGCGTAGCCGATTGCCCCTGGATACTCTTTGACCGCTTGCCAGCCTCGGGCGAGGACAGGGCGAGCGACGATTTGCCCTGGGCGTCTATAGCCGTGGATATCTGCAGCCGTTCCAGGGGAGCCGCCGCTGTAGGCATAGCGGTGGTGGAGCGCGACGGCGACACAAACATCGTACGCACCTGGGACGCTGAAGGGTTTTCCTGCGTCCCTCCTCCGACCGCGGCGCTGTGCGCCTCCCGCTTACTCTTCGACGCGGGCCGCGCCGGCTCCGAATCTATAGCGTTCAGATCGTCCGGCGGCGACACCGAGGTGCTCGTCATCGATTCCAGGATACTCGGTATTTCAGTAGGAAATCCTGCCCGCGAAGACGGCGCCGCGCTGGCGGGAGCGTTTGGCCCCGGCGGACTGGGCGTGTCGGTCCAGCCTGGCTCCGGCGTAGCCTTGCCCGTCAGGCTGGGCGGCGTGTTCGTAGAGGTGGCGTTGTTCGATAGACCGCCCGTCAGGCGACCCGCTCGCGCAGGAGCCAGCGGCGCCGTCGCCTCAACGGTGAAACGCGTCGAGGCGCTCGCCGTTTCCAGACAGGAGTTGCGCGTTAGGCGCGGCGCCTGCGATCCTGTCGTCGCCGCCGCCGCCGCCGCGGCCGCCGCCGTTGTCGCAGACTACGCCGACCGGGAATCAGCCTGCCTCTTGGCCGGCGACCGCCTCGTGGCTCAGTGGCCAGAAGACGGCCCCGTGTTTATCGCGGCGGCTCCCGAATACTGTCTGTCGGGAGAATTCTGGATTACGGAGAAGTAGCGGACGTCGTTATTCTCAGGCGAAGTACGAGACGCGGTAATCCCTGCTCCTGGAAAAACCCATGCTCAGGTACAGCGACCGGGCCACCGCGTTGGTTTTCTTGACGAAGAGCGAAACGCCCCTGCCGCGGGCGACGAGTTCGGAAACCAGCGCGTCTACGACGCCTCGGCCTAGGCCCATACCCCTGAATTCCGGATCGACGAAGATGCCGCCTATCTGATCGAAGGCCCAGCCGCGGGCGTTGGTCTGGGCTCGCGCCACCACGCGGCCGTGGACGGCGGCAAGGTAGACGACCTGCGTACGCAGGTTCTTCGCCTGGGTGGTCCTGCAGGCCGCGGGATCGAAGGCGTGCATCGCGGTTATCACCTCTGACTTCTCATAGGCCGCCGCCAGGGGGTAGAGGGCGTCCAGGTCCGCCGGGATGGCTCGGCGGTATTCAGCGACGCCCAGAACGGCTGTTTTCCCGGATCGGCCATACCCTCCCGGCGGCAGACTCATCGCGTCGTATTCAACGGCCAGAGCCGGCTTCCAGCGCAACGCCGTTTCCAGGGCGCCGACGTGGTCAGAGGCGCCGATGCAGGCAGCGGGGCGCCAGGCTCGTACCGTGCGCGACGCCCTGAGTCCCTGGAGCGCCGATACCGCCGAGGAGCCGCCGCCGTCGAATTGTTCCGCGAGCACAGGAAAAGCGGTTCCGGTCGCGGTCAGCAGTACCGCCATGCCGAGGCTCTTGGAGGCATCGGCTTCGCCATACAGAAAAATACCGCCGCGCCCTCGCTCCATGGGCGGCAGCCTGCCGTTTTCGCCCCGGGCTCGCCATGAAAAGCCCGTAGCGTATATTTCGCGGGGCTCGATGAACGCCTGCAGGACGGGTTGGTCAGTCGGCGCCGCCCGCCGCCATTGAGCGGCGATCAGGAACCCGCTTGCAGGGGGAAGCGGCCCACCGCTTCTATGTCGCCGGAGAGCACCGCGAAGGCCGCCTTGAACGACTCGCGCGCGTACGAGTACACGGCGACGACGGCGCCGTAGTCGCTGAATTCCAGCGCGTACGAGGGATTGAGCGCCGAGACGATGTAGAGCTTTTTGCCTGCCTCGCGCGCCGCCTTGGCGAAGGCCGCCCCGGCGGGATTGGCCACGCAGACGATGACGGTGTCCGCTTTCGAGAGTCTCAAGCGGAAGGCCTCAAGCTCGTCGGCTACGGCGTTTTCCGCCGGCAGGTACGAAAACCTGAAGGCTTCCGAGTCAGGCAGCCGAGCCTGGGCCTCGGCCATGAAGTCGGCGAAGGGGCCGGCCACCAGTATCCCGCCGCCTTCAGGCATGGGCAAGGTAGCGGTTCCGAACGCGGTGGCGCTCCGCATCGCCTGTTCCGTGAAGAATTCCCGCGACTCCGGGCTACGCATGGCGGCGTCAGGAACGGCGTCGGGCAGTACGCCCTCCGCTCCGAGCGGCAGGAGCCAGCGCAGTTTGGCACGGAGTACCCGGCGCGCCGATTCGTCCACCCTGGCGCGGAAGCCGGGGTCGGATCGGTACAGCCGGATCAGCCTAGTCCATGGCTCGTCCTCCAGCCCCAGCGTGCGGCTGAACATCAGGATGTCGTTGCCTGCCCGGATCGCAAGCTCGCAGGTCTCCGAGAGGCCGCCCGAGCTGGCCGCGCCGCTCATCATCAGGTCGTCCGTTATCACGAGGCCGTCGTAGCCCATGCGCTCGCGTAGCAGGTCCTGGATGAGGTGCGTTGAAAGCGAGGCGGGTTGCTTTGAGCCTACGATCTTAGGAAAGGCCAAATGGCCCGACATGATGCCGGGTATGCCTTCGGCCGCCAGCATGCGGTAGGGCACCAGTTCTCGATTCCACAGCGTCTCCTCGTCGATGTCTATGACGGGGAGTATCCCGTGGGAGTCAAGCGCCGTATCGCCGTGGCCCGGGTAGTGCTTGGCGGTGGCCACGACGCCGGAGTCGGCCATGCCTCTGGCCCACGCGGCCGCCAGTATGCCCGTCTCTGTGGGATCGGCGGAGAACGCGCGCGGGCCTACGATGGTCGATTCGGGGCGCGTGGCGAGGTCTACGTTGGGGGCGAAATTCATGGTGATACCGAGCGCCGAGAGTTCGAGAATATTCACAAATCGCATCTTGATTTCCGG
>CAZNCK010000093.1:0-14292 GCA_964571545.1 uncultured Treponemataceae bacterium | reverse complement strand
GCTGCTCGGCATAGCCTACATCCTGGCCTTCAACAAGGCGCCGTTCCTCCTCGTAGGCACCGGCGCCATCATCGTCATCAACTACATCGTGCGCGAATTGCCGGTGGGCATAGAAGGCGGCGTCGCGTCGCTCAGGCAGATAGATCCTTCAATTGAAGAAGCGGCGAGAGACTTAGGCGCGGACGAGAGCATGGTGTTCAGGAGCATAGTGTTGCCGTTGGTGCGTCCGGCCTTCATCTCCAGCATGTCGTACACTTTCGTGCGCTCGATGACGGCGGTCAGCGCGGTCATCTTCCTCATTTCAGCGCGCTGGTACCATATGACGGTGCTCATCTACAATTTCTCGGAAAATTTACGATTCGGACTGGCGAGCGTGCTCGCTACGACACTGATACTCATCGTGATGGCCGCCTTCGGCCTCATGCGGCTCCTCGTGCGCGACACGGGAGCCTTCGACAAGACGATAACCCGATAGGCGGAGCGAACCATGGCTAAAGAACCGGTAGCGGTCACGATCGACCACGTAACGAGGATATACAAGAACGTAAAAGGCCGCAAAGACGTCGTGGCCGTAGATGACGCCAGCTTCGTCGTCAACCCCGGCGAACTCGTCACCCTGCTCGGGCCTTCAGGCTGCGGCAAGACGACGACGCTCAGGATGATAGCGGGCTTCGACCTACCGTCAAAAGGCGTTATACGCATCGGCGGCGAGGACGTCAGCGCCCTGCCGCCCAACAAGAGGGACACAGCTACAGTTTTCCAGAGCTACGGCCTCTTTCCCCACATGAACGTGGCGGAAAACGTCGCCTACGGCCTGCGCATACGCAAGGTGCCCAAGGCCGAGATAGACGAGCGGGTCAAACGAGCTCTGTCCCTGACGGGTCTGGGCGACTATGCGGAGCGTTCCCCGGGGCGGCTCTCAGGAGGCCAGCAACAGCGCGTCGCCTTGTCCCGCTGCCTCGTCGTGGAGCCGGGAGTGCTTCTGTTGGACGAGCCGCTGTCAAACCTGGACGCCCTCTTGCGCGAGCAGATGCGCGTGGAGATCAGGCGCATCCAGAAGTCCCTGGGCATCACGGCGGTCTACGTGACGCATGACCGCGTAGAGGCGATGAGCCTGTCTGACCGCGTCATCGTCATGAAAGACGGCCGAATCCGCCAGATAGGCTCGCCGAACGTCATCTACGAACAGCCGGATTCGGTCTTCGTCGCAGGCTTCGTAGGCAAGGTCGCGTTCTTCCCGGTGGAACTGCAGGGCACGGACAGCGGTTACTGCGCGTGCTCCATCCGCGGCAAGACCGTAAAGGCTGGATCACGCGCACCGGACGTGGCAGTCGGAAAGTCTGCGGTACTCATGGCCAGGCCTGAATCACTCAGGCTCGGCCGCCCTGATGAAGGCATCGTCGACGGCACGGTCAGGCAAATCGTGTACCTCGGTTCCAGCATCGAGTCGTTCGTCACTACCGAATACGGGGAACTGCTGGTGCAGATAGACGATCCGGCCGGCAAGCGCGTCGCGGTGGAGGGGCAACGGGTATCGGTATCGTTCAACGAGGAACGCGTGCGGGTGCTTCCGGCGAGCGTCGACTGACAGGCTCCTAGGATTCCACTCCGGGGATGTTGAAGTACCGTAGCAGTCCAAGCACGGAAAACACGTCCTCGCAGGCAGGCGAAACGCCTGAAATACGCATTGAAACGCCCCGGCCCTGCGCCTCGACGAGGAGCCTGGTCAATGCGCCCACGCCGGTGGATGAAATGAACCGCACGCCTTCAAGCCGCAACTCGAGTTCTGATCCCGAAGCTAGTTCGGAGAGGGTCAAAACCGCTCCGTCGAAAAAATCGAAAGCGGTTTCGCTGTCCAAGACTCCCGCGACAACAATTCCAGCGGGTAACCCCTCCGAGGTAGGCAGTATGAAGCTCGCGGAAGCATCGGGATGGCGCTCGTGGTATGCCGCGAAATAGTTGTTACCGTTCTGAATAGACTTTTTCTCCATATGATAAGTATAGGCAAACCCGGCAGGCATTCCAGCTACAATAGTTGTTTTTGCTTGACAAGCAGCTAGAAGCAATTATTAATCGACATATGAATCAATCAATTATATATTCTGAAAAAAGAGCGAAAAAAGAAACACTGTTATACGAAGCGGCCCTCGATGTGTTTTCCGAGCTTGGTTTCCGCGAAGCCGGCATAGAGGATATCGCAAAACGAGCAGGCGTAGCCAATGGTACGGTCTATCTCTACGCGACGAGCAAACGCGACCTGTACAGGCGGGTCGTTGAATACGGCCTGAACGCATGGCAGGCTGCGGCCGTCAGCGCGGCGGAATCGGTTAGCCTTGGCTCCGCTCGAGCCCGATTCGAGGCGCTCTGTCGAACGGCGTTTTCCTACCTCGCTTCAGAACCGCGCTTGCGAAAAGTGCTAGCGCGCGACCCCTCGCTCTTTCCTGTTTCGCCGGGTTCCGTTGAGGAAGACGATCCCTTTGAGATGGTCAACCGGCGTTCCGTCGAGTTGATTGAACAGGCCATCGTCAGCGGCATCGAGTCCGGCGAATTCACCGTCTCTGATCCGACCGCCGCCGCTGAACTCCTCTTCTCTCTGTACCGTATGCTAATAGAGATGGCCTATGTGCTGGAAGACGGTAAGGAGCATCGCCAATTCGAGGCGGGACTCTCTATCATACTGAACGGCATAACCGCACGCTGAGTTTCCAGAATCAGCCGCTTGGCATCAAGCAAAATATTTGCGATGATGGCTCTGAAAGCCCGCGAAGGGCTAATCCTCCGGAGGTTTTCCGCCATGCTCAAGACGGTGGTCTTTTTTACTGTATTCTGGGCGTGCGCGGCTCTCTCAACGCCGCTGGCAGTCCTGTTCATGGTCCTCGACCTCGTTGGCCTCGGCAGGGCCGCGCGCCCGACGCTGGGCTGGTTCATCCGCGCGTGGTCACGTGCCATACTCTGGGCCATTGGAGCCAGAACTACCATTACAGGGCTGGAGAACGTTCCTGACGACGAGCGTCTGTGTTTCGTCGGCAACCATCAGGGCGACCTGGACATCGTCATAATGTTGGCCTACCTGCCCAGGCCGGTCGGTTTCATAGCCAAGAGCCAGGCGGCCTGGTTTCCTTTCCTCAACATCTGGATTGCGGTACTGGGTTCGTCGTTTATAAAACGGAACAGCCCTAAGCAGGGTATGAAGGCGATAGCCCGCGGCGTGCGCAGTATCGAGCGGGGACATGCCCTCGTTATTTACCCCGAGGGCACGCGAAGCCGAGGCCCCGCGATGCTACCGTTCCACAAGGGCGCCTTTAAGCTGGCCACGCGTTCCGGCGCCACTATCGTACCGGTGACGATAGACGGTTCTTGGCGGGTCTGGGAGGCGCGTAAGCGCATTGAAGCAGGCGATGTGCGCGTCGTCATTCACCCGCCTATCAGGACGGCTGGTCTCGATGCGGAACAGCGGAAGGCTGTGCCGGCTCGCGTCGAGGCGGCAATAGCCTCTGCCCTGGCCAGCACCGGAACCGAGGCTGGTCTGACCTCGGCGTAATTCCGAGGCCGGCTCAGGATTCGTGGCGCGCCATACCGGTCCAGCGTATCTTGTCGGCCGGCCAGCCTTCGGCCACGGCCGCCTTGACCAGCGCATCCAGCTCCGCGGCACGCACGAGCGCTGAGCCTTCCAGATCCCAGCTCCTGCCGAGGCTCCGGTACTTTCCCGAACACAGGTTGTTGAACGCGCAGAGCTCCCAGCGCTCCACACGGCCCATCGCCTCGGACACGAGGAACCTCGCGATGCCCCGGACATTGTCTTCCGTATCGGTCATGCCAGGAATTATCGGAGTGCGTACCCAGAGCCGTTTCCCTGGATTTTTTTCAGCCTGAGCTCTGTCCCCGCCTGAATCCATGGAGTCCGACCGAACGGCGATCATGCCGAGAGCCCGTCTGAAATTGGCGTTAACGTGTTCCAGGCTGCCTCCGACATTGCGCTCGTGGCGGTCCGGATCGGAATCCTTGAGGTCGTATAGTATTAGGTCGGCGAACTCGCAGGCCGCGTCGAACTGCTCGGGCGTGCAGACGCCGCAGGTGTCTATGGCCGTGCCTATGCCGGCCCTGTGGAGCCGCCCTAGCAGTTCCCGCACGAACGGCGCCTGGAGGCAGGCCTCGCCGCCCGATACCGTTATGCCGCCATCATCGCCGAAGAACGGTTCGTCGCGGATGAGCTCGGCAAACACCTCGTCGACGGGGCGGCGGTTACCCCAGATTTCCATTGCGGTGGCCGGGCAGGCTGAGGCGCAGGCGCCACAGGCCGTGCACAGCGATCGGTTGATGGTGATGCCGTCCGGGCCCAGGGACAGAGCTCCGGGGGCGCACGCCTTCACGCAGGCACCACAGCCAAGGCAGCGTGCCCGAGTCCAGCGCGGCTGCGGCTTATGCTCGATGCTCTCTGGATTGTGGCACCACCTGCAACGAAGCGAGCAGCCCTTGAGGAACAGCGTCGTGCGGAGGCCGGGCCCGTCCATGGTGCTCATCCGCTGTATCTCCAGCACCATGCCGGTCGGTTCCGGCTTTGAGTCGGGCCCGGTCATCTTCAGTCAGCGCGCCTGAGCACGGTCACGCAGTTGGTAACCGACGAGCCGCCCACGTTGAGTACTACGCCAACCTTCGGCGCACCTTTTGCCGGCGCGGCACCGATGGGCTGGCCGACGAGCTGCTTATATAGTAGCGCGTGCATGGACGCGCCTGTTGCCCCTCCCGGATGTCCCTTCGATTTGAGACCGCCGGAAAGGTTGACGCACACCTTGTCGTCTCGGGTAAAGCGACCAGCCAGGTAATCCTCACCAGCCTTGCCGTCCGCTGAAAGCCCGAGCGCTTCGGTGCAGAGTATCTGGTTGATGGTAAAGCAGTCGTGCACCTCGGCTACGTCTATGTCCGCGGCTATGATGCCGGCTTCTGCGAAGGCCAGCCTGGCGGCTTCCTTGCCGGCCATCAGCTCCCACATGTTGGGGCGAACATTGATGGCCATACGCTCGGTGGTCTGGCCTATGCCGGCAATCTCCACGACCGGCTTGCCGCGCTTGCGGGCCAGGTCTGTCCTGGTGATCACGAGGCCGGCGGCGCCGTCTGACACCAGGGAGCAGTCATGCAGCCGCAGGGGCGCCGCTATCATGGGATTCTTGTCTTCCGGCAGGCCGAGGATGGCGGCTGCCGACGAGAGGCCGAGCCGGTCAGCGGGCGAACCCTTGCCGAAGTGGGCCAGCGGGTTGTCCAGGCCGTTGCGGTAGCAAAGCGCTGCCACCGCGGCGAGCATCTCAGCCAGCTTGGCGTCGGAATACTTGTAATGGTCGCGGTAGCCTTTTGCGTATTCGGCGAACAGGCCCGGGAAGGTCATGCCCATGGCGCCCTCGCTAGCCCAGTGCGACGAACAGGCCAGCGCGTGCGTCACGCCCTTGGTGTCCAGCAGGTTCATCTTCTCAACGCCTATGACAAGGGCCGTCTGGCAACGCCCCGATTCCACGGCGTAGAGCGCGTTGTACAGAGCCACCGACGAGCTGGCGCAGGCGTCCTCGCAACGGGTGGCCGGCT
This sequence comes from uncultured Treponemataceae bacterium, assembly GCA_964571545.1. Lineage (GTDB taxonomy): Bacteria > Spirochaetota > Spirochaetia > Treponematales > UBA12059 > SZUA-370. The sequence goes on along the minus strand of CAZNCK010000093.1, from coordinate 8,718 downwards.
TGAAGCGCAGGCCCATCGGGTCTACCTCCAGCGCGTTCGGCGCTAGGTGTTCCTGATTGGCGAACAGTGACGGCGAGCAGCTGCCCACCCATATGCCATCAACCTGCGCCGCCTCGATGCCGGCATCCGCCAGTGCGCCACGCCCGGCCTCGTTGATCAGCTCATATATCGATTTGAGGTCGGTGACCTCCCTGGTTTCCTTGTCCTTCTTGACGAATGAACCGAACGCCGTATTGTGCGCCCCAATTATGCTTACCTTGCTCATATGTAATCTCCCTATAATCTAAAATCAGCCGAGGTTCACTTCCATGCAATCCTTGTCGACGACGATGTCGGCATCAGTATTGGCGAGTATATACTCCGCCGTGTACGGCGTGAAGTATTCTTTTAATATGAAGGTATTGTTCCTTACCTCAAAGAAACCTAGGTCGGTGACGACGTAATCCACTTCGGCGGCCGCGGTCAACGGGAGGCCGCATTTCCGCATCAACTTCGACGTGCCGGCGTTGTCGAAGTGCTGTGTGGCAGCGAACACCTTTTTCGCTCCTACAGTCAGGTCCATGGCGCCGCCCATGCCAGGGACGAGTTTTCCGGGCACCTTGTAGTTGGCGAGGTTGCCCGCCTGGTCCACCTCTAGCACGCCCAGCACGGTGTAATCTACGTGGCCGCCCCGTATGATGCCGAAGCTTGTGGCCGAGTCGAAGTAGCAGCCACCTTTCTGGATGGTAACGCAGCTACCGCCGGCGTTGACGAGCATAGGATCTTCCATGCCCTTGGCAGGCGCCGGCCCGAGGCCCATGAAGCCGTTTTCTGACTGCAGTATGATGGTCACATCACCGGGTATGTAGTTGCCTACGAACGTGGGCAGACCTATGCCCAGGTTAACAACGTCACCGGACTTGAAGAAGCGCGCGATGCGTTTTGCGATGTTTTCCTTGCTTGGTACATATTCCATAGTGTTTTCCCTACTTCCTTGAGTGGACCAGATGCGTAACGAAAACGGACGGTGTTATGACGATTTCCGGGTCGATCTCGCCAATCTCCACAATTTCGTCCGCCTCCACGATGACCGTACCGCAGGCGCTGGCCATCAGCGGGTTGAAGTTGCGGCCTGTCTTATCGTAGGTCAGGTTGCCGGCCTTGTCGGCCTTCCTCGCCCTGATCAGGGCCACGTCGCCGCGCAGAGCCTTTTCCAATAGGTACTTTTTGCCATCGACCTCGAGCACCTTCTTGCCGGCCTCAACCTCGGTGCCGACGCCGGTAGGCGTCAACACGCCGCCGAGACCAGCTCCCGCGGCCCGGATGATCTCAGCCAGGGTACCCTGGGGCACCAGTTGCACATCGGTCTCCCCGGCATTCATCTGCCGTTGAGTCTCGCCGTTGAGGCCTATGTGCGTCACTATCATCTTCTTAAACTGTTTTTTGGCCACCAGCCTGGCGACGAAAGTCATTTCGCCGGTCTTCAGGTTGTGTAGCGCCGTGTCGTTGCATACCAGAGTCAGGTTCCCGGTGCCCTTCTTCTCGAGGGCATCGAGCAGGCCAGGGGGCGAGCCGCAGCCCATGAAGCCGCCGATCATGACGACGTCTCCTTCGTGGATCAACTGTACGGCTTCATCGGCCGTGAGTATCGGTTTAGCTACCATAGTAGAGTCTCCTGAGATAAAGAGTCCGGCCGCGCGGCGCGTTGCGGTGAGGAATGCGTGCTGTCGGGGCCGGGAGGGAAGAGAGCGATCCGGCGCGCGGCCGGATCGCGATTGCGCTTAGTATGTGTATTCTAGAGGAAGTACAGTCCCAGCGACGTGATAATGCCTACCCAGAGGCAGATGACTGCGGTATAGCCCATGATGTCCTTGATGCCGAGCTTGGCCACACCGAGCAGCGGCAAGGCCCAGAACGGCTGTATCATGTTGGTCCAGGCATCGCCCCAGGCTATGCCCATCGCGGTGCGGCCGTAAGAAACACCCAAGGCCTCGGCTGCCGGCATCATGATCGGACCCTGGACGGCCCACTGCCCGCCGCCGGACGGCACGAACATGTTGATGATGCCGCCCGCATAGTAGGTGAACAGCTGGAAGGTCTTCGGGGTCGATACTGAAACGAACCAGTTGGCGAGCGTAGCGGCGAGGCCGGAATCGACCATCAGGCCCATGAGTCCGCCGTAGAACGGAAACTGGAGCACGATGCCGCCGCAGTTCCTGATCGACTTGTCCACTGCCTTCACATAGGCGATAGGAGTCCTGTGAAACGCGAGCCCCAGCACGAGGAAGCCGAGATTGACGATGTCGAGGCTGAGCGAACCGCCCTTCAAGAAGTAGCGGGCAATGTAGATCGCGCCGAAAATGACGACGATCAGCGCGAGGGCTACCGAGTTTTCCTGTTTCTCGGCGGGTGTCATTTCCTTGCGGGACTTGACCGGCGCTTCCTCGATATCGTCCTCGGCGAAAATGGCGGGATCGACTTCCCTGATGTCCTCTTTCTTCTTGGGCATCATGAGCACGTTGATGATAGGTATGGTGATGAGGATAGCGGCGAGGATGATGAGGGTCTGCGCCGAGAAAATGGTTTCACTCGTCGGCACTATGGTGCCCTTGGCGAATTTGGCCATGAGCGCGTCCTTGCCCGCTATCGAGAGGGGTATGGAGCCGGAGAGGCCGGAGTGCCAGACAACGAAACCGGAATAAGCGCTGGCTACGAGCAGCGGATAGTGGATGCCCTTGACGGTCTTGGCAATTTCCTTAGCGAGTATCGCTGTTATGATGAGACCGAAGCCCCAGTTAAGCCAGCTGCCGATAACCATGGCGATGGTAACGGTGACGATGGCCTTGACGGGGGTATTTGCCGCCCTCGCGACCATGACCATCGCTTTGTGCATGGGCTTGGACAGTGCCAGGGCGCTACCCGTCACCAGCACGGCGACCATCTGCATCGAGAACCCGAGGAGTCCCCAGAATCCCTTACCCCAGTATCCCGCGAGGTCGAAGATATTCGACTTCTGCACGGTCATCGCGAGTACAACCACGATAATCGTCAGCATGATGGCGAACACGAATGCGTCCGCTATCCAACGTTTGGCAATCTTCGTGAAGAAGTTGCCGAGAGCCCTGATCATAGATGCCTCCTCTTTCAGTAGTGCCAACAACTACAGCACGAACCGTGCCAAGGTCGGCCAGAGGAGTCTCCTCGATTTGAATGAGGTTTCTGCGTAGGGAAAGGCGGTTCTACAACCTTTCGCTACGCAAAAATCAGCATGGACAACGCATACTTTTGCGCACTATCGGAACGTGCGTCAGCGTCAGCCCTGTCCCCCTGCACGCCAAACGTCCCCAGGCACAGGAATTCAGCGGTCAGCGGATATCGTACCGTTCCAGCTTGTACTGGAGATTGCGGATGGACACGCCAAGGTCGCGGGCGGTAGCGGTCCGGTTGCCCTTCCAGAACGCCAGGCGGCGCAAGATCACGTCCCGCTCAAACTCCCCCATCAGATCCTTGAGTTCCTGCTTGAGCGTCGCATGGTCATGCTCCTCGAGGATCAGAGACTCGGGGCCTATCTCGTCGCCCTCGGCGCAGATGAAGGCACGCTCAAGCACGTTCTTCAGCTCGCGGACATTGCCCGGCCAGGCGTACGCTCGTATCAGGCTCATGGCCGCGTCGGAGATGCCGAGCGTCGGGCTGTTGTACTTCCTGCGCAGGAGGTCGGTGAGATACTCGCAGATGAGCCTGATATCATCGGCTCTGTCCTTAAGCGGCGGCACCGTGAAGTGAATGACATTCAGCCGGTAGTATAGGTCCTTCCTGAACCTGCCGGCCTTTATCTCCTCCGGCAGATTCTTGTTCGTGAGCGCTATAATCCGCGTTTCAACGGATATGGGCGTCACGCCTCCGACACGGTAGAATGTCCGTTCCTGAAGGAAATCCAGGAGCTTGGCCTGGATCTCGTAGGGAATCTCGGTGATCTCGTCCAGGAGCAGCGTGCCGCCATGGGCCTGTTCGACGCGCCCCTTCTTCTGCGCTATGGCACCGGTGTAGCTGCCCTTCTCGTGTCCGAACAGCTCAGACTCAAACAGCGTCGCCGGAATGCTTGAGCAATTGGCGTACACGAGGGGAGACTCGGCCTTGGCCAGCGTAAAGTGAATCTGCTTGGCAAGCACGTTCTTGCCGGTGCCCGTCTCGCCGGTTATCAGTATGGGCACGTCGGCGAAGGCCAGCTTGGGTATCAGCGCCTTGATAGCCTGCACAGCAGGGCATTCCCCGATGAAATCCTCGAAGTACATCCTGTTCTTGTGGAGGTTCCACAAGACAGTATTCTCCTTGCTGACCGTGACGAATTCAAGGGCCCGCTTCACCGATATCAATATCGTATCGACATCGAAAGGCTTGGTTATAAAATCGTAGGCGCCAGCCTTCATCGAGAGCACGGCATTGTCCACGGTGCCGAGCGCGGTGATGACTATCACCGCCAACATGGGATTTGCGGCCTTGAGTCGGGGTAGCAAATCGACGCCGTTGAAGTCGGGCAGCATCAGATCCAGGATGCACAGATCAGGTTTATCCCTGCCCACCGAATCCACGGCCGCGAGGCCACTCTCCGCCTCAACGACTATAAAACCCTCCAGGGTCAGCAAGTCGCGTAGGAATATACGCACGTTGGACTCGTCGTCGCAGACAAGTATTTTTTTTATCAAATCGTCACCCCTTCCGGTATCCGTTTCCTTGGAAAGAAGAAATCCACCCTGGTATACAGGCCTTCCCTGGAATCGATGGACAGGCTACCGCCATGCGCCTCCACGATCTTCCGCGATATCGCGATACCGAAGCCGGTGCCGGCTTGTTTCGTGGAGAACAACGGATTGCCGATTTTCGACAGCACGTCGCTCCCTATGCCAACGCCTGAATCAACGATGCGCACGAAAACCGCGTCCTCGAAGTCCTTGAGTATGGCCACCACCCGTCCGCAACCCTTCGCGGCCACAGCCTCGCAAGCGTTCTTGAGCACGTTGTCTAGCACCTGGCCCACTTTGAAGGCATCCACCTCGGCCTTGTAATCACCCGAGGGATAGGCCTTTACGATGGGACTGGTTCCGTAGGGGCTCCAGTCGTTGCGCGCCACAGCGTCCCGCACCAGGTTTGCCACATCGCAGCGCCGCGGTTCCAGCCGACTCCTGCCTCCGTAGACAAGCATCTCGTTAAGGAGCCGGTTTACCCTGTTCAGCTCGTCGTTGATGAGGCAGATGTACTGCCTGCGCTTCTCCTCGTCGACTCCTGGCCGGGACAAAAGCTGCGTAAAGCCCTTCACGGAGGTCATGGGGTTCTTTATCTCGTGCACCACCGCCAGAGCCATCTCGCCGAGTAGGGCGGCGCGCTCCTTCTCCTCGATCTCGCGCTCGTAGCGCCGCATCACCGTGATGTCCCTGAAGACGAACACCGCGCCGAGCCTTGAGCCGGTCTCGTCGAACATGGCATTGCCATGGGCTTCAAGTATCTTTCCGTCAAGGTTCAGCTCTGTCCCCGAGGGTTCTTCCCGCCCCTCGAGGCAACCTTCGATGAAGGCAATCATCGTTGTTCCGAAAATGGACCGGTATGAAGAATCTATGAGCCCCGCTTCATATTCGGGGAACAGCTCGAAGAACGCCTTGTTGGCCCGCGTTATCGTTCCCGCGCAAGAAATGGCCAACACGCCGTTCATCACGCCTTCCAGGATGTTCTTGTTGTAGCACTTGACCAGGTTCGTCGTGTCCACAAGGTCGTTGATAGTCGTAACGATGCCGGAAAGCTCGCCCGAAACTTGAGGAATGTGGTAGTTAGGCATGTGGAACAGCACCTCGATGCCCTTCTTGATGGACATTATCTTGTCGAGCAGTCCCTTCATCGTAATCGTCAGGCTCAGGTAAATGAGGAAAAAGATGAGCACCTGTATGAGATAGACCCGGCGGATGATGGGCTCTAGTTGGCCGCCAATCATGTCGAGCGTCTCGTTAGACCAGATGTAGCCTATGGTCGCCCCGCCTCGGACGATGGGCCACATGCAATTGAGAATGTCTCCCCTGACGAGCGTGCCGGTCTGGATCATGGGCTCGCCCGAGGCCATGACTTCGTAGCCCTTGTGCCCCTTGAAGATGGGTTGCCCTACCGTATACTGGAACTGTTCGCTTGGCCCGTAGGTCAGCACGGCGTCCAGCTCCCTGCCGTAGTAGCCTACGCCAACGCCCACGTTGCCGGAGGCCACAAAATCAGTGACGGCGCGCAGCCTGGAATTGAGCACCGCTATCTTTGTGGCGCGATCGGCGCCAAGCGCGCCATTTGCGGCGAGGATATCGTCGAAGGTTCCCTCGAGCGCTCTATCGAGCTGCCTGGCCAGTCCGAACAGTTTGTCGCGCTTTTCAACGAGGATGCTTTCACTGATTTCCTGTTTAAGAAACAGCGACATGCCTACCAAGGGCACCATTACACTCAGGAACATTAATATGAGAAGTCGCGTAGTCAGGCGCATAGCGTATACAAAGGACAATCGGGGCGCCGTTGTCAATGGCGGTAGCCTCAGGTCTCCCTTGAGGCGTCTATCCTGAACTTCACTATGAAACGCGCTCCAGGGCCCTCATCCCAGGAAAGCGAGCCACGGAGCTGTTCTGCCAGGCCCTGGGCAAGGCGCAGGCCAAGGCTCGAGCCTTCTGATATAGAAAAGCCGACGGGTAGGCCGGGGCCGTCGTCAAGCACTTCCAACGTCGCTACACCATCGTCGATACGAAGCGTAACCCACAGCGATCCCCCGCCCTTGCTTCCGAAGGCGTGTTTGTAGGCATTGGTCACCAGTTCGTTGAGCATCAAGCCAAACGGCACCGCCGTATCCAGACTGCAGGGAGCTTCAGCGGCGTCAACTGATACTTCTACAGTGTTATTGGCGGTCAAGGAACCCAGCTCGACGAGCCGGCGGGCGTACGAGCCAAGGTCTATGCTGCCAAAATTGTCGGATTCATAGAGCATCTCATGGACCATAGACATAGCCTTGATCCTGTTCTCCATAGCTTCCTTGAACTCCGCGGGACTGACGCTCTCATTTTCCTGAAGCGAAAAAAGGCTCAGTATGAGTTGGAGATTGTTCTTTACCCGGTGATGCACTTCCTGGAGCAGAATTTCCTTCTCCGCGAGCGATGCTTCGAGAATGCGCGCATCATGGGCCATATCGGCGTCACGGTGTTCTATGGTTCCCGCCATCTGGTCAAGCGCGGTGGCTATCTGCCCCAAATCCGAATGGTCATCGTCAAAGCCTACCCGGGCGCGCAGGTCGCCGTGCCGCAGCAACGACGTGGTGGCGATGATGCGGGCAAGCCTCGCGCCAAACAGCCGTTTGCTAATCAGGCTAGCACTCACCATGGAAAAAACGGCGACAAGGGTCATGAGAAGAATATTTCGGAGCAGAATAGACTGGCTGAGGGCATATGATGCGGAGATCGGGATGGCATAAACGACGTACATGTAGGGGTCGCCTGAATTCTCGAGCCATAGCTTTCTGTAACCAAAATAGCGACCTATGCCATCAGATCCCTTGCCGGTAAAGATGCCGCTCTGCTCATCGCCCCTGATACCATCCCAGACGCTCGCCACGATAGGCTTGCCGATGGGATTGGAGGCTTTGGCGGGATAAAAGAAGGTCCTCGTTCCGTTTCGGTCCACCAGACCGAGAAAAGAATCCGATGGTAACTCAAGCCGCTCGAAAATGGAGAAGTATGAAGAGAGCTTGAACATTGCCCCGACGACGCCTATCAGTTCACCCTCGACATTGAAAATAGGATGGGCAAAGCTGAACGCGGGCTCGGAACCCACGAGGCCTACTATATATTCGCCGGCGGAAAAGCGTTTTTGTTCCAGGGCGGCCTTGATGTGTAGCCGATCGTGCAGATCAGTTCCAATGCTGAGTCGAGACGACGCCTGGACTATTCCATGAGTGTCCGTCGCTGAAAAATTCAGGTACTCGGGATTCTGGGTATGAATTGCCTTCAATACCTCGGTTAAGTGAGCAAAATCGCCCTCGCGGGCCTCCGGCAAGTAGGCTATCGTCGAGAGCATTTGGCGGGCTGACTCGGTGATGCGTATCTGGATGCTGGCAAACGACTCTGCCTGCCTGATGGTCTCCATCTTGGCGCTTTCAGCGAGGTGAGCCCCATGTTCCTTGCCGGTCCAGATGATGATGGCCAGAGCCGGCGTGAGGGACAATGCCACCGTTATGATCAGCGCGGATCGGATGGAGAGAGCGGCTCTTCTTTTTTCTAGTCCGCTGTTGCCAGAGGCATCGCCGGAGACTATCGCGTTCCGGGCAGTAGAAGGTACCTGTTCGTTCATGGCGCATCCTCCGGTCTAGACCTCACCAGTGTAACGGCGAACGCAAAGCCGCGCAATGTAAGACGCTTGCCCCTGGCGCATCCGGGCGCTACAGTGTGCGCAACATGAGTACCACATATGAAGAGACCTTCAGGGTCTGCGCCTGGGACGTAGACGGGGCAGGCAAGCTTACCATGGCCGCGGCATACAACTATTGTCAGGAAATAGCGGGCAACCACGCGGCCCTGCTCGGCGTGGGCGAGGACTTCATGAAGTCCAACGGTATAGTCTGGATCCTGTCCAGGATGAGCGCCGTACTCGAATCCAGGCCTGGTCGGGGCTCCAGGATACGGGTGCGCACCTGGCCGCGGGGCACCGACAGGCTCTTCGCCATACGCGACTACG
>CAZNCK010000092.1:10213-14367 GCA_964571545.1 uncultured Treponemataceae bacterium | reverse complement strand
GCAATAAGATTTGGCGCAAGGAAGCCGTGACGCCGCTCAAGGTTGGGGCCACCTACGTGCCTAAGTACGCCTGCTGAAGGAGACACAAGGTTCGATGAACTAATAAAACAAAAAAGGGCTATCCGGGAAACACCCCGGATAGCCCCATACAGCACCACCTGAAAAACTACATTCCGGAATCACTAGAAATACGGGTGATTATCTCTCCGGCCTTGGCCTGGTACTTGGCGGGGTCGCCGTCAGAAGCCTTCTGGAGGAAGGCCTTGGCTTCGTCGAAGCGCCTGGACGCGTAGGCGTTGATGCCTAGCGCATAGTTGGTTATCGGAGCATCGCTACCGAGCGCGAGAGCCTTACGGTAGTATTCCTCGGCCAGCGCGTAGTCGCCTCTGGCGTAGGCTATCAAGCCCAGATAGTAGTGGGGAATGTAGCTGGAGGAATTCTTGAGCAGGGCCTGCGAGAAGGACTTGAACGCGGTCTCCAGATCCTTGTCTCCATACGAACGGACGCCGGAGGTGACGAGCTCGGCGAAGGTCTTCTGCCCTTCAAGGTACGAGAGGAAATCGGATTCGGCGGCTTCCTGGCCGTGCCACTTGAGGAAGAAGTCCCTTACCGTGTTCTGGTTCTGCTCAAGGGTGGCATCGGGCGCGAGACGGCCTATCGCGTCCCACACGAAGCGGTTGTATCGGCGGTCTGGGCTGTTGATGAAGAACGACACGAGCGCCCAGGACTGCGGGTAGAACACATCGAGGCCGGTGCGGGCTTCTTCTGACGACAGCAACATCAGGTCAGAAACGCTGTAAAGCCTTGACTGCGATTTGAGCAACTTGATTGTCTCGAGCCAAGACTGATTCTCGGCGTAGGCTACAATGCCGGTATTCTGGTCCAGCTTTGCGCGCTCGAAGAAGACAGCGAAGCCCTCGCGTATCCAGAGCGGCGGTTCTGGTACGAAGGCCTTCAGGAACTGCACGAAGGCCTGATGGGCCAGAGACGCATCAAAATCGTCGGCGCCTTCTTTAGCGAAGATGACGAGTTCGGAGCGCTCTACCGTCGGGTAATGAAGATAGACAAAATCGTCCTTGGTTTCGCCTATCACCTTGTTGAGGTAAGTGTCGAATGAGGCCTTGGCGGAAAACTTCCGGACGGTAAGGGGCGCCTTGAGCGAGCCTTCGTCGAAGCGGAAATATTCGTTGTAAACACCAAAAAGCCCATCGAGCGTAGCTGCCAGCGCGACGGCGTCATCCTTGCCGGCATCGGACCAGACGGCGTAGCGTCGTGAACTGGCGCTGGCGAAGGTTGTAGGGTTAGCGGGAACCGCGGTAACGACTGCCGCCTGCGGGGCGGGGTTCGTTGTTCCCGAGGCTTCCTGGGCTCCCGCGCATACGACGAGAGCGAGCGCGACGAGCGCGAAGCTGAACGATTTCTTCACTATGGTACCCTCCATGGTACGACTATCCTAAACCCCGTCTGGCTCGTTGTCAAACCAGAGCTGAAAAACTACTTGGAGAACCGGTCAATGACCAGGTTCACTTCTTCTATCAGTATCCCCGTAAAGCGCTCGATGTTGTCGATTATGTATTGTTGCAGGTTATGGATACGGCCCGACAACTGGGAGCCGAACGGTACCTCGATGACCACCGTGAGCCGGTAACCCTGCGAATCCGAGCGTATGGTTATCTTCTGGATGCGTATGGAGTCGTCGAATTCGTCGACGCAGTGGATCACCATCTGGGATAGAGCGGCTTCCGATATGGCCACGCGGCCGCGCTTGGAGAACTCCGGGCGCACCACCGACTTCTCATAAAGCTTGGGCGTGGTAAGACCGCCAGGCGCTACATTGCGCTGGAGAAACACCCTGATGCTGTCATAGAAAATACGCGGGTAGCTTCTCTTGATTTCTATGGCCGGCACGGGAATAACGTGCTTTCCCTCGACTTTTCGCGCCCTGATGGCGGTGTCGATCTCCTCGCGGCTGGCTATGTCCTCTATCTTGATGATCTTGGCCGGATACGGAATCTGCAGACGTTCCGCTATCTTCTTGACCATCTTCTCTGAAGTGCCGATCAGGAGAATCTTCTTCCAGCGCGAACGCTGGAGCACACGGGCCACTTCGTCGCGGTGGGCCTTCTCGTGGAACAGCGCGGTCTTGACGGCCGCCATGTACAGTTTCTCGTGCTTCGCGGACTTGCCCGCGACAATGGCGTCGCCGCTTATGAGGAGGCCGTCATCGATGATCATGTCGATACCGAACTTCTGGGCGACGAGTTTTGCCCTAAAGCTCTTACCCGTTCCGCTCTCGCCGACGAGCGCGAATACACGTACGCCGCGCATCATCCAGAACAGGTTTATGAGCGCTTTTATCATCAATCCCTCGAATGCCGGCGCGAAACGGCCTCGATTCCGCGCTTTTTCCTGATTCCGACTCGTCTGAACCGGCATATCTACTATATCGGCGTAAACTCCTTGTTTCCAGTACCGATAATGAAGCGAGGGTAGTCATGAATATCGATACGTTGATGACATTCATAGCGTTGAGCGGGGAGCAGGCGGCGGCGCTCGACGCCTTTGTGCTGGTTCAGAGAACCATAGTGCAGGCTGTACGGTCCCGAGACTGGCCGGCGTTGGAAAAATCGCTTGAGCGCGCGGCTGGCGCGGCCGAGGTGGTAAGCGCCGCCGAAGCGTTGCGTTCCGATGCCTGGCACAGTTTCCTGAACGATATGCAACTGCCGGTCGATTCAACGGTCTTCAGGGCCTCGCTCTCCCTGCCCCTCGAGTACCGCGCCGCCCTGAACGACGCATACCGCGGACTCAGACTGTCGGCCATGCGTGCCCGCATAGAAAACGAGGCGCTGTCGGGATTTGTCGGAAACGCCGCCTCGACCCTCCGGCTGGCTATGGAGGCCATATTCCCTGAACGCAAGGGACGCCTCTATGGAAAGACCGGCCGGCCCCATCACGTTGACTCGGGCGCCATGATACTGGATACGGCCCTCTAAAGGAGGCTCTCGTGCAATCGACCTTCGCTGGAATTGAATTAGGAAAGCGCGGCCTCATGGCTCACAACCAGGGGCTGTCTACCATAGGCCACAACCTCACGAACTCGGCCACTGAAGGCTACTCGCGCCAGCGCGTCGAACTGGGCACGGTGGAACCCCTGTATGCGCCGCAACTGAACCGCGAAGAGACGCCTGGCCAGATAGGTCAGGGCGTCACTACGGTCCGAATCGAGCGCATGCGCGACGAGTTGCTGGACCAGCGCATCGTAGCCCAGGTCGGCAGCCTGGGTTACTGGGATTCCAGGGACAAGTACATGGCCTTGCTAGAGCAGGTTCACAACGAGCCCACCGAGGTCTCCACCCGCACCCAGATGGACAAATTCTGGGACTCCTGGCAGGAACTGTCCCTGCACCCGTCCGAGCTGGCCCCCCGCGAGGCCGTCGTCCAGCGCGGGCGCACACTCATCGATTCGATACACGAGCAGTACCGACAGCTGTCCATGACACGCGACATGGTGCAGGACGATATCGAGATAACAAGCTCGCAGGCAAACGACTTGGCCAAACAAATAGCGTCGCTCAACGCCGAAATCCTCAAATCCGAGGCCATGGGCGACAATCCCAACGACCTGTACGACCGACGCGACCTCCTCGTGGAGAAACTCGGCACTATCGTGCCCATAACGGTGGACCGACGCGACCCCGACGAGTTCATGGTGCACATCGACGGCCACATCCTCGTGCAGGGCAAGTTGGCGCGCGGCTTCCAGATGTCCTCAGGCGCGGAATCTGGCGGCTATCCCCGCGTGCTCTGGGGCGACACCGGCAGCGAGGCGGTCATCCGCAGCGGTAGCCTTGGCGCCATGCTGGAAATGCGCGACGTCGATATAAAGGAAGAAATAGCGACCTTGGACACCATGACCCTGACCTTTACCGATCTGGTCAACGAGGTGCACCGCTCGGCCTATGGCCTCAACGGCAAGACCGGCGTCGATTTCTTTACCGAACTGCCCAGCGTCAACAACATAGCGGGCAACTACGACCGCAACGGCGACGGCGCCTACGACGCCAGCTACGTGTACCGTCTGACCGGCGGCAACGCGCTGGACGCCCAGGAGCAGATAGGCCTGTCCGGCACCATGCGCCTGTCAGGTCCGGCGG
>CAZNCK010000092.1:0-10203 GCA_964571545.1 uncultured Treponemataceae bacterium | reverse complement strand
CCATGGGCGGCGCGGCCTACCTCGCGCTCACGGCGGCGGGTCTCGTGGACGTGGCCTACCGCCCCACCGATACCGTTGGAGACCTGGTGCGCCGCGTCAACGACTCGGGGGCCGATGTGACCGCTCGCCTGACCTCCTCAGGCACCCTCCAATTGCGCGCCAAGACTAGTTCCGGCGGCGAGAGCCCTGACTTCGTCATTCGTCATGTAGAGGATTCCGGCGAGTTCCTGGCCGGCTATTCGGGCATACTCTCGGCATCGGGCGCCGCCGACGCCTACACATGGGAGAAGGCCGACGCCGTGGCCGGGCTACGCTCCGGCGTAGACTACGCCGTGGCCCCGCTGGCCCATCCCTCCGGTTGGATAGAAGTTTCGAGCGCCGTTACCAAGGACCTGACCAGCGTGGCGTCCGGCTTCGGCTCCAACGGCAGACCCGCGGAAGCCGGCGACGGCAGCGCGGCCATAGCTATAGCCAGGCTCAGGACTGCGCCGGTGATGGTCGGCTCGCAGAAAACCTTCGACGACTACTTCGCCGACGCCGTAGCCAGCGTAGGCCTCAAAGGCGAACGCTCAGAACGCATGGCCGAGACGCAGTCGCGTATAGCCAAGAACCTGACAGACACTAGGCAGTCTATCTCGGGCGTCAACGTGGACGAGGAACTGTCCAACATGATCAAGTTTCAGCACGGTTATGCCGCCGCCGCCAAATTCATAGCCCAGATGGACGAGATGCTAGACACCATCATCAACCGCATGGGTATATGATGTGAATAATACTTTGCAAAGAGAATAAGAGGATAATGTGAATAATATTTTGCAAAGAGAATAAGAGGATAAGAGGTTAAGAAAGAGATGAAGTAAGGATGAGAAATGAACGGAAGCGAGAGTATTTCCTTCTATTACTTTCTTCTCGCTTTCTCTTTCCTGCCTCTTATCCTCTTTTCCTCTTCGTTCGTCTTTTTCGACCGTCTTTTTTCAAGAGTATCAGGGGGTTTATATGCGTAGGGTAAGTTCGGATTACATGAATAACGATATGCAGTACTGGCTCAGGCGCACCGAGGACGGCATGGCTTCCATGCAGTCAAAGATGTCCCGTCAGCAGCGCATAGAGAGCCCGCGAGACGACCCCATGGCCGCGGCGAGGGCCGTACGCTACGATTCCTTCGTCAGCCGACTCGGCCGTTACGAGGAGAACGTCCTGTACACGCGGGACCGCGCCAATATAGCCGAAGGCTACATGCGCCAGAGCCAGGACATTATGCAGCGCGTCAGGGAACTGGCAATCACGGGCGCCACCGGCACCTTTACAAAGGAAGACACCGCGGCAATGGCCGTGGAAGTGGACCAGCTCCTCGCTGAACTCGTCAGCCTTGGCAACGCGCGCGGCCCCGACGGCGACTTCCTGTTTGCAGGCGACAAGGCCAAAACCGAGCCGTTCCGCGCCGTACAGGGCTACTCCGAAGGCGCCGGCGCCGCTTCGACCATAGGCGTTGACTACCTTGGCGGCGTAGGCACGCCGAAGGCGGAAATTTCAGAGGCCTCGTACCTGCCCATGAACCTGCCAGGCGACTCGGTGTTCTGGGCGGAACGCCAGCGCATATCCTCGGGCGCGGACGCGTCGAGCTTCAGGGTCATGGACGCCTCCAGCATGGTCATCGACGGGCAGAGCATAGCGCTCAAACCCGGCGACACCGTGCACGCGATCATAGCCAAGATCAACGATTCGGGCGCCGCCGTAAGGGCGTCGCTCGACCCGTCCAGGAATTCCCTCGTGCTCGAGGCCACCGACGCCCACCGCGTCAGGCTGGAAGACGGCGCTGGAGGCAGCGTGCTTGCCGACCTGGGCATACTGTCGGGCTCCGGCGTTCCTTCGGACTATGCGTCGACAGCAAGAGTATCCGGCGGTTCGCTTTTCGACTCTGTCATATCGCTGCGCGACGCGCTCCGCAAGGGCGACTTCATAGACGTCGGAGGCCGCGTACTCGCGAGCCTGGACGCCGGCATGGATAACATGAACAGGCGTCTGGCCGAAGCGGGCTCCATGGTGGAACGCTTGGACGCCGCGGCCCTGCGTCTGAATAAGGAAATTCCCGACGCCACGAAGCTGCTGGCGGCAGAGACCGACCTGGACATGGCCAAGGCCATTACCGATTTCAAGATGATGGAATACGCTCATACGGCGACGCTCCAGATGGCGGGGCGGGTATTGCCCAAGTCGCTCCTTGACTTCTTGCAGTGATTAAGGCAGATTTGGCGGCGAAATGAAGATACAAACAAAGATCATGGGCGAACTCGACGTCGACGAACGTCAGATCATAGACTTTCCCGACGGACTCATAGGTTTCAAGAAATTCACCTCGTATGCCCTCCTAGACGCGCCGCAGAAGCCTTACTTCTACCTGCAGTCAATGGAGCTGGCCGAGCTGGGTTTCATATTGCTCGACCCCTTTCTATTCAGGCCCGACTACCTGGTGGACGCCACCGACGAGGCCATGGGAACGCTCGGCGTGAGCGGGCCGGAGGATGCCCTCGTGCTGACCCTCGTCACGGTACCGCCCAACGGCGGCCCGGTGACAGCCAACCTAATGGGCCCGCTGGTCATAGGACGCAAAGTCAGGCGCGGCGCCCAGATCGTGCTGGCCGATCCCCGCTGGCACACCAAACATGACGTGATGGCGGAACTGGCCGCGTCGAGGAAATAGCGCGATGCTCATACTATCGCGCAAACTCAACGAGAAAATCGTCATAGGCGACGGCGTCGTCATATCGATAGTGGAAATCCGCGGGGACCAGATAAAGCTTGGCATAGAAGCGCCAAAGACAGTCAAGGTCTACCGGCAGGAGGTGTACGACGCCATACAGTCAGAGAACCGCCTCGCGGCCAGTTCGGCGATGACGCTGCCGGCCATCGATGTCGTCAAATAGGGACCATGCTGTCCACAATATTTTCTGCGACCGTAGTTTTTGCAGCCACGAATATTGACGACATCCTGGTGCTCATGCTGTTCTATTCCATGCTGGACGCGGAGTCCCGAGCCGTGGACATTGCCATAGGCCAGTACATCGGCATTGCGGCATTGGTAGCCATCAGCATGGTCGGTTTTCTGGGCAGTTTCTTCGTGCCAAAGGCATTGATCGGCGCGCTCGGCCTGGCGCCGATAATCCTTGGAGTCATCAAAATTAAACAGCGCCCGTCTACTGAACCTGACGCCCGAGCTGGATCTGGCGTTGAAGACGCCATGAAACCTAAGCCCGGTAAAAGTGCCCGAGCTACGCGACCATTGATTATCAATGTAGCCCTTGTCTCGATAGCGAATGGCGGAGACAACATCGGCATCTATGTTCCATATTTCGCGAGCGTCGACCTGCATGGATTGCTTATCTCAATAAGCGTTTTTTTGGCGCTCGTGGCGGCATGGTGCTTTATCAGTTACAAGTTAGTGCAACAAAAACATATAGCGTATGTGTTCACCCGTTACGGAGACCTCATGGTTCCCTTTGTGCTGATAGCGCTGGGCATTTCAATCCTGATAAAAAACGGAACCCTCGAGTGGATAACGGGTCTCGCTGGCTAAAGGCGCGCACTGGCGGCCATCTTGAGGGACATTGTCGCAATCAAGAGAATTATTGTAGAATCCGTTCAGGCAGGCTGTTCGACCTTTAGTCTAGAACGGTTCATTTCCCCTTTTCTGGAGTCAGTTCATGATGAGCCATCCTGTTACCGGGTTTGATATTGGCGACCCGTACCGCAACCCGCTCTCCACAAAACCTTCCCCCGCCGAGGCGCGGGCTTTTTTCGACACGCTGATACTGTCGGCTTCAGGCTGGCGGGGCGTGTTCGGGGCGTCTGACGACGATACGACCGAAAGCTTGACGCCGGCCAAATCGTACGCGGCGGCCAGGATGGCTGCTGTCTTCGCGGATTTCCTGCTGGAGCGGCAGGCGGCAGGTGGCGCGGCAGATGGCGAGGCCGGAGGCAAAAACCCCGGCAGGTCGGCCCCGATAGTGGCTCTTGGCATAGACACGAGACCCACCGGGCCGGCCATAGCCGATGTGATGGCCCGCGTCTTCCTTACGCGCGGCCTTGCGGTACGGTATGCGTTCATCTGCGCGGCGCCGGAAATAATGGCATGGACCCGACGGGCCGCGGCCTTGCCGGTCGGCCATGCGGAAAGGCTCGACGCGTTCTGCTATATCTCGGCCAGCCACAATCCGCCGGGGCACAACGGCGTCAAGTTTGGCCTCACCGACGGAGGCGTGCTGCCAGGCGGCGACGCCAAGTCGCTCATAACCGCGCTCAAGGCAGGCGTCTGCGAGGCGGCCGATATAGAGGCCACCGCTGAACTGGTTGCTTCCGCGGCGGCAAAAACGGTGGCTGCGCTGTACTCCGGTTGCGGCGCGGCCAAACGCAGGGCAATCTCTGACTACATGCTCTTCGCGCGGGAGGTAGCCGGCGCCTCGCCCGACCTGGACGCGCAGGAACAAGAACTTGACGCGCTGGCCGCTGCGATAAAAGCAAGAGGCTCAGGCGTGGTAGCCGAGATGAACGGCTCCGCAAGGTCGCTTTCCATAGATGAGGATTTCCTTGCGGGCCTTGGCGTGTCGGTATTGCGGCTCAACGCGGAACCGCGCCGCTTCGCGCATCGGATAGTGCCCGAAGGCGAGTCGCTGGAACCCTGCAGGCTGGCCCTCGCCAAGGCGCGGATTACCGACCCGTCGTTCGCGCTGGGCTACGTGCCGGACTGCGACGGCGACCGCGGCAACATAGTCTACTGGGACGGCAACTCCGGCGAGGCGAAGGCCATAGAGGCTCAGGATACCTTTGCGCTTGCGGTGCTCGCTGAATTGTCGACGATGGCAAGGGCCTCTGTCCGACATGGCGGCGCGAGGGCAAAAACGGCGCTAGCCTGCAACGACGCGACGAGCCTGCGCATCGAAGCCATAGCCAAGGCGCTGGGCGCCGAGGTATTCCGTGCGGAAACAGGTGAAGCCAACGTTGTCGGACTGGCGCGCTCGTTACGCGAACAGGGCTATGAAGTGCGCGTGCTGGGCGAGGGCTCAAACGGCGGCGTCATCACGCATCCGGCCGGCGTCCGTGATCCGCTCAACACGGTCACCGCAATACTCAAGCTCCTGTACCTGCGCGACGACGGCGACATTCCCGGCCCCTTCCGACTGTGGCTGAAGCGCTCGGGACAAGGCGGCGCCTACCGCGACGACTTCGGCCTGGCCGACGTGCTGGCCAGCCTGCCCCGCTTCGCGACGACGAGCGTCTTCGAGGACCGCGCGGCGCTCAGGGTCCGCTCGCGCGACCATGCGGCCCTCAAAAACGCCTATGAGGTCATATTCAGGAAGGCCTGGCCGGATATCGCGCGCTCGCTTGAGAACCGGTACGGCCGCCTGTCCTGGAAGGCGCTCGCCAGTTCCGGCCTGGCCGAGCGGGAACTGTCCGGTCGTTTCGGCGATTCGGGCTCCGGCGGGCTCAAGCTACTGCTGACCGACGAGGCAGGCGCCGCGGCCGGCTTCCTGTGGATGCGCGGTTCGGGCACCGAGCCGGTGTTCCGCGTGATGGCCGACGCCCGCGGCGGCGTTACTCGCGGCGACGACGCGGCGGTGGAGTCATTGCTGCTCGAACGTCATGCGGCGATGGTGAGGGAAGCGGACTCCCTTGCATAATACCGCAAGATCCGTTATCATCCGCGAAAGCTAGCGTTGCTTTTCAATATATAGGGAGGGGATACGATGGGCGTTCGTGGCGAGCTCTTTTCAAAACGCATTTCGTGCGACGGCAGGACATATTTTTTCAATGTCAAGGAAAACCGCACGGGCGATCTTTTCCTCACAGTCGTCGAGAGCAAACCAACAGAGACCGGCGATTTTGACCGGCGCTCCGTCGTAATCTTCCAGGAAAACGCCGAGGCCTTCAGCAAGGTCCTCCAGGAATCGCTCGATGCGATGCGGCAAGCCGCTCCGTCAGATCGTACCAAGCCTCCCCGTACCAGGCGCGACGCCATGGCTCCCCGCGACGATGGCCGCGAGGTAGAAACCAGGCTCAGCGACGACGATCGCCCCCGCCACTACATAGACACAGGCAAACCGCGCGGCCGCGACTCAGGCGCCCGCGATTCCAGGCCGCCCCGCGATACGGGCGCGGCTCGCGACGCGGGGATTTCCCGCGACGATGCCCGCCGCGCCTCCGTACGCCGCGACGTTGATAAGGCTACCGGCCGCACGGCCCGCGGCCCCAACGACGACCGCCGCACGAGCCCCGAGCGCAAGGCGCCCGGCACCGGCCGCGTCATCAGGGTCAAGTCAAAGGCCGCTCCAAAAATGGTTCCCGCCGTCGTGGAAAAACCCAGGGCAAAACGCATGACCGTCAAGAAAGCCGCGCCGAAAAACGACGAGTAGTCGCGAGACGAGTACCCCCGCGCCGTGCGGGTACGCACGCTCATTCCTTTGAATAGTTAAAACTCAGCCGCTGTATAGGCGATGGCCCCATAGCCCTGCACGCGGCGCGGTGGGCCGCCGTCGGGTAACCCTTGTGGCGCGCGTACCCGTATTCAGGATACAGCCAGTCGTAGCGCTCCATCATCCTGTCTCGTGATACCTTGGCTATGATGGACGCGGCCATGACGGCCGGCACCTTGGCGTCGGCCTTGACCAGAGCCCTGCGCTTACAGTCGATGTCCGGCGTCTTAGTGCCGTCGACGATGACGACGTCGGGTCTAGCGCCGAGCCTCAGGAACGCGCGCCGCATCGCCAGCATCGTCGCCCCCAGAATATTCAGTTCATCTATCTCCGACGGCCAGGCCCATTCGTTGGCCCACAGCGCCTCCGTCGTAATGACTTCATAAGCCAGGTTCCTGGCCTTTTCCGATAACGCCTTGGAGTCGCCGAGCAGCTCCAGCGGGAAGCCGGCCGGCAGGATTACGGCCGCGGCTGAGACCGGACCGGCCAACGGCCCCCGACCCGCCTCGTCGATGCCGCAGACGACGCTGAATTCGGCAAGGAACGCAAGCTCGTCAGGCTCCCCAGCCCACAACAGGCCTCCTTGAAAACCGGCCTGGAGCCCGGCCCTGCCCGGTCGCTTCACGGGGCCTCGGTGTAGTACTTGGCCCGCGACTCGAACTGCGCGAATCGCTCGGCCAGGACTGGCAACAGCACGGCGGCCGCCGACGCGTCACCGGTGCTTGCGGCTTCCTCTATGGCCATGGCCGCGTCTCCAAGCGCCTTGGCCGAGAGGCTCCAGGCCGCGCCCTTGATGGAGTGCGCCGCTTCCCTCAGGGTCTTGGCGTCTGCGGCCTGGGCCGCGGCTTCCATGTCGGCAAGCTGCGAGCGAGTCTTGGCGGAGAAGCGGACGAGCAGATCCACGACCTTGTCGCGCTGTCCCAAGAAGGTCTCGACGAGGGTATCGAATTCGAGCACCGCGCTAAAGACCTCGCCCAGATCGGGCTCCGGCGCGGCCGCGACGACGCGGGCTCCGGCCTCGGCGGCCTTCTCGGCCCAGAAGCCCAGCATAGCCGCGAGGTCTGATTTCTTGAACGGCTTGACGAGCACATCGTTCATGCCCACCTCAATGCACTTGTCCCGCTCGCCCTTGAGCGCGCTGGCGGTGACCGCTATGATGGGCTTGGTAAATCCGCGCTCGCGGAGCGCCTTGGCCGCCTCATAGCCGGTCATCTTAGGCATGAAAATATCCATGAGCACCATATCAAAATTTCCGGCGGAACCAAGCTCAAGGGCTTCCTCTCCGTCGCAGGCCACCGTCACCTCGCACCCCAGTTTTCTAAGCAGCACGGTAAACAGTTCCTGGTTGACCAGGTGGTCCTCGGCGAGTAGCACTGTCAGCCCGAGACGATGCTCGACGGCGGCAACTGCCGGAGTCGCGAACTCCCCGGCGGGGGGTTGGCTGGCCTTGCCTACCGGACCGTCTCGCAGCGCGCCAGGATTCGCGCCGGGTTCGGAGGCCTCGTCTACGGGAGGCAAGTCCACTTCGTCGCTAAGGGCGCGCTGCAGCACGTCGTACAGCTCATCGGGGATGATAGGCTTCACGGCATAGCCGTTGAACCACTGCAGCAACTTCATCTTGGCGTCGGGACCTATGCCGCCCTCGGGAGCAAGCAGCACGAGCCGCGTGGCGTTGATCAACCGGTCCGCGGTGACCTCCGCTCCCAGCCGCCAGCCATCCATGCCGGGCATGTTCTGATCGACGAGACACAGGGCGTAGGGCTTCTTAAGCTCGGCGGCCCTGTGCAGCGCGGCGAGAGCATCAGCGCCTGAAGCAGTGCCGTCTACCCTGAGCCCGAACGAAGCGGCGACGCGCATCGTGTGCGCGAGCGCCTTGGGGTGATCGTCGACGATGAGGACGCGAACCGAGGCCAGTCTGGCCCGCGCCGTCCTCGCTGTCTTCTCCGCTGACTCAACGAGCGGAAGTTCGAAGGTAAACCGGGACCCGTGGGGTTCGTTCGGATCGCACCATATAGAGCCGCCCATGGCGTCGACGAGATACCGTGAAATAGCCAGCCCGAGGCCGGTGCCGCCCTGGGTGGTGGAACCGGAACTGCCCTGGGTAAACGGCGTAAACAACCTGGAGCGGAGCGCGTCGGCTATGCCCTGGCCAGTATCCGCGACGGTCAACTGCAGGAGGCTCGATCCCGGAGCGGCGACGCCCTTAGGCGCGACGGCCTTGGCTACGATCAGGATATCGCCAGAGCGCGTGAATTTGACGGCATTCTTGAAAAGATTCACGACGATCTGCCGGAGTCGCCCCGGGTCGCCGTGCACGGCGACCGGCAACACCTCGTCGATATCCAGAATCACTTCCAGCCCCTTCTTGTGAGCGTCCATGATGATCAGGTCTACCGACTGCCTGAGCGTAGCCCGTAGGTCAAAGTCCACGGCCTCTATCTCGAGCCTTCCGGCCTCTATCTTGGAGAAATCAAGCACGTCGTTGATGAGCCCCAGGAGCACGTCAGCCGAGAAGCGCACCGTCCTGATGTAGTCCATCTGTTCCTTGTCCAGACTCGTCTCCACGAGCAGCTCGGTCATGCCGAGTATTGTCTGAATCGGGGTGCGAATCTCATGGCTCATGTTGGCTAGGAATTGGCTCTTCGTCTGCGTGGCCTTCTCGGCTTCTTCCTTGGCGGAAACGAGATTCCGTTCCTTGAGCTTCTGTTCCGTGATGTCCAAGAACGAACACCACAGCCAGCGCTCGCCGGATTCGGCGTCCGCGGCGGCGGCTGAGGAAACGGCCTGCCCGGCGGCGGCCGCGGCGACTGAGCCGGCGAGCAGTGTGCTGAGCGGCGATAGGGTCGTCTGCAGCCACAGCCGCTTGCCCGACGCGCTTCTGACGCCGGATTCAACCGTTGCCGACCCCATGCGTCCCAGCAGTACCTCGTTGACGTAGTACGAGTATTGGAACGACTCCCGTTCTTCCAGCCAGTCGAACAGAGGCACGGCCAGGCGTTCGGGCACGAAGCCTGCCAGTTCTGTAAACAACTCCTCGAACGCGGCGTTCCAGAGCGCGGGAATGCCGCTCTCGTTGAGCACTATCATGGGTTGCCTGACCTGGTCAAAGGCGGCGCGGAATAACGTTTCGGGCAAGACCATCAGAAATTCGCCTTGAGTATCTCCAGGGTCTTCCTGAGGATATGTTCGGGTTTCAGCGGTTTTACCAGGTAACTCTTGACGCCCGCCTGGAAGGCCTTGACGACTGACTCCCGCTGCGTGACCGCGGATAGCACTATGATGGGCATCTCGAGGTCCTGAGCCCGAAGCTCCGCCAGCACGCCAAAACCGTCTACCTCCGGCATGCGCAGGTCCAGGAATACCAGGTCGAACACGCGGGATCGAACAGCGGTCAGGAATTCCCTGCCGTTGGAGAACGTGTTGACCTTGGCGTTGATGGCCTCGACAACCCGCCGTCCCGCGTCGTTCTTGCCGACCACCCGAAGTGGCCTCGACGGGTCGAGCAGAAGCGGCTTCCGTTCCCACGACGCGCGCCACGCCTTGAGCGCTTCGACGTCGGGCCGTATGCGCGCGACGATCTCCTCGATGCGCTCGAACGGGTCGTGGTCGTCGATCGGGGCGCCGTGGAACTCGACGCCGTCGTCTGGGGCGTAGTCGTAGACGCGCATCATTCCTTCCTCGTCTCCCGTTTGGCGGCCCTCATCCGTGCCTGAAACTCCGCCCAGTGAACGTCGCA
>CAZNCK010000091.1:0-14609 GCA_964571545.1 uncultured Treponemataceae bacterium | reverse complement strand
CTGCTACTGTCCATCGGGGCCACCGGCATCAACGCGTCAATATACATGCTCGCCATCATCTTAATCCGCACAATTGCGCCTCCGGCATCCCGCCGTAAAGCTTATCCTGCGGCGGCGGAGGCCTTGGCTGCCTTGGTGGTTGTCAAGAGTCTGGCAGGCATCGTGTTAGCGCTTGGCTCCGAACTTGGCTCCGCCAGCATGAATGCGCTGATGTCCTCCGAGCCATGGAGCCTCGGCGGATATCTTCTGTCAGGACTTGCCCTGGCCGCGTTCGGAGCCGTCGCTCGCGGTCCTCTATCCCAGAAAGAACCGGTCGCGCTCCGGCCTCTCCTCAAGTCCTACGGCCTCTGCGCCATCATATTCGCTCCGTTGGGGCTACTGGAATTCGCCGTAGAGAAGGCGGGTATTCCAGGGCTGCCGTTCCTGTCGACTGACCACCTTTTCTACCTGTCCTGGAACATTGTGTCTATGAGCGCAGCCATCCGTTTCTTCAGGCCCCTCGAGTCGGGCGTGCCCATCATCGAGGCCGTGCCCGTAGAGCGAGCGCTTGCGCTGGGCCTGTCCTCCCGCGAGAAAGAGATGGCCGTGCTTATTGCCCGTGGACTTGCGAACAAGGAGATAGCCGTAGAACTTGGCATTTCTCCGGCTACCGTGCGCACCCATATATACAACCTTTACCAGAAGGCCGGCGCGCGCAGTAGGGTCGAACTCCTCAATAAACTCAGGACCTGATACAAAGCTCGTAGCCATCATCTGACCGTCGTTATCCAGGTTGTACGCACCGCAATCCCGAAATCGGGACCTCCGAGCGCACCCCCTTCATAGTCGTTTGCGTCGGGAGCCAGGCGCCACGCGAACCACGGCCGGACTGACCAGCGTTCCCCGACCGGAATATCAGCGCCGAGACTGATCGAAGCGGAGAAGTATTTTTCGGCGTCATATCCGTCTAGGTGGCTTGTCCCTTCTGCTCGATCTCTGGCTATGCCGCCGACGCTGAACCTTGCGAGGGGCCGAATAGACCCCTCGTCTCCCAGGCATATGCCGACAGACGTTCCGTAGTGTACCGCCGCCGCCGTCACGAGGTCGGGATTACCGAATTCCAGAGGCAGGATTACAAGCGAGGTACCCAGTTCCAGGCTGCCTATGAGGAATCCCGCCTCCAAAGTCATAACGGGAAGAACCGAACCGCCCGCAAGCGAAATGCCGCCACCGGCTTCCGCGTATGATTCCCACGTGAATTCCTGGGCCGATACCATGCACGGCATTGCGGACAACCCTAGAAAGATAAGTCCGACGATCAGAATTTTTCTTTTGCTTCTACAGTAGCCGCTGCCATGTACCGTTCTCTCCGTATTCACTCGATACTCCTTGCGGGTTTCAATCCCGTCATAGAAGCGAGCATATTCATGGCTACATGGGGCTCCTATCGGTTGTTGTACGTAGAAATGTCTTTTTCAGGCTACGATCATCATCGTAATGAGCTCGCGTCTTAGACCAGTCCGGTTTTGACCTTGAAATTCTCGGGTATCGAAACGGGCCGTCTCGTACCGTAGTCAAAGAAAAGCACGCCAGTCTTTACCCTGGCCGCGATTATTTCCGTGCCGGTCTTGGTGACCAGATAGCAGAGGTCGCAGCCGTACTTGCCAGGGTCCGCCACGGCTACCTGGATGGTGAGACGGTCGCCCCTGAAGCATTCAGCCTTGTATTCTATGGCCGCGTCGCTCAGGATCAAGCCAGAGCCTTCGACGTCCTTCTCCGAATAGCCCAGGCTCTCAAGGTATCGTATCCTCGCTTCATGCACTATGGTCAGCATGGAGTCGTTGCCCACGTGCCCGCCATAGTTTATGTGGCCTATAGTGACCTCGATTTCAGTGCTGAATTGAAATGTTTCGGGTAACTCGACTCGTATCCGCGCCATCACTCCTCCATATAAAAGCTAGCTGTCGAGGATATTACCTCGGTCCGATGTTTCCTATATGCCATATTGCCTTGCCACCTCTTCGTAGCGAGAAATCAGCTGCCTGACATAGTCTCTTTTCTCCGTGTAGGAGCCAGGATAGAAGCTTCGCTTGAAGCCGTAGACTATCATATTCTTGAGCGTTTTGGGGTCGATGTCGAAACTGTTTACGGCCAACCTGATTTCCTTGGAGACCGTCGTGTTGGACACGAGTCGGTTGTCGGTGCACAGTGTCGCGGAGAGACGGCGCTCGAGCATCTTGCCTAGCGAGTGATTGCGGAGATCCCTGAGTTCTGGCTTGGTCTGCAGGTTGCTCGACAGGCACACTTCTATCGTCACGCGCTGGTCGGCTATGAAGGAGGCCAGTCTTTCCGTGTATTGCAGTTTGTCCTCGATGTCCGGATCGCTCACCTTATCCAGATCGAAGAGGGAATACCCGTGTCCGAGGCGGTCGGCGTGGAGGTCGGTGATGGCCTGGAAGATGCTCTCGGCGCCGTAGGCCTCGCCGGCATGCACGGTCTTGTGCATGAAGTTCTTGTGCACGTAGTTGAACGCCTCGATGAAATTGTCGGCCGGATAGCCCGCCTCCTGGCCCGCGATATCGAATCCAACGATAGGGATGCCTTGTTCGTCCCTCGCGCGCACCACGCCGCGGGCCAGTTCCATGGCGGCCATTCTGATGACCTCATTGGGCGCTGAATTGCAGTGTACGCCGAACAGCGCGTCGTAGTATGGAGAAAATCCCGAACCGCCGAACATTCGCATGGCGCAGGTGATGATGCCGTAATCGAAGTGGGGGCGTTGTTTTTCCCTAACCGCAATATTCGCGTTGTATTCGGATTTTGCGCGCCCGAGCCCTTTGTCCACCGCCCCCAGCATGCGGACCATGGTCAAGGATTTGTTGTCCATGAGGAGTTGCGGAGCGAAGCGTGGTTCAATGTAGCAGACGCCCTCGTCGATGCAGTCCAACGCCAGTTCGTAGGCGGCCCGTTCGAGGTTTTCAGGATCGCGGAGCACAGCGCAGGTGTAGCTGAAACCGCGCAGGTATTCAGGCAGATCTGCATAGTAATCCTTGAATACGAGCTCGCGCATTCCCGTTTCAGTGTACGAAGGTAGCTTGATTTTGGCCTTCTGCGCCATCTCGATAAGCGTCGACAGCCTGAGCGAACCGTCCAGATGTACATGGAGGTCAGACTTGGGTATGTCGTGGATGAAGGCATCCGGGTAACGGGTCATAGTTGGCTCCTCCTGCGTGTGTCTTCTACCGTAGTCTAACGTTAATGAAGCAAGGAAGTCACGGGTTTCACTATCGGCGGCGCTCAAGATTGACGCACATCCATACTGCTGTCACAATGCGCCGACGCTGGAGGCTTTCATGAAACTCAAGGAATTCAAGGTCGAATACTGGCTCAATCCCCGTGATCCTCATTGCGCGTACAACCTTGGCGCGAGTTGCATCAAGGCTATGACGGTCAACGCCTCGCTGTTCAAAGCGGCCACGGCTGACATGGTGCTGACAGTACATGGCGGCACCGGCGCTAACAATATGGTCATCACCGCGCTCGTCGAGCCCACGGATAACGTGGTCACGATAACGACCCCGATATATTCCGCGGCGCGCGCATCTTTGCCGACGACAAGCCGCAATGCATGCGCGTCGGCGAGATGGAGCTTCCGCTCAAGCAGGGTGTCATCAGCGAACGCGACATCGCCGGCGAACTTGGCCAGGTGCTCGAGGGGCTGATACCCGGCAGGAGCAACGACAGTGAAACCACCATCTTCGATGCCACCGGGCTCGCGCTCCTAGACTTGGTTACCGGTAAGGTAGCCTTGGACCTGGCTCTGGAAAAGGGCATAGGCACGCGCGTTGACATGTGATCGAACAGCACGCTAATTCTGGAGGCCTTACTTGAAATTATTAATGCACCGCATGCTTCGTCTGTTACTTGGCCTGCTTCTGTACGCGCTCGGGATTGTTCTTACACTGAACGCGCGCATAGGCTTCGGGCCCTGGGAAGTTTTTCACGTAGGGCTCGCGCAGACAACGGGTATGAGCATAGGCGTCGCCTCCATCGTGACCGGTCTGGCGATCACGTTGATCGTCATACTCATTGGCGAGACGCTGGGGCTGGGGCTGGGTACAATACTGAACATGGTGCTGATAGGCATCTTCCTTGATGCGGTACTCGCCCTGGCCTTCATTCCGGTGGCCGCCTCGTTCTTGACCGGCGTCATGATGATGATTGCCGGTCTGTTCGTCATTGCGCTCGGCTCGTATTTTTACATAGGCTCAGGCTTCGGGGCGGGACCGCGCGACAGTCTGATGGTAGTGCTGACCCGGAAGACACGACTGCCCGTGGGAGTCATACGCGGCGGCATAGAACTGACCGCGGTGCTCGTAGGCTGGCGGCTCGGCGGCATGGTGGGCCAGGGCACCGTGCTAGCCGCCTTGCTGATAGGCTTCTGCGTGCAACTGACCTTCAGACTGCTTCATTTCGATCCCAGCTCTATACAGCACGAAAGCCTGCTCGCTACGTACCAGGTTGTAGTCGATACGCTACTAGCAAAACACAAAAAATAAGCAAGTCCGCATGGTTTTGACATCTTAAAGAATATGCTGGAAACTACGAAGGTGAACAATACATATTGTCTCCCCGGAGCTGGTGTGTCCATCAAGATCGAACGACGAATGATCGAGAGCATCTATGAATAGTGCGCGAGAAAAGACGATTCTGCTCGTTGAAGACGAGGCTCTAATCGCAATGGCCGAAAAGACTAGACTCCAGGCAGCCGGCTATGCTGTCGTTCATGTCATGAACGGGGAAAAAGCCCTGGATCTGTTTAGTGAAAGAAACGAAACAATCGACCTGGTGCTCATGGATATCGATCTTGGCAAGGGGATCGACGGCACCGAGGCGGCTAAGAAAATCCTCAAGAACCATGAAATTCCGCTACTTTTCCTTTCATCCCATACAGAGAAGGAACTCGTCGAGAAAACCGAACAAATCACCAACTATGGATACGTGGTGAAGAACTCCAGTTTTACTGTTCTCGATGCCTCCATAAAAATGGCTTTTAAGCTTTTCGAGGCCTTGCAGAACGTAAAAATGCAGGAAATGGACATGGAAGCGGCCTATGAAGAGATGCAGGTCTCCAATGAGTTACTGCAGAAGTCACAGAACGATCTGATCATGAGTCAGGCGACGATTCAGAATAAGCTCAGGGCGATTCTTGAACCGGAAGGCAAGACAGCGGATCTGGAACTTTCCGACTTGATCGATATACGAGAACTTCAGTCTTTGCTGGAGGATTTTTACAAGCTTTCAGGAATTCTTGGAGCGATTCTCGACATACACGGCAACGTATTGGTAGCGACGGGTTGGCAGGACATATGCACCAAATTTCATAGATGTAATCCTATAACGGCGCGGCACTGCCAGGAGAGCGACAGTCTGCTTACCACCGGCGTCGCGCCCGGAACGTTCAAGACGTATCGGTGCAAGAACAACATGCGGGACATGGTTACGCCTCTCGTTATCGACGGAAACCATATAGGCAATATTTTCATTGGACAATTCTTCTTCGATGATGAAGTACCCGACATGGAACTGTTTAGGCAACAGGCTAAAACATACGGCTTCAATGAAGCTGACTATCTCGCGGCGCTTGAAAAAGTCCCGCGCTTTAGCCACGAGAAAGCCGATGCTGGAATGCGGTTCTACTCAAAACTCGCCGGGATGATCTCGAAGCTGAGCTACAGTTCGATCAAACTGTCGCGGACCATAGCAGAACGAGCCAACGCCGACGAGAAATTGCAGGAAACAAAGGATTACCTTGAGAACCTGATAAACTATGCCAATGCCCCCGTCATCGTGTGGGACAGGAATTATAGAATCACCATTTTTAATACCGCTTTCCAGGACCTGTCCGGCATTCCCGAATCGGTCGCCTTAGGTAAAGACCTTTCCATTCTTTTCCCTACGGAACTTCGAGGCGCTTTGATGGACATGATCCGTAAAAGCAGCGGCAGGAAATGGGAAAGCGTCAATATTCCTATACTCGACGCTAAGACCGGAGACAGCAGAACGGTGCTCTGGAATTCCGCGTGTATCTTCGATAAGGACGGCAAGACCGTCCAAGCGACCATAGCGCAAGGCGTGGATGTGACGATGCGCTTACGGGCGGAAGACAAGCTGCATGAGAGCGAAGAGAAGTACAGATCGCTTTTTAATTCTGTATCGGACGCGATATTCATTTACGACAAGAACACTCTCGAAATACTTGAAGCGAACGAAGCGACCTCAAAGCTGTACGGCTATGCTCCCTCCGAGCTGATTGGAATGTCATGCCTTGCGTTCAGCGCTGAAGTCGATGAATCTAGAAAAGTAGCGACCCAGATAGAGAACTCGGGCCGCGCGACCGTTCCGTTCCGGCATCACAAAAAAAAAGACGGATCGGATCTCTATGTACAACTCAATGGATACAAGGTTGTCTTAGGGAAAGATGTCATGATGTTCACGGTCTGTCGCGACATCACAGGTAAAATAACGTCAGAAGAAAAAATCAAGGCGCTTTCGAGGTTCCCCGACGAAAACGACAATCCGGTGCTTCGCCTATCGAAGGACGGCAGGATACTCTACAGCAACCAAGCGAGCGCCCTCCTGGTCAATGTCTGGGGGTGCGAATCCGGTCAGCCCGTAGCGGATGAGTGGAAGCAGGTAATTAAAACCGCTTTGGAGACGGGAAAGGCGCAGCTCGTTGATATTGATATCTTCGGCAGGATTTTCGAACTACTGTTCAAGCCCATACTCGAACCAGGGTATGTGAATATTTACGGTCTTGACGTCACAGAAAAAAAAGCCGCCGAAAGGCTGGCTGAAAACCTGCTCGCTGAAAAGAAGCTTCTCCTCAAGGAAGTACATCATCGGCTCAAGAACAATATGACCATGATACAGTCTCTCCTGATGCTACAATCAGAAACCCAGGATGATCCCGATGTTGCCCGCGTGCTGGACGACGCGGCCGGGCGCATTAAAAGCATGCTGATTCTTTATGAAAAGCTATACACTTCAGAAAATTACACAAAACTATCACTGCGGGAATATATGCGGTCCTTGATAACCGAGATCGGCAATATTCTGCCTCGGTACATACAGATCAACGCCGAAGTACCCGATGTCACGCTCGACGCGAAAATCGTCTCGTCGCTTGGGATCATTCTAAACGAACTCATAACCAATTCAATAAAATACGCATTTTCAGATAACGCCGGATCTATAACTATCGCCGCGACGGTTAAGGGCGATTTGTTTCATCTTGAATATGGAGACAACGGAATAGGCCTTCCTGAATCCATCGAGCTAGAGACATCGACTGGGTTCGGCATGATGCTCGTGAAGATATTAGTCGATCAGATACACGGTTCGATATGGATCGAGCGAGGCACTGGCGCGAGGTTCGTACTCGAATTCGGGATCTAGGTATGTACGTCTTGGTTATATTATGGAAGGAATCGACATGAACAAAGGAACAGGATGCAGGTACGGTAGCCATCGCGTCATCGAGCCCAAGGGGATCCTGCCGCAGCCGGCTATCAAGCTGGACAACGACATGACAATCTACGACAACGAGGTTCTCATCGACGTGAGTACCCTGAACATTGATTCCGCGAGCTATGCACAGATACGCGCGGCCTGCGGCAGTGACGCCGCCAAAATGGAAGTGATGATCATGTCCATCGTGGCCGAGCGCGGCAAGATGCAGAACCCCGTGACTGGTTCAGGCGGTATGTTGATAGGCACTGTTCGCGAGATCGGCGCGGCGTACCCCGACAAGAAGCTCAAGGTGGGCCAAAAGATAGCGACTCTGGTTTCGCTATCGCTGACGCCTCTGAAAATCAAGGCGATACAGCATCTCGACCCGGCGCATGATCAAGTTGATGTCGACGCGCAGGCCATCCTGTTCGAGAGCGGCATTTATGCGCTCGTGCCGTCCGACCTGCCCGAGAAGTTGGCCCTTGCGGTGCTCGATGTGGCGGGAGCGCCGGCGCAGGTGGACAGGCTCGTCCGTGAGGGCGATACGGTCTGCATCATAGGAGGGGGAGGAAAATCCGGTATCCTGTGCTGCTACCAGGCCATGAAGAACGTGGGGCCGTACGGCAAGGTCATAGTCGTGGAGTATTCCAGAGAGAACGCCAAGCGCATCGTCGACATGAAGTTGGCCACGAACGTGATAGTGGCGGACGCGACCAACGCCATCGACGTGTACCACAAGGTTATAGCCATCACCGGCGAGCGGGCCTGCGACGTGACTATCAACAATGTCAATGTTCCCAATACCGAGATGACGTCAATACTGATTACTAAGGGGCAAGGACTCATCTATTTTTTCTCGATGGCCACCTCGTTCACCAAGGCTGCCCTGGGAGCCGAAGGCGTGGGCAAGGACATCGAGCTGATAGTCGGCAACGGCTATGCCAAGGGACATTCGGACCTCGCTCTCAACATCTTGAGGGAGTCAACGGACATTAGGGCGTTGTTCGAGACGCTGTACGTCTGACGGGAGACAACGCCAGGCGGACGCCGGTCCGTAGCGATGCTAGGGGCCGATGGTCGCCTTGATGAAAATATGATCCGACGGTAGCCGTCGGCGCTGTTCGTAGTTGATAGGCACCAGATCGCACATCATGCCGCCGTCCAGAATAGCCAGGTCGTTGGAGCAGAAGATATAGTCCAGCTGACTGAAGTTGAGGCCGCCCCTGAAATAGAAGTGCGAAAAACGGGCGTGGGCCGGCACGCTCATGGCCTCAAGCACGTCGCGGAACGGCAACTCAAGGAACGGGGCGTATTCAAACTGGTTTTCGCCGCGGATGAGGATACCGTTGAAATCGCCGAGCACCACGCAGCGCCGGCGTTTTACGAGGGCGCATAATTGGTCGACTTCGGCAATGCGCTGTTCAATACCCAAATCCTGCCCGTGCTGTGCTTTCAGGTGAACCACGAAGATATGCAGGGTAGTGCCACCGCCTTGTAGCGTTACCTGCATGAGGTTCCTGGAAAAGGCGCCTTGCATATTCTCGGCGCTGACGAGAGTAAATCGGCCTTTCTTTACAAGAGCACCCACGAAGATGCCGCGTTTGCTGTTCTCCTCGTGAAGGAAGCAGTCATAGCGATCCTGTAGGTAGTGCTTGTTGAAGTTGACCAGCGTTTCCAGTCCGCCAAGCTCGCAGAGGCCCACGAAATCGAAGTCTTCGTCGAGTATCGTCTTGGCAATAGCGGCTATCTTTCCAAGCGTCTTGTTGGGATTGAAAATCGACGCGTTCATGCCCTGGTACTCGCTGTCGGACAGCGCCTCGAAATCCTGCTGCGAGTATTCCCTGTCCAGCAACATGTAAAAATTCTCAGCGTTGAACGTCGCGATTCTAAGAGGCACTTTCATTGTATTGTCCTTGCCGTGCATGTATTCGACACTCTGTCTCCAGGATAGATTCTGCCGTAATTAACCATATCCGCACTATTAAAGCCAGCCATTGCCACATGTGGTTTTTTGCATTTTTCACTACGATTGACATGTTGTTACTTTATTGTCATGCTCGTGCCATGAGCAATGACTGCGAATATACCGAGTTGCGCAGACACCTGGACAGCCTTCCTATAGGTTTTCCTAGGAGCGCCTCTGGTATGCGCATACTCAGACGGCTCTTTACCAAACCTGAAGCCCGTGTGGCGCTGGGTTTAAATTCGAGTTTTCGCACTGTTGGCGAGGCCGAGACTGCGTTAACTCTGAGGGGCTTGTCGGCGGATGCGTTGGTAGCGGAAGCCGGTCGTGCTGACCTGGGTTCTCTCTTGCGCGCCATGGCCGCCAAGGGCAACATTCTCATGCGCGGCACCACCAACAGTTTCGCGCTCATGCCTTTCGTGGTAGGCATGTACGAACTACAAATAGCCAGGCTCAGCAAGGAACTTACAGCGGATACCGCATCGTACATGCGAGAAGGCTACGGACTCGAACTCCTGACCACAGGCACCGCCCAGACTCGTATCATTCCGATAGGCGCGGCGATACGGCCAGAGCACCGGATAGCGGACTATGACGAATTCAGGGAAATCATCCGGGGCGCCGGCGGCAAAATAGCCGTGCTGGACTGCGTATGCCGGCGCGGCGCCGATCTTGCGGGCAAGCCCTGCAAGGCGACCGAACGACGGGAACTTTGCATGGTATTCAGGGATTTCGCCGACACCGTGCTGCGCGAAGGCTGGGGCAGATCGCTGACGGAGGAAGCCGCTCTGGAACTGGCTGACCTGAACCAACGAGAGGGTCTGGTGATGCGGCCTTCAAACGAGCGTGAACCGCAGTTTCTCTGCGCCTGTTGCGGCGATTGTTGCGGACTCATGGCGGTAATTAAGGCGATGAAGCGCCCGGCCGATTTTGTGGCCACAAATCACCGCGCTACGTCACGGCCTGACGTTTGCGTGGCGTGCGGAGCCTGCGCGCGGATTTGCCCAATGGAAGCCATAGTGATGGACGCCCAGAGCGAGCGAACGGGCAAGGCGCCGCGCGCCCGGGTGCTGAAAGCGCGCTGCGTAGGGTGCGGTGTCTGCGTCGGGGCATGCAAACCCGGCGCGATTGCATTGGAGCGTTTGCCGCGCAGGTATGAACCGCCGCGGAATACCGAAGCATTGCTGGAGCGGCTGGCGGCTACCAGGCCCACACTCTGGCGCAAGGCGCGGCTGGGGGTAGGGGGTCTACTGGGCATCCCTGTGCGGCCTCACCGTTAGGAGGCGCATCTCAGGCTTGCGGGATGTTTGCCCGGTTTGTGATTTCCCCGGCTAGTTCGTCTATGCCGCTGCCCTTGCGCGCGGAAACCACGAAGAGCCTCGCTTCGGGATTCATCTTTGCGAGGCATACTCCCAGGCCATGCAGGTCAAAGTCTTCATGCGCGAGATAGTCGGCCTTGCTGATTACCACTACATCGGCCATGGCAAACATTACCGGGTATTTAAGTAGCTTGTCGTCGCCTTCCGGTACCGACAGGATGGCGATGTTCAGGTGAGCGCCCGTATCCACTTGTGCCGTGCAGATGAGGTTGCCTATGTTCTCCACAAACACGAGGTTGTAGCCTAGCGCGATGATTCCGGTTGCCTGAATCTGCAGTTCGAGAAGCCCCAGCTCCGCTAGTCCGCGCTCCACCATGTACGCGTCCAAATGGCAGAATCCGCCCGTCCTGAGCTGCACGGCCTTCCAGCCAAGCAGTTCCAGCGCATCGGCGTCCACCCGCGAATCTAGGTCGGCCTCAATCACAGCCGGCCGCAGTCCTTTTCCCAAGCGGGGCAGCAGCGCCGCGAGAAGGCTCGTCTTGCCGGCTCCAGGGGAACCCATTACATTGACAAGGAATATGCCGCGTTTCTGAAGCGAAGCACGCAAGAGGGCGGCCCGGTCGTCATTGTCGGCGAATACCGCGGCCTGTACATCGATGATGCGCGAGTTCAGGTTCATGGCTCTCCCCCAAGCACCTCGATGGATTCCAGCCAGTAATCAGTAGGCCTGCGGCGGTCAGCTTCGGGTGTAGAATCGTCCCTGCGGATATCAAGGCTCGCACTTTCGGCCGCGCTACCCCGAGCGGCCACCCGGAAATACCGCTCCAGCCACAGAGGATCCGCGTCACAGAGGGCCCCGACATGTAGTTGTATGCGACGTATCACCGCGTTTTCAGGGGCCGCCTCAAGCGCTAGTTCCACGACCCGCGTTATCATCGATAATTCATGCACGATGCTAGTACAATAATTCGTCGGCCCCTCGGGAACAAGAGCGTGCCGACACAGCCTGGAACCGTCTTCACTGCTTCATATCCACAACCTCGCCGTTCGTTATGGCTACCAATTCTTTGGATGTCAGCTTAAAGACGGCGTGAGGCGTACCCGCGGCGGACCAGACGATTTCGTGCCTCAGAAGGTCCTCGTCGACCAGTATCCTGAGTTCGGTGGCGTGCCCGACCGGAGGTATACCGCCGATAGCGTATCCTGTATGGCGCAGAACGAAGTCGGCGTCGGCTTTTTCCACTTTTTCGCCCAGAATGGTCCGCAGCTTCTTCTCGTCCACGCGGTTCGCGCCGCTGGCGATGACACAGACGGGCGTGTGGCTGGTTTTGCCTTTGAAAATGAGTGATTTGGCAATCTGACCTAGTTCACAGCCAATGGCGTCAGCTGCTTCCTGTGAGGTGTGTGTGGATTCCTGGAACTCTACAACCGTCAAGGCTAGTCCGAATCGATCCAGTATAACCTGAACCTTCTGCGCGCTTTTTCTCAGCTCGTCGTTCATATCCTTCCTCCTCTTTGTTCGATCTACGAGAACAATCCATTGACGCTGTCCGCCGGTGAACATACAGTGTATATAGCATGCTGTTGTTAGAAAGGCTATGATCGATTAATGACGGAATCCGACAGCGCATTCGCGCTTTTTGAAGATACTCCAACACGGGCCGCATTGTCAGCATTGGGTTTTTTTGCCGTCGATTTTGTTCATGGACTATCATTTTCTAGTTCTGTCATGGCCGCATGGGGTTATACAGCCGCGGCTACGCAGAAAATGCGATTCATCGACTTGATAGCCGATGATAACGATCCCGCTGTCTTCGCCGGCATGGCCGATCTATGGAAGGGCAAAAGAGATAGTTTTACCGGCACCTTCAGGATTCGCCGCGCCGACGGGACCACCGTCTGGGCAAAGGTGGACTACCAGGTGCTTTCCCGCCAGCCTGATGGTTCTCCGCGAGTGATGATAGGCCATGATCAGGACGTCGACGCCATTAAGAAGGCGGAACTTGAAAGCAGGCAACGCTTGGTAGAGATCGAGACGATCAGGCGAGTCAGTAATGACCTCAGCACTAGTTTGGATCTTGACGAGACGGTGAACTCCATCCTGGAACATACTAAACGTGTAATTCCGTACGACAAGGCTTCGGTGCAGTTGTTGGAAGGCGACTGGCTACAAGTTATAGGTTGCTATGGGTTCGCAGATCGCGACGCCACGTTGAAGTTGCGGTTCAAATACCCCATACCCCGGAGTATGAGCACGCTCGCCCTGCAGTCGAGGAAACCGGTGGTGTGCGCGGATGTAGAAAATGATTTCCCTGATTTCTACCAGGCGCCCGACGCCAAGCCCATCCGTTCTTGGATGGGTATTCCGCTCATTGCCAACAACGAGGTACTCGGTCTGATGGCCCTGGACAGCATTTCAAAGGATTTCTATACGCTCCGGCACCAGGAAATGGCCGAGATGATGGCCAACCATGTAGCCATGGCCATAGAGCAGGCTTGTCTCTACAAGAATATGCAAGATATGGCCAAGACCGACAGTCTGACGGGTATCGGCAACAGGCATAGCCTGCGCATACATGGACCGCTGATGTTTGAAGCGGCCAGGCGCAATCGAAAGCCCCTGACTATCCTGATGGCAGACCTGGACCATTTCAAGAATCTTAACGATACCTACGGGCATGACGCGGGCGACCTGGTGTTGGCCGAGACCTCGGTTACCATGGCGGCCAGGCTACGCCCCGAAGATCTTTTTATTCGTTACGGAGGCGAAGAGTTTCTCATCATCTTGGCGGATGCCGATGGGATAACCGGCCTCGAGGTCGCTGAACGTATCCGCTGCTCCGTTTACGAGCACACATTCCCTGGCATATCCCCGGGCATAACCGTCAGTGTCGGGGTGCATAGCGCTGTTCCTGATCAGCACGACACCTTGTCGGGCTTCATCAAGGAAGTTGACAAGGCCCTCTATCAGGCCAAGGAACAAGGGCGTGACCGTGTAATCAAAAGCTGCCTTGATCTATAAAAAGCCACTATTCCGACTGGCTTCCTTTTATGCGGCTTCATTCATGGGCGGTAGCGTCTATACGGGATTCATAAGCTTATACTGGGCAGATCTTAGGCTAGATCACGGCAAAATTGGTCTGTTGGGATCTATCGGAGCCGTAGCCGCCATGGTATTCCAGCCTTGGTGGGGCTTCGTTGTCGACGGATCACGCTCCAAGACACGGATGTTGCAGCTGACGGTATTCCTCTCGGCCGCTACAATATGGTTTCTTCCGCTTGCGGGATCAAATCTGCGATTCCTGTTGGTTGCAGTGATGTTGTTCACCTGTTTCAACAATGCCGTAGGTCCATTGGCCGATACGGTTAGCCTGGAGCTTGCTGCCACGGGGGCTTTCCATTCGCGCCGATACGCATGGCGGGATCATTTGGCTTCGCCGTCATGTCCGCCGTCGCCGGACTCGTGCTTGGCGCCAGGTCGTTTCTGATATTCCCTATTTTCAGCGTCGCCAGGATCACGGCGGGAGCCCTCAGCCTGGGATTGCCCAATACTGCAGGTCGCGCTCCCAGCGCTGGGAAGCTTATGCCGTTCCGCCATCTGTACCGAGACGGACGATTTGCCCTCATGCATGGGTATGTCTTCGTGCTGTCGTGCGCATGGGCCTTCATGCTCAATTTCCATGCCATCAGGAGCAGAGAGGAAGGAATTCCTCTCGGACTGGTAGGCTTGTGCATAGGTCTCGGCAGCTTGAGTCAGTTTCCTTTTATGGCCTGGTTCGGAGCCATCCGCCGACGCTTCAGTTTACGGTCCATCATGATTGTCTCCGGACTCATGT
>CAZNCK010000090.1:11263-14655 GCA_964571545.1 uncultured Treponemataceae bacterium | reverse complement strand
TCGCTATGGGCGTGATAAAGGCATACGAAAACGGATACTCGCGGGATTTCTCGTCGAGATAGGGGTTGCCAACCTCGGAGTCCTGCATGTCTGAGCCTTCCTTGGCAAAAACGCCGCGCTCCTTCAGCCAGGCGCGGGCAAAATCCCAGGCTCCCCGGGAAAGGTTGCGGTCGTAAACATAGCCGCGGGCGGACAGGGCCAGTAGCAGTTCCAGGCTGCCGGTGGGAGGGAGGGCCAGGACCTGCGACAGACAGTATTCGTCGAAGCGCTCGGGGGAGCGATACTCGAAACCGGCCCCCGCTATCACCGCCTCGAAGCGGGCGCGGAGGGCCAGGTAGGGAGCCTCGTCCAGGATCAGCCGCTCGTAGGCCAGCGGCGTGAACGGCATTCGTATCAGTTCGCCCGCGGAGAACATGATGCGCGGCGCCGCAGGCCGCTCGCTGACCAGGTTGCGCAGCCATCCGATGAAGTTGGCAAATTCGGCCAGGTCGGCGTCACCCTCGAATCCAGACAATATATAGAAGAGCTTTATTTCGCGGGCGCCCTCGCGCACGATACGCTCCAGCACGGAACGCAGGTCGGTATCGTGCAGTTCCTTGTTGTAGTACGCGCGCATTCGCGCCGAGATGCCCTCGACGCCTATCGTGAATGTGCGCTTGCCGGCAGCCGCTTCGAATTTGCTGAGTCCAGGCGAGCGTGCGAGTATGTCCACGCGCTGGCTCTGGAAGCTGACCGACCAGAAAACCTCGTGTAAGGCCTTGATGATGTCCACCACACGCGAATGGGCATTGAAGTTGTAGCTGGCCAGTTCTATGGAGTCTATGCCGATGCCGGACTTGAGCCGACGCGCTTCGGCAATGATCGATTCTATGGGACGCTCGCGGAACGGTTTGCGTTCCCAACCCTCGAAGCAGAACGTGCAAAAACTCGGACAGCCGCGTGTAATCTCCAGCCGCGAGGTACCGGCCTCTTCGCCCGCCAACACGGGAGGGTTACCGCCGGGATACGCTTCGGCTCTGGCCTTGGTCTGGGCGACAGGCATGCGGAGGGCAGTAGGCCAGAATCCAGGCACAGCTCGTGCCGCGGCCTCCAGCGCCGTCAACCGCTCCGCGCCCTGTTCCCGTGAGGCCGCCGCCAGAAGCACGGCCAGAGCTCCGACGCTCCCCTCGCCTTCCCCGAAGAACAGTGCGTCCGCCAGCGAATCGCCGGTAGGCTCGTCGTACAGGGCGGCGCTGGCCATGGCGTTAGAGCCTCCGAGGACGATTATCGGGTACCTGGTTTCTCGATTAGCTGAGTCGCGTCCGGCCCTTGTCGGAGGAAGCCCGGAGCCTACGAGGTACGGCGCTAGGTTTACCATTTCCAGGGTATAGGCATTGGACACGAGCAACACGTCGAACTCGCTCGCCCCCCGGGCGGACGCGATACCATGCATCATCGGAACGCCGCCTGATTCCAGGACGGCGCGGTCGCGGGCGGTCGGGAAAAAACCAAAATCTATGTATGCGTCGGGTAGAGCCTGGCGGACTTCGCGGTAGAGGAATTCGTGGGGCGTGGAGCGCTCCACGTCGCGGAAGGGCGATAGGCGCAGTATCAGGAAGCGACTGCGAGCCTCATCCCAGGCGGGATTGTCGAAGTCACGCTCGCCATGGGCCGCGTACAGGAAATCGATAGTGGTAGACTCGCGTCGGTATGGGCGCTTGAGGAAATCTTGATGGTTCATGCGGTGTCTGCTCAGTCCAGAGACTGGACGGTCTGGGTCTCGGCGGGGTGGCGGAGGAAACCTACGGGGTTTTCAGAGGCGGCGCAGGCCATCTCGTCCATGCGCCGCAAGCGGCGGGACAGATCCCTGGCCAGGTTCATCATCATGATGCCGAAGACCTTAGGATCGCGCGAATACATGGTACGCACGCACTTGTTGGAGATGATGACCAGGCGGACCGGCAGACTCGCGGTTACGGTAGCTACCGAGGGCATCACGTCGAGCA
This sequence comes from uncultured Treponemataceae bacterium, assembly GCA_964571545.1. Lineage (GTDB taxonomy): Bacteria > Spirochaetota > Spirochaetia > Treponematales > UBA12059 > SZUA-370. The sequence goes on along the minus strand of CAZNCK010000090.1, from coordinate 12,670 downwards.
GTTCCATTTCGCCGAAGGTCTGTCCCTCGGGTAGTTCGACTATGAGAACGCCGCAACGGGTCACTTCGACTCGTCCCTCGACAATAAAATAGATGGAATCGTTGGGATCGCCCTCGCGGATGATGGCCTCACCCGAATTGAAGACCGCGGTGCCCATTAGGGGGCGGATAAGATCGATCTGTTCAACGGTAAGGCCACCGAACAAGGAATAGGCCTGCAAGGTCCCCGTATCTACCATGGATTGTATAGTACCATGGCTCGCAAATCCTGACAATGATCTTGTACGGCAGTACGAAAAAACTCTTGGAGGCAAAAAAGCGGCGGGACGCGAATGGTTCGCCTCCCGCCGCCCTGTATTCTGTCATGACGCTCGCCGGGCGCAATAGAGTATCTTCCTGATACCGTCGGCGGACAGGCAATAATCGTCCGCCAGTTGATCTATAGTCCGGCCGCAGGCCTTGGCTTCCCTGATGGCGGCGTTGCGCCTATCCAGTTCGTCCCTGGTGCCGTTCTTCTGGCCCCAGCCGAGCCTCTCCGGTCCCTGCCTGGGTACATAGACCAAGGCGCCCTGCACGTACTTCTGTATTTCACTGAGCAGTTCCGGCGGCAAAATGCCGTCCGCGTTTAAATAAGACATGTTCGTTCCTCGATGGGATGTACGCTACATCCGCCATTGACCGCGAGGAGGAACGAGCTCTTTTAAGGCTTGTTCTCTTCGCTACGCCGTGGCGGCGCCGAGGGTCAGGAGACTGTTAGGATCGCTGTAAAACATCATTATGCACCTCCATGGTACTGGCAAAGATGAACGAGAGTATGCCACAGCCGCTTTTGCTTGTAAACGGCAATGTATCGATATAATCATTCTGTACACTGAAGCCGGAAAATACGAGTTTATGCATGCTCTCGCTTTCGCGGTTCAGCTCTGGCAGGCATACTGTGCACATCACAATCCTGTCGCAGTGCGGCGGGGAAAGGAGGTGATTGATGATTGATCTTGAGCGGAGGGCCTCGGCCCTCTGAAACGACCTGCGGCCGCTCCAAAAGGGGCGGCCGCTTTGTTCTACCGAGGTCTATCCGCCTGTCTGTTGCGCCTGATTAACCTTGACCGGCGCGTGCCCTGGTCGTACCATCTCAATGGGGGAAACGATGGCACTTAAAAAGAACGGCTTTACTATAGTCATAGCAGGCGCGGCGTTCTTCGCCATTGTCGCCTTTTTGATATGGGCCTTCTCGCAGGCCGGCACGCTGGGCATGTACCGCTGGGGCTACCGTATGCCGGTGCTGGTACTGGGCGTTCTCGGACTCGCCGACCTTCTCGGTCCTGGCCGAGTCCTTGAACAGGTTCAGGGTGATCAGCAGGAAGCCTGGGTTGCCGTCCTGTTCCTGGAAATGGTTGTAGCCGTAGAT
>CAZNCK010000090.1:0-11253 GCA_964571545.1 uncultured Treponemataceae bacterium | reverse complement strand
CCACTGGCGGGCGCAGCCGCGGTATTGGCTTTGTGGAAACGCGACGACAAGCTGTACTCCATCGTCAATGGCATAAGCCTAGCCATATCGACGCTTTCGTTGCTGGTTGCCGTTGGGGTATCACTCTATGTCTTTACCAATGCCTACGGCGCCGCGGCCTCAACAGTACACCCGACGGTGCTGGATCCGGCCAGGGGTTTTCAGTTGCGCACCGGATTGGACGGTACGCCCACCTTCAGGGTAGCCTTGTCGTCCGATCCTCATTACGGACGCGCAGCCTCCAATGCCCAGGCCAGAAGCGCGATACTCAGGCGTTCCCAGGCCGAACACGAGGCAGGCAGGCTGGACGCGTTCTTTGCCCTCGGCGACACCGTGGAGATGGGCATGGAGGCCGACGACTGGAAGGAAGCCATCGAATCCATCAGGCAGGACGCGCCTACCCTTCCGTTCGCCGCCCTCCTGGGCAACCACGATGCGCTGATCGGAGGAGCAAGCCGTTGGCGCGAGGCCTTCGCGGGCGGCGCCGGCCGGAAGGGCGTTCCTGAAGGCGGCCTCACCGCCTCGTCGTGGCGTATGGACTCAGGGAAGGTGCACTTCATAGCGCTTGACCTCTTATGGGGTCCAGAAGGCTTCGGCGCCAGGGAGAAGGCCTGGCTTGCGAAGCAACTCGCGGCAATTCCCGACGATGATTTCATCGTCGTGCTGTCCCACAGTTTCTTCTACTCGTCGGGCTACATCGACGAGGACTCCGGCAAGGCCTGGTACGACCACGAGGAAATGCTCCGCGAGGTAGCGCCGCTGATCGCCGGCAAGGCAGACCTCGTGGTCTCGGGGCACAACCACTACATGGAATGGATAGAGGCAGACGGCACCGCCTGGGCTGTCGTCGGGGCCATGGGCGGCAAGCCCGACCCCGTACCCACCTATGTTGCACCCGGTTCGGTATGGTTCAGCCAGGGCCGCTTTGGCCGCTTGGTGCTGGAACTCACGGCAGCGGGCCTGTCAGCCGAATTCCAGGATCACAACGGCACGAGCCTCTTCCAGCGCACCATTACGAAGTAGAAACATCAGGAATTTTGAACAAAGAGGGGCAGAGGATAAGAGGAAAGAAAGAGAAGATGGAAAATTTCACATAGAGACAAACGGGTTAGGACGAACAAAGAGGATAAGAGTAAAAGAGGCAGGAAAGAGAAGGAAAGAAGGTCTAGAATTCAATTTCTATCCCCTGTACTTCCTTCCGTTCCTCTTGCGTTCACTCTTATTCTCTTATCCTCTTCGTTGTCCTTGTCTATGCTCGCCTTCTCTGTGGTTCAGTTTTCATCAATAGAGCTTACCGCTTGCCCTGGTCGTAGATCTCGCCGGCGGCCTTGGGGCCAACGGTTTTGCCGGCAAACACCATCAGCGCTATGATGGTCAACACGTACGGCAGGATATAGAACATTTCCTGCGGCAGCGCGGCCAGGAAGGTGATGTCCTTGGCATAGTAGGCCAGGATCTGCGCAAAGCCGAAGAACAGGCCCGCGCCCAGCACGCCCCAGGGGCTCCACTTTCCGAACACAAGCGATGCCAGCGCTATGAAGCCCGCGCCGTGAACCGAGGTAACCGTGTACTGGATATCCTGGGTAAGCACCATGGTCGCGCCGGCGAGACCCGCGAGCGCGCCGGAAATGATGACGCCGGCATAGCGTATCGCGTATACGTTGATGCCCATGGAAGCAGCCGCTTGGGGATGCTCGCCGCAGGACCGCAGGCGTAGCCCAAACGGGGTCTTGAACACGACAAACCAGGTCAGCATGACCAACGCCATGGCGACATAGAAGGTGGGATAGATTTCCTTGAACAATATTGGGCCAATAACCGGTATCTTCTCCAGCAACGGCACGGTGATCTTGCGAAGGCCCGAGCTGAAGGCGCGGGTACGCTGCTGGTGGAACAGGATCTGGCACAGATAGACCGTCATGCCGCCGGCGAGGATATTGAGGGCTGTACCGGATATCACCTGGTCGGCCTTGAGGTTGATGCTGGCGAAGGCATGCAAGAGCGAGAAGAGCATGCCCGCGACGACGCCGGCGAGCAGGCCAATCCACGGGGCTAGCGGCGTCAGCGGCTCCAGAACGACGGTCACCGAAGCGCCCGCGAAGGCGCCGACCATCATGATGCCCTCGAGGGCTATGTTGACGACGCCTGAACGCTCGCTGAATAGGCCTCCCAGCGCGGCCATGACCAAGGGCGCGGCGAACATGAGCGCGATGGGGAACATCTCAAGAATCAGGCTGAAGCTCATACGCCTACCTCCCCGACGCCGTCGGCGGTCGCCGCGAGGGCGGCCTTGGCGGCGCGCTTGCCCTTGGCGAGATCGAGGATGCGTTCGATGCCTAGTTTCATGGCGACGAACATGACGATGCTGGCCTGGATAATACCGCCGATTTCACGGGGTATGCCCGCCGATTGCATGAGCGGGCCGGCGGACTTGAGCACGCCGAAGAGGAGGCCCGCGAGCAGGATACCGGGAGCCTGGGTCATGCCCACGAGCGCTACCGCTATGCCGTCGAAGCCGTAGCCTTCCGCGGAGGAAAGCGTTCTGCCGAAGCTGAAGGTGCCCGTTGTGATGATGGCGCCGGCGAGGCCCGCGAAAGCGCCGGCGATGACCATCGACAACACGACGTTGCGATCGACCTTCATGCCCGCGTATTTGGCGCCGTCCTTGTTAAAGCCCACGGCCCTGAGGCCGTAGCCGAAGGTGGTCTTCTCCAGGATGAACCAGAATGCGATGACAGCCAGAATGACGGGCACGAAGCCCCAGTTGAGCCGGGAGCCGTTGGTGAGGTCAGCGAGCCAGGGGTCCTTGAGAAGCGCCGTAGTCGGAAACTCCGCTGTTTTTACCCTATCCACCGACGTGAACACATTCAGGATGGTCCAGTTGTTGAAGTGCAGGGCCGTGTAGTTGAGCATTATGGTAACGACGACTTCATGCACATTGAAGCGGGACTTGAGGTATCCGGGTATTGCTCCCCATAACGCCCCGGCGCCCATGCCTGCTACGAGAATGAGCGGCACATGCACGAACGTGGGCGCCTTGACAGTCAGGGCTACGGCCGTGGCCGCCAACGAACCCATCATCAATTGGCCTTCAGCGCCGATGTTGAAGAGCCCCGTGCGGAAGGCAAAGCCAACGCACAATCCTGTGAGGATTATCGGCATGGCCTGGATCACCAGTTCGCCGATATGCCTGGGATTGAACCCGCCGGTGGCGATGTTGATGCCCGTGAGGCCCTGAATGATGGCGTTGAACATGAGAAGCGGGTTCTTGCCGGTCAGAAGCACCACGATGGAGCCCAGGAGGAAGCCCAGGGCCACCGCTACGAGCGGAATGAGCACCTTGCGCCCTTTGGCGGCTTTTTCTGTCTTTGCTGCCATGATTATACGGCCTTCCTGACCGAACCGGACATCATAAGGCCCAGTTCGTTCTCGTTGGTCTTGCTCGCGTCGACGAGGCCGACTATCTCGCCGCCGTAAATGACGGCTATGCGGTCGGATACATCCATGATCTCGTCGAGTTCCAGGGATACAAGGAGAATGGCCTTGCCCTTGTCACGCTCGGCTATGATACGCTTGTGGATGTATTCTATGGCTCCGACATCCAGCCCTCGGGTGGGCTGGGCTATGATGAAGGCCTCGGGCGAACGGTCTATTTCACGGGCCAGAATGGCCTTCTGTTGGTTGCCTCCGGACATCGACCGTGCAAAGGTGGCGGGTCCCTTGCCGGCGCGTACGTCGAACTCCTCGATGAGGCGCTCGGCGTTCTTGCGTATCGCGGTGAAGTCCAGCACGCCGTAACGCGAATAGGGAGCCTTACCGTAATTGTGGATGACCAGGTTCTCGTCAAGCCTGAAATCTAGAATCAGGCCGTGCCGGTGGCGATCCTCGGGAATATGGCCGAGGCCGCGATCGAGGCGCTGTCGGACAGGCAGTTGCGTCACATTATGGCCATTGATCAGTACTGAACCCGATTCTATTTTGGCGAGACCGGTAAGAGCCTGGATCAGCTCGGTCTGGCCGTTGCCGTCGATGCCGCACACCCCAAGGATCTCGCCGCGGCGGACCTGGAGCGAGAGATTCTTTACGCCAAGCAGGTTCTTGTTGTTCCTGACGCACAGGTTCTGTATCTCCAGCACCACTTCACGTGGCGCCGCGGGGCCTTTGTCCACAGAGAAACTGACCTCGCGACCTACCATCATTTCGGCCATCCTGGCCTCGCTGGCATCCTTGACGGCAACCGTACCGATAAACTTTCCGCGGCGCAGTACCGTGCAGGTGTCAGCGACTTCCTTGATTTCCTTGAGCTTGTGCGTGATGAGGAGGATAGTCTTGCCCTCCTCCACGAGCCTGCGCATGATGCCGATAAGCTCGTGGATCTCCTGCGGCGTCAACACCGCGGTGGGTTCGTCGAAGATGAGTATCTCGGCGTCGCGGTAGAGCATCTTGAGTATCTCGACGCGCTGCTGCATGCCTACGGAGATGTCTTCGATCTTCGCGTTCGGGTCGACGTCGAGGCCGTAGAGCTTCGACAGCTCGGCGACTTTGGAGGCGGCCTTCCTCACGTCGATCATCAAACCCTTGCGCGGTTCGAGACCCAAAATGATGTTCTCGGTTACGGTAAAATTATGCACGAGCTTGAAATGCTGGTGGACCATGCCGATGCCGAGTTCGTTGGCTACATTGGGATCCGTTATGCGGACGGTTTCGCCGCGGATCCTGATGCTGCCGCCATCGGGCGTATACAACCCGAACAGTATGCTCATTAGCGTAGACTTGCCGGCACCGTTCTCGCCCAGAAGGGCATGGATGGAGCCTTTCTCGACCTGAAGCGTCACGTCGTCATTGGCGCGGATGCCCGGAAAGTCCTTGACGATATTGAGCATCTCGATGATGTACGCCATCGCGTGCCCCCAATGGAACTACATGGGATTTCCCGTGCCGGCTGGGCCGGTTCGCCGGCCTTGCCGACGGCGGGAGTCGTTCAGGATACTATGGATTCTTTTTTTTGGGAAGAAAAAGCCGCCCCGTGGGGGCGGCTTGATTGATCTTGAAAGACCGATTATTTCTTGGCGGGAACTTCGGAAACCACGAGGGCGCCGGAAGCGATCTTGCCAGCGAAATCCTTGACCTGGGCCACGATCTCGGCAGAGAGGTTGGGGTTGGCTTCGGGAACGCCGACGCCGCCGTTCTTGAGGGAGAACACCATGGTGGTGCCGCCGGGGAACTGGCCGGCCTTGGCAAGCTTGGCGACTTCGTACGCGGCTACGTCGACGCGCTTCATCATGGAGGTGAGCACGGCAGACTTATCGCCGTACACGCCATCGGTGTACTGGTCCTTGTCTACGCCGATAGCCCAGCGAACGTCGCCCTTCTCGGAGCGTTCCTTGGCTTCCTTGATCATGCCGTTTCCGGTGCCGCCAGCGGCATGGAAGATGACATAAGCGCCAGCGTTGTACTGCTTCTGGGCGATGGCCTGTCCCTTGTCGGGAGCGCCGAAATCGCCGGCATAGTCGACGAGGATCTTGGCTTCGGGATAGACAGCCTTGACGCCCTGCTCAAAACCGGCCTGGAAGCGTTCGATGAGGGGGAACTGCATGCCGCCGATGAAGCCGAGAACCTTCTTGCCGTCAGCCTTGGCCTTGAGGCCAGCGGCTACGCCGACGAGGAAGGAACCTTCGTGCTCGGAGAAGACGGCGCTAACCACGTTGGGCTTGCCGACTACGGTGTCGATGACGAGGAGCTTCTGGGTGGGATACTTGTCGGCGACCTCGCCCATGGCCTTCTCGAAGAGGAAGCCGGGCGCGACGATCAGGTCAAGCTTCTAGACGGCGAAGGTGCTGAGGGTCGGTACGTAATCGGCCTCGGCGGCGGACTGCAGGTATTTGAAATCGGTTCCTTGAACGTAACCGTTTTCGGTGCCAAAGCGGACGATGCCTTCCCAGGTTCCCTGGTTGAAGGACTTATCGTCAATACCGCCAAGATCGGTTACGAGACCGACCTTGAAGGCGGGAGCTGCAGGGGCTGCGGGTGCGGCGGCTTCCTTTTTGGCGCAGCTGGTGAAAGCGAGCGCGACAACGAGAAGAGCGGCGAAGAAATTTCGATACTTCATACATGTCTCCTTTTTATCTCCGCTTGATCGCGGAAATGTGGAACTCGATAGTAAACCTAACTTGCTTTCAATGCAAGAAGCATTCGAGTCAATAGACTTCATTAGTAGCCGGAAAGCATGCTATTCAGGCAGTTCGCTTACGATGGTCACGCCGCTGGAAGCGCCGAGGCGGTCCGCTCCGGCATCGAGCATCTGGATGGCGTCGTGGTAGCTACGAATGCCGCCCGAGGCCTTGACCCTGAGCTTGTCTCCGACCGTCCGCCTCATCAGCCGCACGTCATCGGCCGATGCGCCGCCGGTGCCGAATCCGGTGCTGGTCTTGACGAAATGAGCGCCGGCCTTGGCCGCCGCTTCGCAGGCTTTAACCTTTTCGGCGTCAGTCAGATAGCAGGTCTCTATGATGACCTTGACGGTAGCCTTGCCGGCGGCCTTGACCACCTGGCGGATGTCTTCCTCGACGATCTTCCAGTCGCCGGCCTTGGCGGCCCCGACATTGATGACCATGTCCACCTCGTCGGCGCCTTGTTTGACGGCCAAGGCGGCCTCGAAGGCCTTAGTCTCGGAAGCGTTGGCTCCGAGCGGAAAGCCAATGACGGTACATACGAGCACCTTGGAACTGGACAGTTCCCTGGCGCAGAGCGGAACCCAGCACGGATTGACGCAGACGCTGGCGAAACCGTTGGCCTTGGCTTCGACGCAAAGCTCTCGCACCTGCTGCTCGGTGGCTATCGCCTTGAGTATGGTGTGGTCGATGGTCTTGGCGATGCTCGCCTTGGTCCATTCTTTGGGCATGGTGACTCCTTGTTCAAATCTCGAAACAGCGCGCCAGGAATTCCCTGCGCGTGGCGACGAGCTCGACGAGTTCGTCGAGCATTTCTGTATTGGCTTTTTGTGCTATCGGGTACACAAACTGTTCCGTCTCGTCCGCATAGCGGCGGATGAAGGCGACGTCGGTCGTGTAGCCGAGGGAGATCATGTTGCTGATCCTGTCCGCCGACTTGAGGACCAGGGCACGCGGGCTGCCGTACTCCAGAATGCGCGTCAGAAACGTGTGCTTCGGCTCCACGGTTCGCCTCGTCACCTCGAGGACGAGCTGGTACACGGCCTGACTCTCGTCGTCTATCTCCAGGATACGGTCGCGGTCCAGATCCGGCACGTCCTCGACGAGGTCGTGAATGACGGCGGCCTTGAGTAGCACGGAGTCGATGTAGCCGTAGTCCATCAGGATGCCGAAGGTGTCTATCTGGTGGCGGAACATGTTGCCGCCAGAGCGGCGACGCTTGCCTATGAGGGCGGTGGCGAGCTGGATATACGGGGCAAGATGCATGCTCTTGAGGCGTATCATCTCTTCCTGGGCCATGGTTTCAGGCCGAGGGAGTTCCGCTTCGATGCGAAGCGGCTGCCCCTTTCTGTCCATATATCCCCCTACGCCAGATCCGCGAGGTACCCCTCGAGTTTGGCGGCGCGGACTTCCGCTTCCTTGAGTTTCTGGCGTTCCTTCTCGACAACGTCGGCTGGCGCGCTTTCTACGAAGGCCGCGTTGGAGAGCTTGGCGCCGGTGCGTGCCGCATATTGGCGCTCCTTCTCGGCTTCCTTGGCGAAGCGGGCCGCCAACTGCGCCACATCGACGGCTTCGCGCGCATACACATACGCCTCGAAGCCCTTGCCCGCGAGCGACAGCGCTCCTTCAGGCTTCGCGTCGACGAACTCTATGGCGGACACGCCAGCCAGCAGGGTCACGTGGTCGGCGTTGCGGCGCATGAATTCGCCCCCCAGGAAGCCCTGGTCGAAACGCACCGCCACGCGCAGTTTCTTCTCCGGCGCGATGCCGAACTCGCTGCGCAGGCTGCGGATCATAGTGACCAACTCCTTGACCGAGGCGAAGCGCTCTATCAGTTCGGGGTCGGCCTGCCGGCGCGCAGCCTCGTCGGCAGGGTACGGCCTGGCTATGAGGCGGCTCTTGACGCCGGGCAACTTGCCGTAGATCTCCTCGGTTACGAAGGGCAGGAACGGGTGCAGCAGCGCCAGCGATTCCTCCAGTACCGACAAGAGCACGGTAACGGCGCGGTCCTTCTCGGACTCGTCCTCGGATCTGGTGGAGAGTTTCGTCACCTCCAGATACCAGTCGCAGAAGTCGTTCCAGAAATACTCGTAGGCCGCGCCGGCTGCGTCGCTGAAACGATAGGCCAGCAGCGCCTCGCGAATCTGTACGGCGGCGGCGTTGAGGCGGGCCTTTATCCAGCGGTCGGCGTCGTTGAGGGCAGCGTTCTCCACTAGCTCGCGGCCTTCAAGGTTCATCAGGATGTAGCGGCTGGCGTTCCACACCCTGTTTGCGAACTTTGAGCCTAGCTTGAAGTCGTCCTTGTTGATAAGGATGTCCTGGGTCGAGGTGTAGAGGAAGGCCAGCGTAAACTTGAGCGCGTCGGCGCCGTACTCCTCCACGATCTCCAGCGGGTCGAGGCCGTTGCCCAGGGACTTGGACATCTTGCGGCCTTGCTTGTCGCGCACCAGGGTGGTCATGCAGATGTCGCGGAACGGCACCTGGCCGGTGAACTCCAGGCCAGCCATGATCATCCTGGCAACCCAGAAGAATATGATGTCGAAGCCTGTGAGCAGCGTCGTCGTGGGGTAGAACTTGCGTAGGTCGGCGGTCTCTCCCGGCCAGCCCAGGGTGCTGAACGGCCAGAGCCAGCTCGAAAACCAGGTGTCCAGCACGTCTTCGTCCTGAATCAACTCGGTGGACTTGCAGAAGGGGCAATCCAGCGGTTCTTCCCTGGCGACGACGGTCTTGCCGCAGTGGGCGCAGTGCCATGCGGGTATGCGGTGGCCCCACCACAGTTGGCGACTGATGCACCAGTCTCGGATATTGTTCATCCAGTTTTCGTACGTGTTTTCCCAGCGCTGGGGGTAGAAGCGCACGTCGCCGTTTTTCCAGGCAGCCAACGCCTTGTCGGCCAGCGGACGCATCTTGACGAACCACTGCTTAGACAGGAACGGCTCCACCACCGTATGACAGCGGTAGCAGTGCCCGACGGCGTGGGTGACGGGTTCCTTCTTGATGAAGCAGCCGAGAGTCTCCAGGTCTTCCACAACGAGGACGCGGGCGTCCTTGGCCTTCATCCCGCGGTACTTCGCCGGCACATTGTCGTTGAGCGTGCCGTCGGGATTGAGGATGTTGATGCTCTGCAGATTGTGGCGCTTGCCTATCTCGAAGTCGTTGGGGTCATGGGCGGGCGTTATTTTGACGAGGCCGGTGCCGAATGCACGATCCACATAGGGATCGGCGATCATCGGGATGACGCGATCGGTGAGCGGGAGTCTGACTTTCGCGCCGGCGAGGCCCTTGTAGCGCTCGTCCTCGGGATGGTAGGCCACGGCGGTATCGCCGAGCATAGTCTCGGGGCGCGTGGTGGCAATCTCTATGTGCGTAGGGCTGCCGGCGGGCGGGTCAACGATCTCGTAGCGGATGTGGTACATGGCGCCGGCCTCGTCGCTGTGCTCCACCTCGTCGTCGGACAGCGCCGTGCCGCAGGAGGTACACCAGTTGACCAGATACTCGCCCTTGTAGACGAGGCCGCGTTCGTACAGGGTGACGAAGACATCGCGGACGGCCTTTGACAGGCCTTCGTCCAGCGTGAAGCGCTCGCGGCTCCAGTCGCAGGAAGAGCCAATCTTCTCAAGTTGCTTCTTTATTATGTCGTGGTGCTCGTTGGCCACCTTCCAGGTCTCTTTGACGAATTTTTCACGGCCCAGTTCGTGGCGGTCTATGCCCTGGGCGCGCAACTTCTTCTCCACCACGTGCTGGGTGGCTATGCCGGCATGGTCGGTACCAGGCAACCACAGCGTCGGCTCGCCGCACATGCGGTGAAAGCGCACGAGTATGTCAGGCATGGCGTTGTTGAGCGCATGGCCCATGTGCAACACGCCGGTTACGTTGGGGGGAGGCATTACCATGACGAAGGGCTTCTTGCCGTTGGGAGCGACAGGGGCAAAATAGCCCTCCGCCTGCCAGGCCGCATAGAGACGGTCCTCGAATTCCTTGGGGTCGTAGGCCTTGGCCAGTTCGACGGCTTTCATGGGTAGTATCCTCCGATGCTTCTCGTGCCCTCCACTGTACCAAAAAGCCTAGGTATATGCAAAGGGCCGTTACCATGACTATGGAAGCTCTCATGCCATGCACGCAAACGCACGATATATAACGTAATGATTCAGTCTGAAAACACGGCAAAGCGCCTCTGGAACCTGCTCGTCGCCGCTCTCGCCATATTCAACGGCATACTCGTGCCGCTGTATGTCGTGTACCCCGATTCGGCGCCGTACGTACCCGCCTTGTCGCTGTTGATAGCCATTGTCTTTGCCGTCGACATCTTCATCGAGTTCCAGACGGTGTACCAGCACGAAGGCGCGTTGATACTCGACCTCCGACAGCGGACGCTGCGCTACCTCAGGAGCATACTGATCCCCGATGCGCTGGCGGCGTTTCCGGGTCTATTCCTCCAGGCCGTCGGACTCTTGCCTGTCGACGTTTTTGCCGCCGTTCTCTTCCTGCCGCTGCTCAAGCTGATCAAGGTAAATAGAACACTCAGGGAATGGGGCGAAGCCATCATCAACCCGGCGATATTCAGATTGATGATGCTTGTGTTCTGGATACTCATGGCAGCCCACCTCATAGCCTGCGTATGGATACTCGTCTCGGGCAATCCCGAAGGGCTGCTCCCCATAGACCGCTATATCGCGTCCTTCTACTGGACCATAACGACGCTGGCGACCATAGGCTACGGCGACATCACGCCCAAGGGCAGCCAGCAGATGCTCTATGTCATCCTCATAGAGATTTTCGGCGCCGCCATGTACGGCTTGGTCATAGGTAACATCGCCGGCCTCATAGCCAACATCGACGTGGCCAAGAGCCAGTACCGAGAAAAGCTCGACAAGATCAACTCCTTCCTCAAGTACCGTAATATTCCCGACCATCTGATGAAGAAAATAAACAATTATTACAGTTACCTCTGGGACACGCGAAAGGGCTACGACGAGATAGAGTTCCTGCATGACCTGCCGGTAGCGCTTAAGGAATCGGTGGCCCTGCACCTGAACAAGGAAAT
>CAZNCK010000089.1:0-14658 GCA_964571545.1 uncultured Treponemataceae bacterium | reverse complement strand
CCATGTCCGGCGCCGGGCCCTATACCTACGGCACCTGGTCGCCTACGGGCGACGGCACCGCTACCGTAACGGTTACCACCTCCGCCACCGACGCGGCGGGCAATCTCGCCACCGTGGTCAATCTGGGGGTCTTCACCGTCGACAATACCGCCCCTATCCTCACCGTGACATCAAACCATGGCGACTCGCTCATCCGTTCGGCTGACGATTTGACCATTACCGCGACATCCACCGAGTCACTCACGGGGACCCCCTCCATAGCGATAACCAAAACCGGGACCGTGGTAGCTGTCACCAGCACGACCATGTCCGGCGCCGGGCCCTATACCTACGGCACCTGGTCGCCTACGGGCGACGGTACCGCTACCGTAACGGTTACTACCTCCGCTGCCGACACGGCGGGCAATCCCGCCACCGTGGTTAATCTGGGGGTCTTCACCGTCGACAACACCGTTCCCGCCTTCACCGCGACAACACGTACCTATACTCCTAATTCAACGTCTGGCGTCCTGACAGTGTACATGGTCGCCGATGCCTCAGGTTTTAGCTCTATACAACGTTCCGCTGAAGTGGCTGATTCAACTCTTGAACCGACAGATTGGACTGGCTACACGCTGGTCCCCAATACCGGTACAGGAACGACTGTTTCTGCGACCATCGGAATTAATATTACTACTGGAAAGATGATATGGTATCGAGTCATTGATGGCGTTGGAAATGCAAGTGTGGCACAGAACATCAAAAATGTTAGTGGAACGATTACCCTCCCCTCCCTCTCCTCCCCCACCCGCCTTGCCACCGCCCGAACGATTTTATCTCCAGCAACAGCGGCCGCTCTTTCCTCTTCCTCCTCCACGACGCGCCCAAGCTCCTTGGCACCAGCCCCCCTCGCCACTGACTCGGTAACCACCCTAGCCACTTGGTTGACTCCAATCTATCAATCGCGGAACGCGTCGGTAGTGCAAACCACAATGACGGCACCAGGCGTAGCCGCTTCTACCCGCTCCGAGTCCGCCCAGTCAAAATCGCCTGCGAGCGCCAGCGAAGCGGCAAAAATCTTGGAAACAGAACGTGCAACAGTCGCAAGAATTGAGGAAGAAACGGTAGCGGAACCCATCAGCCCGCAAGCACTAGAAGTGCAAGCCGATGCCGCGGCCATGACAGCTTCATACACGCTTCCCTCACCAGTGTCCGGTTCCACCAACGCCCCACTGGACACTCCCCGCGCGCCGGACAGGACAGATACTGGTTACAAAGTACCGATGGCGATGCTCGTACCCACAAAGGCTACAGGTAAGCCAAAAGATGAAGAGTTTGTTGATGCCTGATTGAATATTTTGTTCGGTGACGTTGTCACCGTGTGGTTCTATGGCGCCGCGCGCGCTATAGTATGATGATTGATCCATTGGTCATGGCGACGCTTCCGATGCGTTGTCTCGTGAAAGGTAGAAAAGTGAAAGCAAATCGTTTTGTCGTTCTAGCCGTGTCGCTCATCGTAGCGGCTAACGCCTTCGCGGCGCCGGTACTGGTCATGTTCGTGGACGGCTCGGTGCAGGTCCTGTCAGGCACAGCCTGGAAGAAGCTGGATTTTGACGACAAGTTCGACTCGGCACAGTCGGTCAAGCTCGTCGCCGGAGCGGTGCTTGAGCTGAAAGCGCAGAATGGCTCAATGGTAACCATCGCGGCGCCGGGGACCTACCTTGTCGATTCGCTGTTCAAGCCCAGGACAGAATCCAGCGCCATTTCATCTGTCGCGGGCAAGCTGGAGAAGCTGGCCAAGGGCGGCCCCGTGGACCAGACCGTGGCCGGCGTTCGCGGTTCAGAGGCGGTGGTAGCCAAGGAAACTATGTGGGCCGGCGGCACGGTAGAAGCCGACGAAGTGACGAAGGAAGCCTTCCAGGCGGCTCAGGCTAACAACCATGCCGACGCCTATGCGTTGTATATGGAAGCCTTCTCGCTCTATGTCGACGCGTCCGACCCCACCGGAGCGGCCCGCGCGGCGTACAGCGCATCGCTGTCGGCCATCGCTACCGGTTCCGGAGCCCGCGCTCTCTCGGCACTGCGCGCCGCGGCGCCTGAGGATGCCGGCGCGCTTCGCGGTTCCTACGCGCTGACGCTCGCCACGCTCTCCGCCCGCTACGGCGCTGCCGCCGATGCCAAGGCGCTACTCCAGAATGCCATAGCCGCCGGCTGGTTCGACGATCCCGCCGTGCTCGCGGACGCCACGACGCTGCTCTCCGATCTGTAAGGCTCAATCATCTGTAAGTAGAACAGGCCGCCACCGGAATCCGGTGGCGGTTTTTTTGACGCTTGAAGTTTTTGGCCGAAAACAGGGATGGGTACAGCGTTATTTTTCTACGATCCAGAATCAGGCAGCTTGATCATTTCTTCAGACACGATGGATTCCAGCCGTTCCAGTTCGTTGTCGGTCAGTTCAGGGAACTGGTCGCGCCTGGTTTTGGAGAGCCGGCCTTTTCCCTGCAGGCAGAGGCGGATGAACAAGTCCGCTCGTCGGTCCGGCATATCCACCACGGTAACCATGCGGCGCTTGACCGTGTCATACGTAACCAGAAAGTCAAGTTCTGCCACAAGTTCACGGTCGATGGTGTCCCGCACAAATCCGTAGAGGGCCTCAGCCTGGAGCGTCAGGTCTGGATAGCGATACAACGCTCCGGCATCGTTCCTGACCGTCATGGCTCCACGGTCATCAAGGGCATAGTCAATCCAGGGCAAGAAAGCCCGGGAATAGCGCTCAAGAATTTCATCATAGTGACGTCTATTCCTGAGCATCGCGGCTGACACGGGAAAGATCAGGCCTGGTGGAACAAAGCCACGCCGGGCCAGCACATGATGAATCAGAAAACGGCGAATGCGGCCGTTTCCGTCACCGAAGGGGGCAGGAAGATGAAGCCGAAATCCTCCACAGCAGCGGTTACAACAGGGTCCACGTTGCTGTCGACCATTCGCGAACACGCGACAATCCATCCATCCATCAAGGCTTCCAGTTCTTGCGGACGGGGCGGTACATAGTACACCAGTTCCCGGGTCGGACCAAGGCTTTCGCCGACATAGTTCTGGTCATGCCGGTAGGAGTCGTCGGCATAGCGCGCATCCACGATTGAACGCTGCAACTGTACCAGAGCATCCTGCGAGAGAAAACTGCGGGTCCCCGCGTGCTTTAGCAAGGCGACAAAGACAGCCGCACGCCGGGTGTCGGGTTCGAGCTGTTCGAGGGCGAAGGATGACTTGGTTTCCCGGGTATAGAGGTACGCGGAAGCTCTCGTCAGGACTGATTCCGGGTAGAGGCGCAAGCGCTCGGTTGCCTTTCCGGCCAGATCTTGAGTCGCGTAGTTGTCCAGGGTGCCGGTCCGACGGACGGTTGGGCACCAGTCGCGCACTCCGAGCAGGTTATCCAGTACTCGATGCCGCCGCACGCTGAAGCCAGGCGTGCAATAATATGCAGACGGGTCGAGTACAGGAACATAATTCCCCTGTTCTAGATCGGGCAGGGAGAGCCTGGTACCCGGTAGCCTTCATAGTCGTCCTTATCCCTGAAAACGATTATTATTCAAGAATATCTATTACGAAAGCACGCGCATTGACTCATAACTAATCTAGTCCTGCGAATATGGTTGCCTCATAAGTCAAATCTAGTCCTGTGAGTATCTTGCTCATGGGGTGACCAATGGAGATGACCATGAAAACCCGCCAGGAACTTACCAAAGCGACCGTCAAACGCTACCAGAAGGCAAACAGACAGAAAAAAGTAGCCATGCTCGATGAGTTCTGCGAGACGACTCAGTACAACCGCGATTATGCCGCAACCCTGTTGCGCTCGGCAGGGCGGGCCAAGCGGCAAAAATCCAGAAAATCAAAGGCAAGCACGATACCGTGCAGGCGTACCGGTAGACCTCCCGTGTACGACCAGAACACCATCCGCATCCTTGTGCTGCTGTGGCGTATGTTCGACCAGTTGTGTGCAAAGCGCCTTGTTCCCTTGATCAGGAATTCTATGGCATCCCTGAAAAGCCATGAACTGCTCCGTATCACGCCTGAGCAAGCAGGCCTGCTGACGACCATGAGCGCATCTACCGCCGACCGCTTGCTGAAGAAATCCCGCGCGGCAAACAAGCTGCATGGGCTCTCCTATACCAGGCCGAATGGAGGCCTCAAGGAATCCATCCCGGTCCGGACTTTTGGGGAATGGCAGGACTGCCCGCCCGGTGATTGCCAGATTGACACTGTGGGACATGACGGCGGAGTGATGTCCACGGATTGTTCGTTTACTCTATGCCTGACCGATGTTTACTCGGGATGGACAGAGCGCTACGCCATGCAGAACAGGGCCTTCAAGTGGGTCCACATGGGTCTCGAAGCCATGCGGGCATCCATTCCATTCGACGTGCGGCATCTACATCCCGACAATGGCAGCGAGTTCATCAACTACGGGCTGGTGAACTATTGCAAGGCTCAGACCCCGGTTATAGAACTATCCCGTTCCCGGGCTGGCAAGAAAAACGACAACTGCCACGTGGAGCAGAAAAACTTCGACACCATCCGCAAGCTGGTGGGTTATGCCCGGTATTCTACTCAGGAAATGCTCTCCACACTGAACGAACTATATTCAGTACACGGATTGCTCCTCAACTATTTCTACCCATCCCAGAAGCTCCTTTCCAAGACGCGTATCGGCAGCAAGGTCAGGAAGATCTACGACCATCCCCAGAGTCCCATGGACCGGCTTCTGGGGCATATTGCTGTCGATGAACGCATCAAGCTGGCCATGCGGGCCAGAAGGCAGTCACTCGATCTGATAGACCTGTCCTCGAGGGTCGATGCACTGTCTACCAAGCTCCTACGACTGCTATCACAGGAAGGTAGTAAAGAGGTACAACAGGCAGGAGGGCTCTAGTCCTTGTGTGAGCATGGATCACATCAAATCTTATGGTGCACCAGCACCGTAGGACTAGATTTAGTTTTGAGGCAACACGGCACCGCTTACCGGAAAATCGATTACAAGTCAGGTAAACTGATTATGTTGCCAACAATTTCAGGAAATATGATTATGCCCTGAACTTCAAAAACACCCGCTCCGCCTCGCGGCTACTTGAGGTGCCCGACTATATACTCGCGCAGGGCCATGTTCATGAGGGTCTGGTAGCCAATCTTTGACTCGCTGGCCTTTTTCTTGAAGTAGAGGATGATATCGTCGTCCAGGCGGATGGAAGTGGATATCTTTTTGGGGTTGTAGAAGCGGCCGCGAACCGCGATTGAGAAATCATATTCTGGACGCAACTCGAAGGCATCCTCAGACTTCTTCATACTGTCTTCGCTCATTCTGGGTAGCCTCCCTTGCTGAAATGATACGGACTATTTCTTCACCATCAGCGGTAAAGAATAGATTTGCCACCACGACGATGTTCGACTTCTTTGTCTGACCAATACTGATCCATCGTTCCTCAAAGTAGGAATAACGATAGTCCATGTAGGAAAGATGCAGAGGGTCGTCAAATACCTCTTTAGCCTCGGAAAATGAAATCCCATGTTTTGCCAGATTGGCTCTGTCTTTTTGGGGATCCCAGTCAAAAAGCATACAACAAGGCTACGTTATTGTTAGTACGTTGTCAATACTACATTGGGCCTTTTGTCCGCTTGCGCAGGCAGGTTTACCGGTTTATGGTAAGCCGTGCTCACAGACGCCCACTTCCATGCGGATGACCTCTACAACCTCGATCCGGGATTTCCAGAAGCATACCGCGGTGCCGGGTTGCTCGGACTGGCCTCGGTGCATGACGAGGCGGGGCTCGCGGCGACCAGGCGGATCATGGCGGGGGCTGGGCGCTACCTGGTGTCGTTCGGGATACACCCGCAGCTGGCGGTGATGGACGAGGCAGGCGAACTGGAACGGCGCGCGGTTGCGGGTGAGCTGGCGGCCATAGGGGAATGCGGTTTTGATTTTTATGGAGACGCGCCGGAACTGGTGCGAAGCCCGGAGAACGAGCGCGCGCAGCGCGAGGCATTTGAGTTCCAGATTGGCTTGGCGCAGCGTTGCGGGTTGCCGGTGGTGATGCATCTGCGGCGGGCAACGGACCTGTTATTTGAGTACGCAAAGCGACTCTCGACGCTCAGGGCGGTGGTGCTGCATTCATGGCCGGGGCCGGCCAACGAGGCGCTGGATTTCCTGGCGCGTTGTCCTCGGGCGCTGTTTTCATTCGGGCTGTCGATTGCCAACGGCAACAGAAAAACCCGTTCCAGTGCGGCGGCCCTGCCCGCAACCGCCATCCTCACGGAGACGGACGCCCCGTACCAGCCGCCGCGGGGCGCTCCACCGCCTGGAGCCAAGGGCAACCACCGGCCGCTGTTGCGAGCTTACTCCACGGTGGCCGATCTGCCGCGCGTGGTGGCCGAGCTGGCGTCTTTACGGGGGCAGAGCCCGGAGGCAATAGAGGCCCAGGTGGAGCGCAATTTTCTGGAGGTGTTCGGCTATGCCCTTCAATGACAGGACTAAAATATTGTTAGGCGAGGCGGATGCCGAGCTCCTGACGCGCGCGCGCGTCTGCGTGTTCGGCTTAGGCGGCGTAGGCGCGACGGCCGCGATGGACCTGGTGCGCGCGGGCGTGGGGCATCTCGTCGTCCTTGATTTTGATAAAATAACAGAATCAAATCTCAACAGGTTATATTTCGGATACTCTGATGGCGTGGGCAGGCCCAAGGTGGAGGTGTTCGCCGAGTACGCCCGCCGTGTCAATCCCGCTATCGACATCGTGACGGTAGGCTCTATCGTGCGCGGCGCGGGGGCGGCGGGCAGCATCCCGGAGGGCTGCGATTTTTACCTTGACTGCATCGACACGCTGAACCCCAAGGTGAACCTCCTCGCGGAACTGGCGAGGCAGGGCCTGTCCTTCGTGTCGAGCATGGGCACCGCGGGCAGGCTCGCGCCGGAACGGCT
Organism: uncultured Treponemataceae bacterium; assembly: GCA_964571545.1. Classification (GTDB taxonomy): domain Bacteria; phylum Spirochaetota; class Spirochaetia; order Treponematales; family UBA12059; genus SZUA-370. Next base: position 7,709 of record CAZNCK010000089.1, on the reverse strand, counting down.
CAAGGTGGGGTCGTTGTGGGACACGCACGATTGCCCGCTGTCGTCTTTGGTACGCAAGCGCCTACGGCGGCTCGGCTTTGGTTCAGGAAAAACAGCGCTGGACGAGGAAGCGATTGGTGATATTATTGTAGCAGAATTCAAGTGCGTGTGGTCAGACGAACCGGCGGTACCGCCCGCGATGCCCGCGGATGGTTCCGTTCCAGGGGACACGGTAAACGGGGAGCGCGTGCGCGCGGTGCAGGGCTCAGGCCCCTTCGTTCCGCAGGCCGCGGGGCACATTTTGGCGAGCCTGGCGGTCAGACGGATTCTGGCAAAGTAATTATAATGAGGAGTTCGTGATGATGGGGTATTTCACCAGAACAAGGGATATGCTCGGAACCAGGATACGGCAATCGCTCCGCATGTACGGCGAAGTCTATGCTGGAGTCTCTGGCGACCTGGGCATGGACGCCACCAACAGGCTTGAAGAATACACCTCGCGCGGCAAGATGCTGCGCGGTTGCCTCGTCATACTCGGCTACGATGTGTTCAAGGGCAAGGGCGAGGCCGCGCACGAAACCAGAAATTCATCCGGGGCCGAGGCAGCCCTGCTCGCGGGAGCCGCGATGGAACTGTTTCAGTCGGGCCTCCTGGCGCACGACGACATCATGGACCGCGATCGTGTGCGCCGCGGCGCGGCAACAATGCACGTGGGCTATGAGCATACGCTAGAGCGAGGGCGCTACGACGACCCGCCCCACCATGGGGAGGCCCTGGCAATCTGCGTTGGCGACCTGGCCTATTTCGCCGCGTTCCAGTTGCTGACTGAAATGCCGGTTGCCGCGTCCCGGGCCGTGCAGGCTGCCAATATCGCGGCGCGGGAACTCTGCGTCGTCGGCATAGCGCAGATGCAGGATGTCGCAAACGGAGCGGCGCGGCCTCATTCAGTGAACCCGTTTAGGGACGCGCCGACAGATCCATCCGAGGAAGACATACTCAGGCTGTACCGCTACAAGACTGGCCGCTACACCTTTAGCCTGCCGCTGGCGCTGGGTTGCGCGATAGCCGGAGGCGGCGAGGCGGATCGACTCGCCCTTGAGGAGGCCGGCGAGGAACTGGGTATACTGTTCCAGCTGAAGGACGACGAGCTGGGTCTGTTCGCAGACGAGAAGGTGCTCGGCAAACCGGTAGGCGCGGACATCAGGGAAAACAAGAAGACAATCTTCAGGCGCCGTCTGCTGGCCAGGGCCGACGCTGAAGCCAGAACGAAGCTCGAGGCCATGTTCGGCAACCACACTGCTGGAGTAGCTGAGGTCGAATTCGTGCGCGGCCAGCTAGAACTTCTTGGTATTCGTGCCGAGATCGACGCGATGATGCACGCCCGGGCGGAGGCCGCCTTGGCCCGCATCGAGCCGCTGCTGGCCAAGGCCGCGGACGAAACCGCGCGGGCGTTCAGGGAACTTGTAACCTACAGCCTGGAGCGCCGCTCGTAAAGCCTCGCTACCGGAGGCCCTTCAGGAATCTGCCCACGATGCGCTTGAACGCGGCTGGGTCCTCCACCATGAGGGAATGTCCAACGCTGGCCACAATCTCGAGCGTAGCGCCTTCGTACGCGGCAGCCGTTTCCCTGGCCATAGTCTCGGTGATGATGCGGTCCTTGGCTCCCCATAGAACCAGCGCGGGGCCCTTGAAGGCGCCGGCGCGACCGACGTAGTTGAAGCGTTCCAAGGCGCGCGCGTTGCCCGCGAACGCGAGCGGCGCCATCTTCATGGCGTCGTCGGTGAGGCGGTCGAGGAACTCATCGTTCTTCATGGTGGGGGCCACGGCGGCTAACCCCTGGCGTAGCAGGTCACGGTTAGTCTTGAACATCTCGATGTACGGATAATGCGCCTCCGGCGTCACGAGGCCGGAAGGAGAGGCGCTGTCGATGAGGACTATGGCCTTGGCAATTTTCGGATTGCGCGCCACCATGGACATGACAACGCCGCCGCCGAGGCTGTGCCCCACGACCACCGGCTGATCGAGCCTGAGGGCGGCGATGAAGGCAACGAGATGATCGGCGTACACATCGATATCGGCAAGCTCGAGCGGCTCAGAGCGACCAAAGTTTGGCAGGTCAAGCGCGACCACGCGGTAGCCAGGCAGGTCCATGACCTGACTCCACCAAGCGGACGAACCGGTGTTGCCGTGCACTAACACGACGGGCGTTCCCGTTCCGCTTTCCACGTAGTAGATCTTCTTGCCCAGGACTTCTACCGTTTTTTCGTTCATGGTTTTCTCCCTGCCGCCGGCCGCGCAGCCTTCAACTAGTATGAGTGCGATGATGAGCAACAGCGACGCCGTTGATCGTTTCATGCGAGCCAATGTCAAGGGTCCGTTGCCTTTACTTCTGCAAGAAAGCGAAGCAACGAATCCGCCAGCGCATCTGGCCGCTCTATGACCACCGCGTGCCCAGCCGCCAGGATTTCCTCGTAACGAGCGCCGGCCACGCCATCGGCTATTATACTGGAATACAGCCGGTGCTTCAGGATGTCCTGATCGGCCACCAGGGCCAGGCAGGGGCATAAAATGTTTTTCAGGTCCTTGGTCAGATCGATTGCCAGAAACGCGTCGCAGAGCCTGCCAAAGGCCTCGAAGTAACCACGCGGCAGGGAGGCCACGGCGTCTTCCCGTTTGGCCAGCAGCTCCGCGTGCGCGGCTATGTACGCCGCCGAATAGTTCCACGGCAGTATGACCTTGTAGAAGACCCTGGGGTCGCAGAGGGCCGCGGCCTTCCAGGATTCCACGGCCGCTCCGAGCACGGCGTCGTACTCGGTCACGCCGTCTATCGAAACGACGCTCAGGGCCGCGGCCGAAAAGTCGCGGGCAAAGGTCAGCGCGACTTCGGCGCCGTAGGACGTGCCGACGATGTGCGCCTTGTCTATGCCGAGCTGCCCGAACAGGGCGGCCAGGTCGCGGGCGTGCGTTTCCAGCGTGTACGCCTCGTCCGGCCTGTCCGACAAAAGCTGGCCGCGCATGTCGTGCGTGAGCACGCGGTAGCCCGCGGCGACGAGCCGGGCTGCCACCGGTTTCCAGTGAGCTATAGTCATCGCAATGCCGTTGAGGAGGGCCACCGTTTCTGGGCCAGCGCCTTCAAGCGCGTACTCGATGCCGGTTCCGTCTATCGTCGCGCGGGCCATATTCTATATTCCCAGGTAGGCGGAGATGACATGCGGATTATTCGCCAAGCCCTTGGCCGTATCCTCGAGCAGCACCACGCCGTTCTCTATGACGTAGCCGCGGTCTATGGCCTTGAGGCTTTCGCGCACGTTCTGCTCGGTCACCAGGATGGCGATATCCTTCTTGAGTATGGCCAGGCGATCAAAGACCTCCGCGACTATGGACGGCTGGAGACCCAGCGACGGCTCGTCGAGTATCAGGAGCGCCGGGTTTGCCATAAGCGCCCTGCCTATGGCCACCATGCGCTGCTGTCCGCCTGACATCGTGCCCACGAGCTGCGTGTAGCGTTCCTTGAGTATAGGGAACAGGGTCAGCACCACCTCCAGCTGCTGGGCCATGATGGGCTTGCCGCGCGGCACGTAGGCCGCGCCGAGTTCCAGGTTGTCGGCTACGCTCATGCCGGGGAAGAGCTCGCGCTCCTGCGGCACCAGAGCGATGCCGGCCCTGGCTACCATGTGGGTAGGGTTGCCGCCGATTGACTTGCCTTCGAATTCCACTGATCCGGCCCAGGGCTTCACGATGCCCATGATGGCGTTGATTATGGTCGTCTTGCCTGCGCCGTTAGGCCCGAAGAGTCCGACTGATTCCTTGCCCACCGACAGGTCTATGCCGCGGAGCACCTGGAGCTTGCCGTAACCGGTCTCGAGTTTCTTTACTTCAAGTATCATGCGGCTCCTCCGAGGTATGCTTCGACCACGCGGGGATTCTTTGAAACCGTTTCGTAGGTTCCCTCCGCTATCAGTTCTCCAGCTTCAAGCACGATGACCCGGTGCGTCAGTTCGCGGATGACGCCCATGACGTGCTCCACGACGCCTACCGCCATCTTACGCTCCTTGGCGATACGCTGGACGGTAGCTATGATCTGCTTCGTCTCGTCGCTGTTCAGGCCGGCCATCACCTCGTCCAGGAACAGCACCTCGGGCTCATTTGCCAAGGCGCGCGCAATTTCCATTTTCTTTATTTCGAGGATAGATAACTGGGCGGTATCGCGCTCCAGGCGGCCGAGTTCCAGTTCGGCGCAGATGGCCTCAGCTGACTTGCGCGCTTCTTTAAGGCTCTTGTCCTTGCTGAATACGGCGCCGACCATGACGTTCTCTATTACCTTGAGATTCTCCAGCGGATGGATCAGCTGGTAGGTCCTGGCTATGCCCATACGACTGCGCACATGGGCCGGGGCGTAGGTGATGTCCTTACCCTTAAACGTTATGGTGCCCGAGCTGGGCATGAGGATTCCTGAGACCAGGTGGATGAACGTGGTCTTGCCGGCGCCGTTAGGTCCGATGATGCCGAGTATCTCGCCTTCTTCCATATTGAACGTCACGTCGTTTACCGCGACGAGCCCGGAGAAACGCTTAGTCAGGTCTGTGGTTGTCAACTTACTCATGGGTAGCTCCGGCCTTGCGGCCCGCCCGTATCATCTTGCGCGCCATGCCGAGGAGACCCTGGGGCATGAACAGGATGACGAGGATTATTATTACTCCGTAGACTATGAGGTGGCCGTACGGGATCTGCAGCTTGAGCCACTCTGACGCGATGCCGAGCAGTATGGCTCCGGCCATCGGGCCTATGGTGCTGTGTATGCCGCCCAGCAGGGCCATGGCCAGCGGAAGCAGGGTAAAGTTGGCGTCGAACGCCGTCTCAGGCGCGGTGAATCCGTAGGACTGCACCTGTATGGCGCCCATCATGCCCTGGAGGGTCGAGGTGACGACGAACGCTATCAACAGGTACTTGAAGATATCCACGCCGTTGGAGCGCGCGCTCGTCTCGTCGTTGCGTATGGCGGTCAGAGCGAGGTGCATCTTGCTTTTCTCAAAGTACCATGACACGCCGATGGTGATGATCAGACCCGCGAGGCAGAGCCAGTACAGGGCCGGCGCGTCGCCGTTGAATATGACGACAGGCAGCACGACGCCTTCGGGACCGCCTGAGAAGTCGTGGAGGTTGTGCATCACGATGCGGAATATTTCCATTAACGCGAGGGTCGTAATGGAGAAGTACATCGAGCGAAGACGCAGGATCACGAAACCAAGCGCAAAGGCCATTAGCCCGGCGAAGACCGCCGCGAATATGATGCTGGCGAAGGGATCCATGCCGCCACGCAACACGGCGAGCGCCGATGCGTAGGAGCCAAGTCCGAAGAGGCCGGCTATGCCGAACGAAATCTGACCGGAGCGCAGGAGCATGTCCCAGCTTATAGCCAGGGCCATGTAGGTCATCACGCTACGCGCTACGTTGAGATAATACGCGCCAAGGAAAGCCGGAAAGGCCAGAACCACAACGGCGGCGAGCGCCACCGCAATATACGAACTTTTGAGCTTCATCCCTTCTTCCCCTTGATCGAGCGTCCGAGTATCACCGTGATGATCAGGACGAAGAAAACGATGTCGGCCCAGCCTCGGGTTCCGCGGAAGGCCTTGAGGAAATTCTCGGAAACGCCCAGCAAGATGCTGGCGGAGAGGATTCCAGGTATGTTGCCAACGCCCGCCATGGCTATGAGGCAGAAGCTCTTCATGGTGAAGGGGCTTCCGACGGCGGGGAATATCGAGGAGCTGGTGATGAAGACGGCGCCCATCATGCCTACGAGCGCTGATGCCAGCGCGAAGACGAAGCCGTAGGTCTTGTCCACGTCTATGCCCACGATGGCCGCGCCCTTGGGGTTCTGCCCGACGGCGAGGGCGGCCTTGCCGGTGGTCGTTTTTGTAAGGAATAGCCTGAGGCCTACGATCATCAGGAGCGCGATACCGACGAAGACGAACTTGTAGATGCCGAAGGAGAGGTCACCGATATCGACAGAGGCGGATACATAATCAAAAGACAACTTGCGGGTTTGCGAGGTAAAAAAAAGATTCGCTATCTGGGTCATCGATATACCGATGCCGAACGTGAGTATCAGCTGGTTGAGCTCGGGCGCCTTGAGCGCCTGCTTTATTGTCAGTTTATAGATCACGAAGCCGAAGGCTGCCGTGACGAGAGCGGCTGGCACCATGGCGAGAAAAGGGTCCATGCCGGTCGCCGAACAAAGCATGTATGTGGCATAGGCCGCCACCATCATAAACTCGCCGTGGGCGAGATTCACGATATGCACGATTCCCAGGATCAGCCCCATCGGAATCGCGATGGAGGCATAGAGTCCTGCCGACTGAAGGCCGTAGATTATTACGGTCGGACGCCAGACGAGTATCGCCGCGACCGCCACCGTGATTAGCGCGACGAGTATCGCCGCGTTCCGTTTGTTCGCCATCTGGTTACCTTTAATCGAGAATAAGCCGCCGGCCCCTGAAGGCCGACGGCGATGATCAGTACCGATTCAGGCCGTTATTTCTTCCACTTGGGGAAGGGATAGACGGGCGTAGCGGTCGCGGACTCGAACGGCCAGATGACTTCCTGGCGGCCCTTCTGCCACTGGAGGATCTTCTGGTTCTTGATGCCCTGGTGCTTGATGATGTTGGACGGGGTGAACATGATGGTCTGGCCGAGCGGAGAGGCGTACTTGGTAGCTTCGAGGGCCTTGATCACGGCCGCGGTTTCGGTCGTACCGGCGAGCTTAACGGCGTCGGCGTAGACATAGACCGCTGAGTACGACAGCGGAGCGAAGTAGGTAGCCGGCTCGGACTTGTACTTCTTCACGAAGCCGTCATAGAATTTCTTGCTGGCGGCGCTGATGTCGTTTATCGACGGTGCCCACATGCCATACAGCATGACGTTGTTGGCCAGCTTGGAGTTCTGGAAGCCGATCGGCCATCCGGGGGGCGCTCCGAGGTAGATGCCGGGGTTGAAATTCATGGCCTTGGCCTGCTCGAGCATGGGCAGGGCGTCGGCGTCATAGCCGGCCCACAGGAAGAGGTCGGGCTTGAAGGCCTTGGCCGATTCGAGCATGGAACCGTAATCGCCGCCGCCGAAGGCCGCGCTCTTGAAGGGCGCTCCATCGATTGCGTAGCGTCCGCCGGTGCCGAACTGGACCTTGGTGGCGTCCCAGGACGACTTGCCGAAAGCGCCTTCTTCGTAGGCGAGGAATATCTTCTTTATCTTGAGCGAGCTGTACTTCTTCTGGATCTCGTCCCAACCCTGGGCATAGGACGCGCCTTGGTTGTAGTCCCAGGGATGGAGGTGGAAGTACCAGTTGGCGTCGGCGCCGAGCGCTTCTTCGACCTTGTAGGACGCCGCGCCGGTAGCCAGCACGATCTTGCCGTACTTCTTCGTGGCCGGCACCTGGCCGAGCGCGACGCCTGAAGCCATGCCGCCCATGAGCACGTCCACGTTGTCGACGGTTACGAGTTTCTCGACGGCGGCGGCGCCTTTATCGGCCTTGAGTTCGTCGTCGATGACGATAAGCTCGAGCTGCTTGCCGAGGATGCCGCCGGCGGCGTTGATCTCGTCAACAGCCTGCTGGGCGGCCATGCTGCCCTGCTTGCCGGTGATGTCTCCGAGCGGCCAAGTGCCGCCGATCTTGATGGTCTCCTGGGCGAACACGGGGACGGCCATCGCTATGATCGCGACAACCGCTAATGCTT
>CAZNCK010000088.1:0-14707 GCA_964571545.1 uncultured Treponemataceae bacterium | reverse complement strand
AAAAATGACTTCCGTGCCGTTCGTGCCCCTGGTAAAGGGCTTTTTCAGCGGCCTCCCCAAAAGCCGGTAGCCTGTTTTCGTCATACTGTAGTGGACAGAAATCGGCATAGACGGACTAGTAGGGCATAGCATCCTTGACATACTTGTCGTGTTCTGGTAATTTCTTCTACCTACGTTAATTCCTGTCGAACAGACATTAGTTGCGACAATCCAGATGGAGGATAGCTTGGCTACCAAATTTTCATCCGCAGAGAAGCGGCACAAGCAGGACGAGAAGCGACGCGTCCAGAACAAGAAAGTAAAGAGCAGCGTGCGTACCGCGGCCAAGCGCGTAGTCACCGCCGCCCACGCCAAGGACAAGGATCTCGCAGTATCTACGCTCAAGGACATGATAAAGCAGATCGATACGGCTGCCGGCAAGGGCATCATCAAGAAGAATACCGCCGCGCGCAAGAAGTCCAGGATGCAGCGGCTCGTCAACGTCCTCGGCGCATAAGCGCATCCAACCCGTCGCTCGCCGTCTGCCCGGTAACAAATAGGAATCCGCTCAGGATTTCATTGATGAAAGGTCGATTGCGGCTCGGATTTCCAGGAGTTGAGACATGGCTAGAAAAGTCACGAAGGCCGAACTTATAGATGCTCTCCACGAGCGATCGACGCTTGGCCGAAAAGACATTCACGTTCTCATCGACGGGCTGTTCGAGGAAATCAAGAAGGCCATCCTAGAAGAAAAAGCCGTGGAATTGCGCGGTTTCGGAACCTTCGAGGTCCGTATCAGAAAGGGCCGAAAGCGAGCCCGCAACCCCAAGACCGGCGAACCCGTATCGGTTTCGGATCATGGGGTAGCCGGCCTGGCAGGGAATTAAAGCAGGAAGCCTGGAAAATTGGCGCCGACACGGCACATGCCAAGGCTCCTGAATCAGCCGCGGATGCTGAAATCGTTTTCAACGCCAAGGCTTGATAAACGCGGTCAAGGCGCCGCGCTCATCATTGTTTCGGTGCTTTTGTATTCAATCACATTCCTGGTAACCAATCGCCCCGCCTCTTTCTTGGTTTTCGTATGTATTGTTCCATTACTTGCATTTGCGGATAGGCACGGACCGTTTCTGTCGACCGTGGCTGGAGCAATCGCGGGAGCCGCCGTCCTTGGGCTTATATGCAACTGGTTGTGGGGCTATCATCCCGGAGCCATCCTGGTTGCGATGTCCATAGGACTCGTCTGGTTTTCATTAGCGCTTGCTACAATTTCTGCAATCCTGAAAACAAAAAGCGCGCTAGCCATTCCGGCGACAGCGTTCATCTGGACCGCGGCTGAACTGGCCCGCACGACGGGATTCCTGGCCTTCAACTATGCTAGCCTGCCCTACGCACTGACTGACAGCAAGGCTGCCTTGTGGCTTGCCTCGATCGGAGGCGCTCCACTCGTCGGCCTTGCGATAGCTGGAACGAATGCTTCATTCTACGCGGCTTTAAAACGCCTTCGTGGACCACAAGCAGGACGCATGGGTGGAATAGCCGTCAGAGCGCTCTTTGGGGCAACCTGCGTCCTCTTTACGATAGCCTTTGGCTCGCCAGACTCTGGTGCTAGCGCACCAGATGGAAGCCGGCTCATCGCAACGGAACGCCCCGTCGGCCCAGCCCCCGCGGGTTCGTTCAGAGTAGTCCTCGTTCAGCCCTCGGTTGGCAAATTGCGCGCCGTCGCCGATTACGAAACGTCTTTCAGGCGACTATCCTCGATGAGCACCGCCGCGCTTCAATACAAACCCGACTTGGTAGTATGGCATGAGACGGCGGTAATCCCCGCCATCGAGTGGCATCTACGGCATCGCCCCGACCGCCCAACATTTGAACTGGTGGCCAAGATAGACGAATACTTGTCGGAATTTCCCGTACCCGTACTTCTTGGCAACGGCTATGCTCAACCTGATGATGTCCGTCGGACGCTTGAACACAATTCGGCGCTACTCTATTCAGGCGGCACAGTAGCGGATCGTTATGACAAGGTAATGCTGGTTCCGTTCTCGGAATATGTCCCGCCCGCCTTGCGCAAGACGGCCTTGAACAACTGGATCATTTCCCGTTTTGGTACCTACTGGACTCCAGGAGCGGGTCCGCGACTATTGTCAGCGGGATCCGCACGCTTCGCGGCGCCTATATGCTTTGAAGATTCTTTCGGACGCTATATGGCCTCCTTCAATGCCCCGGATTTTCTCGTCGTGCTGACGAACGATTCATGGTCACGATCCGCCGCGATGCAGGACCTACACTTGTCGATGTCGAGATTCCGTGCCGCCGAGACGGGATCCTATATTCTACGGGTCGCTGATACTGGCGCGACAGCCGCTATTGCGCCCAATGGAAGCGTCGAAGGCAGGCTTGCCCCATTCGAACAAGCTATGCTAGTCGTCGATGTTCCTCTCGGAAAGTACCTTACGACGCCCTTCGAACGGTACGGCAAGAATTCTGATATTACCATACTGGCAATAGGGTTACTGCTCATCCTCGCGAGCGTTGCCTCCCGCTGGCGCTCGTTCCGCATTGACAAGAACCGCGACGTGTAGGAAGATGGTCGGTGTTGCGGGCTTGGATGAAAAGCGATTATGAGACAACCGCGCGAATCTATGATCGGAGTTCCACGTGGTCACAAAAAAGCGTATCCTTGTAGTCGACGATGAGCAGATCAACCTCGAATTTTTTGATGTCATGTTATCAAAACTCGGCTTTGATGTGCGCAAGGCAGAGAATGGACAGGAAGCACTGGAATCGATCAGAAAACTCCGGCCGGATCTCGTATTACTAGACAATATCATGCCCAAACTTTCAGGCTGGGAAGTTACCAAGATACTGAAAACGTCTCCCGAGTATGCATCACTTGCAGATACTCCCATTATAATGTTTTCAGCGCTCGATGACGTCAAGGACAAGGTTGAGGGTCTCGAACTGGGCGCCGACGACTATATCACCAAGCCCTTCAACTTCGCTGAGGTATTGGCCAGAATAAGAGCAATACTGCGATCGCGCGAATTAGTCGGACAGGTGGAAAACCGCGAAAAGCGCATCGTATTGGGTGACAAGACCATAGACGACCTAGTCGCTGTCATAACCACAATTACAAAATCGCTGGCAAACATCATGCTTTCGACGGATCTCGAATCAGCCAAGGCGTTGGCGGCGGATGCATCAGCTACGATACAAGCTCTTAACCGCCGTGTCGAATCGCTGAAAATTGAAACAATCAGTCTCCGCAATGAAGCAGACGACCTCGCTCTGGGACACCGAAATTCACGGTAGGACTCATAGCACACCATTCGCCCCGCCTGTACAGAAGGAGTCCCAATGATTACCGAAGAAAAGAAGCGGGTTCTGGAGTTATTCGCCGAGGGCAGAAAATTATACAAGCTCATGAAATTTGCCGAAGCATCTGAACGTTTTGCCGCGGCTCTTGCCATCGATCCATCTGACGGTCCGGCCAAGGTATACCTGGACCGTTGCGATACGTACGTCATTGATCCTCCGGATGAGGACTGGGACGGCGTTTTCGTCATGAAGCACAAATAGGAAATAACAGGCGATGCCCAGACAATCATCAATCAACAATGGAACCGAGATTACGACTATACTCGGGGCTTCCACGAGTTTCTCAGGAACGCTTAAATTCGAGTCGAGCCTCATGATCAGAGGTCGTTTTGACGGGGACATTGACGCCAAGGGCGCCTTGTACATAGACGAGGGAGCTACGGTCAACGTAGGCCGCATACGAGCCATGAGCATCATAGTGGCCGGCTCTGTCCACGGTGATCTGGAAGCCGTAGACAAGGTTGAGTTCCGTTCGAGCGCCCAAGTAAGGGGCAACGTAAAGACAGCCAAACTCAGGATAGCCGATGGCGTACTGTTCGAGGGGCGCTGTGAAATGGTTGGCGACAGTAGCGCGTTTGATCCCTTTGCCGCAACGGCCCAGCCCTCTTCGTGAGCCTGGAATCGTCCGCCGCTGAACTGGCAGCTATCCTTAAAAAAGCTGGATGTACGCTGGCCTGCGCAGAATCCTGTACCGGAGGTTTAGCGGCGGCGGCGATCACCGGAAGACCTGGTTCATCGGATTACTTCCTGGGCGGTATTGTATCGTACTCCAACGCTGCAAAAATAAGCCTGTTGCACGTGGAACCTGACACTATCGATAGTACTGGCGCCGTGTCAGAAGAAACGGCGATGGCGATGGTTCGGGGAACTGCGGCGGCGTTCAACTCCGACTGCGCGTTTTCCATCACGGGCATAGCGGGTCCGAATGGCGGAAGCCAGGAAAAACCCGTAGGAACGGTATGGTTTGGATTTTATGTACGCGGATCCATCCACGCAGAAAAAATGCTTTTCCCGGGGGACAGGGCGGCAGTCAGAGAGGCCGCAGCAGTCTTTGCGCTCAGTGGCATAGCCAAAGCTGTCCGAGAAAAGTTCGAGCTTGACAATCCGCGCGAGGCGGGAGTATCGTTTACGTAAGGAAAATTGCTCGCGCATTCCAGCGCGCCGGCTTCGCGACCGATGTCGCCTACCGCGTTGCTTCCTGCCGGAAACGGAAAAGCATATACAGTATCAGGGACGCCGCTAATTAGCCTCCCAAGCCTTAACGACCGCACGTTCAGTCGGCATATATAGCCGCGACGCCCGGCCGGTCCACACCGCACATTGGAGAAACTGATGGCAATTCAACGCAAGAGCCAGGCGGACGATATGTCCGAAGCGCCCGACGCGAAACCACAAGCCGAACTTGGCCTCGATGATACCCTGGCACTGAACAGCTCCGCTTCTCAGAGCGATGAGCAAGCCAGGCCCTCCCCCCGTAAACGTATCGTCCGGAGGCCTATTACGAGAACAGAAGAACCTCTTGCGCAGGCGCCAGTGGCGACTCCAGCGCCCGCGCCAAGCATGACACAGAATATGTATCCGTCACAAAACGGAAGCCATGGCGGATCAGGCTTTGCACAGGCTCAGAAGCGCGACCACGAAGACGATTCACGCTATGAAGGCAGAAGTAGCGTCGTGCCAGGTTTTGTCAGAAAACAAGAAAATTTTGAAAAGGCTCGGGACGATTCGCCCAAAGTAGAACCAAGCGAATCAAGATCCAGGCTTTCAATAAATGAACTGACAAGCATGGCCTTCAAGGAACTCCGTGAGCTCGGCGGTGGAACGGGTCTAAATCACGAAGAGATGATGATCCTAAAAAAGCAGGAACTCATCTTCCAGATTCTCAAGTCACATACCGAACGCGGCGGCATTATCTATGCCTACGGCTCGCTGGAAATCCTGCCAGACGGTTACGGATTCCTCCGCTCCCCTCAAAATAGCTATTTACCCGGTTCAGACGATATTTATATCAGTCCTTCGCAGATCAGGCTTTTCAATCTAAAGACGGGCGACACCGTATACGGCCAGATTCGCAGCCCCAAGGAGGGCGAACGCTTCTTCGCCATGCTCCGCGTCGAACAGGTCAACTTCGATGAGCCTGCCGTTGCACAGAATCGCATTCCCTTTGAAAACCTTACGCCGCTGTACCCCAATGAACGGCTCAACCTCGAGACTACAACAGCCGAAACATCAACGCGTATCATCAACCTGTTCTGCCCCATCGGAAAGGGTCAGCGCGCGCTCATCGTATCGCCTCCCAAAACCGGTAAGACTATCCTACTTCAGAAGATAGCCAATGCCATAACGGCCAATCATCCTGAAGTTTACCTAATCGTACTACTCATAGACGAGCGCCCCGAAGAAGTAACCGACATGGAACGCACCGTCAAGGCTGAAGTTATTTCATCCACCTTCGACGAGCAGGCCACGCGTCACGTGCAGGTTTCAGAGATGGTCCTCGATAAGGCTAAGCGCCTCGTGGAACACGGCAAGGACGTCGTCATTCTGCTGGACTCGATAACCCGCCTCGCGCGCGCATATAACCAGACCGTGCCAACGAGCGGAAAAATTCTATCAGGCGGCGTCGACTCCAACGCGCTGCACAAGCCCAAGCGTTTCTTCGGCGCGGCGCGCAACATAGAAGGCGGCGGATCCCTGACTATCATAGCCACGGCACTCGTAGATACAGGCTCTAGGATGGACGAAGTTATTTTCGAGGAATTCAAGGGCACCGGCAACATGGAAATCAACCTAGACAGGCGCATGTCCGACCGCAGGCTCTTCCCCGCCATCAACGTCAAGAAATCCAGTACCCGCAAGGAAGAACTGCTGCTTCCAGCGGATGAACTTCAAAAGATATGGATACTACGCAAAGCTTTAAGCCCCATGGACGACCTGGAGGCGACGGAGCTGCTGATTGACAAGATGACCAAAACCAAGAATAATGAGGCCTTCCTACGATCCATGAATACGCCCATGGGCGATTCTTGAATCGGCCAGGCAAGAAATTAACAACCGTCATACAGCCGGTATTCTGGCATGCATGACCGACGCGAGGAGATCACGATGAAGAGCGGGATACATCCCAAGTACGAGCTCACGACGATCACGTGCGCGTGCGGTAGTGTCATTGAGACCCGTTCGACGGTAAAGAACATTCAGGTGGAAATTTGTTCCGCCTGCCACCCTTTCTTTACCGGCAAGCAGAAACTCGTCGACACCGCAGGACGCATCGATCGCTTCCGCAGAAAGTACGGCATCAAGGAATGATGCGTATAGGAATCAGACTTTACGTTTGATTCTGCCAAATGTGGCCTGAAAAGGTTCACGAAGAAAGCCGGCGCTCCTTTCGAGGTTCGCCGGCTTTTCAATTACTGCTTCGCTGTGCCTACTTTAGTTGCGCAAGGGTATCAGCCAGCGCAGTCATCCGTATGATCGCTCGTCCCCGGTGCGAAACGCGGTTCTTCTCCGCTGCCGATAATTGCGCCACGCTCCGTCCGAGCCCGGGCAGAAATACGACAGGATCGTAGCCAAAACCGCCATCGCCCCGTGGCGAATCGAGAAGCACACCCTCGCAGGTCTCCTGGACGACGAACACCCGATCGGGTGACAGCACAAGGCTCATAGCGCATACGAAACGGCAAGCACGGTCTTGCCTGCCCCTCATCTCCTGTAAGAGCAACGCGTTGCGATCCTCGGAAGCTAGCGGCACGGTCCCGTCTGCCGAGCCGTAACGGGCAGACAGAACGCCTGGACGGCCATCGAGCGCATCTACGCACAGACCTGAATCGTCAGCCAGCACGGGCGCTCCGAGGAGTTTCCATAGCGCCAGCGCTTTGCCGGTAGAGTTACCTATGAAACTGTCTGCGTCCTCCGGAAAATCGAAGGCTATACCCGCATCGCGCGGTGTACGGATGTCGAAGCGAGGCATAGCCGATCGTATCTCTTCAAGCTTGTGGGCATTGTTGCTGGCTACATATAGTATCATCGTTCCTCCGGCTCCATACTACACGTCCTTTTGATCTCTATACAGTGCTTTATACCGCCTCATGATACGCCCTACGCCGCAATCAACGGTGCCTTTGGGGATACAGAGCAGTTCTGCTACGGCTTTATTCGATATCATTGGACTCGAGCGGGCGATGAGTCTGACGGCCCGTATGTACAGTCCCCTATCCTTTTCAATCGAGGCAGTGAGCCACCGCCTGGTCTCCACATCGACCTCACGAGTAAGCCGACGGCTCGCGGCGCCCATACGGAGCCAGGCGGCATCGCGGCCGCGTCGCCGGGATTCGGTCCGCTGCCGGGTTCCGAATCCGCTCGCGCGGGCGCGGGTCAGAGTCTGCAGCAACTCGTCCTCGTCCAGACCAATGGCTTTCGCAAGCCCTTCAGCTTCTCCATCGTCTATGACATTTGCGCATTTTACGCAAATGAACAGCATTCGACGCCTGAACGCGGTAGCGGATTGGCCAAGATCGTCCCGGCGAGGGAAGCCAGAGCTAGCCCTGTGGTGCCTGACGCTGGTCAGAGGCAAGCGACAAAGCATAGACTCGGGGTCAAGCAAGGCCTTGGCATCTTCATTAATTGTTTCTTCCCTATCGTAGCGAAACGCATTTTTCCTGCGGATAGAACGCGCCATATACCGTAAGGACGAAACCAAAAAAGCCTGAAAACCGCACCCCATGTCTTCATAGCGGTCAGCCAAGCCGCCGATCCTCGTCCAATAACGTTCAAAGACCTCTCCCACATCGTCTTCTGATTTGAACCCATATAAGCCAGGCCTATCGTATACATCCTTGGCGATGCGCTCTAGAATCAACACGCCAAGCCCTTCTTCGCCCTGCCTCTTGCGATCCACCAACGCATTCAGTTCGTCGTTAGGCATACTCCCCCCTCTCGACCGGATTCGTAGGCATTGAAATGTTCTGGTGCACTATTTCTTCCGGATCCGCCGGATCTATATCAATGCATAAACCGTACCTATTTCATTGCAACGGCATTGAGGCTGCAATAGCCAGGCCGGGAGTGTGCGCAAAAAAATGTATTTCTTTGATGTAGTTAGTTTTATTTTGGCCCAACAAAATAAAAAACCCGAGCGCAGGATATAAAAAACCTGTGCTCGGGTTTGAGACGTTACATAGCGTTACATCCCGTCGGAATGCTTACGAAGCCAGAACCGGTTCAAATGCGGCGATGACGCGTTTGACTATATCATCGGCGTGGCCGGGAAGGTGCAACCCTGCGGCCAGCCGATGACCACCACCGCCGAACGATGCCGCAATCGCCGCCACATCGACTGATTCCCTGGACCTAAAGCCTGCAGTGCAATGTTCAGGGCTTTCCTGCCTGACGACGACGGCTACTTCCATGCCGGCTACAGTCAGAAACAGCTGGTACAACATATCTGAATCCCGGCTGACAAGCCCGTAACGCTCCTGATCGGCATAGTTCATGCTTGTGATGATAAGCTTGCCGTCGAACCAGGTTTCTGCCCGGGATAGTAGCTCGCCCATCAGCTTCCGCGACGCGAACGGCTTGCCACCATTCATCATGTCAAACGCATGCTTGGGCGAGGCGCCCGCGGAAGCGAGGCGGCCCACGGAGGCAAAGACCTCGCCGGAGCGCTCGTCGAGGTGCCTAAAAAAGCCCGTGTCGGTGCACAGACCAAAAAGCAATAATTCAGCCTCATCCTTGGTAGGGACGCCTGACGCCGCCTCGATGAGCCCCTGGACGAGGTAGGTCACGGCCGGTGCCGTTGAATCGATGAAGCGCACATCACCCGCGGCCTCGCCAGAAGCGTGGTGGTCGATGAACGCCATAGGCAACCCCGCCGGCAGGCTGTCGGCGACCGAACCGACCCTCGATATCGACGAGCAGTCTACAACGATCACAGCGGTGGATCCTGAACCCGCTGCGGCGGAATCGTAGCGGTCACAGAACAGCGGAGCATACCCGGCTATCTCGGTTCTGGTGAATGGTCCGGAGGACAGCAACACTGCCTTTTTGCCAAGCCTAGTCAGGAAAGATCCGAGGGCCACCTGGCTACCAACGCAGTCACCGTCGGGCTCTTTATGACCTATGACGATATAGGTTTCGTAGCGCTCGAGAAAGGAGAGAATGCCGCATTCTGCTATGAGGTTCTTCATGGTCACAGGCTGTCCAATATGGTTGATTTCGCCCGCTAAAACGAACGAACGACTCCAGGAGCCTTGCAAGGAACTCCTGGAATCGTTCAATTATAGCGGATGGATGCCTGCGTCGGCTAGAAGCCGGTTCTAGAATTCCAGTTTGAGGGTATCAACCTTGAATTTGTCGCCCGCATCGCCTTCGATTACGCCCCAGGTGGAGTCCCTCAGGTTTTTAAGAACATAAAGCTTGAGATGGCTGAAACTTCCGTCCGCGTTGTAGTAGGCAAACATATAGGGAAACTGCGGACCGCGGCCGTAGACGAGCGTGGCCTTGCCCCCGGAGGTGAACCAGCCGGTAGGGATAAAGGCTTCCGCAAACGAGGCCTCGCCTTTACGATAGACGACCTTGTAGCCTTGGGAATGGATGTAGACTCGCGTTACATCGACGCGTACGGGATACTGGTCCGCTTCCATCCGGATCGAAGCAGCCGAGTCGAGCCCATTGCCGGCGGAAGCGCTTGCCGGCGTTCCTGTGGTTGTACCCTGAGCGAAAGCTGCCTGAGCCGTTGCTATCATAATAACCGCGACTATGGCCATCAACATTCTTTTCATGCGTTCCTCCGTGTCTGCGTTCCGGGAATCCGTGCCCGGTGTCGGGCGGTATCATATCTGTCGATGCCGTACGATGGCACTAGTATAGGCTGGCTCTCCGGTATCCGCAATGCGCTTTTTCTGGAGCTCCTCCCCTTGTACAACGATACTTGAGAAAACCGTCCTCCCGGTGTAATACTGCTTGCATGGAAACACGATCACCGCCAAGCGCCCGCTTGCTGTACGATACCCTCGTCCCGATCTGGCCGGATGCAGTATCGGCCCTCCAGTATGGCTCATGTTTCGAGCTACTCGTCGCCGTGATACTCTCCGCGCAGTGCACAGACGAACAGGTGAACAAGGTGACTCCGCCCCTCTTTGCGGCCTATCCCACCCCGTTGCTGTTGGCAGCTGCGCCCCTGGCAAAGGTGGAATCGCTCGTACACACCACAGGTTTTTTCAGAGCCAAGGCAGCAAACATCATAGCCACCTCGAAAATGCTGATAGACGAATTTGCCGGAGTTGTACCGGATTCGATAGAGCAGCTTACGAGACTCCCCGGCGTCGGCAGGAAGACCGCAAACCTGGTCGTCAGCGTCTGTTATGGCAAACCCGGCATCGTCGTAGACACCCACGTACTCAGAACCGCCAGGCGCCTTGGGCTTGCTCCTACGGACGATCCGGCAAAGAGTGAACGAATGATAGGCGCTTCGTTGCCAGAATCGATGTGGACCGCGTTCTCGTACGCGCTGAACCGCCACGGTAAGCATGTCTGCAGGGCCAGGAAGCCGCTGTGCGCTAGTTGTATTCTGGGTACTGTCTGCCCTTCCGCCGAGGACTATCTATCCGTTAGATAAATCGTCCGCAAGCGCCAGTGCTTGCTCCGGCGTGCGCTAGGCATGGACGAACCTGACCCCGTAACGGAATATGCCCGGGAAGTCTTCGGTATTCAGTACCTCTACCCATATCAGCGACTCGTGGTGGCGAATGTACTGGATGCCGTCGACGCCGAAGCCGGCGGAGAGGTCGTCAACCAGGTCGTTATATTGCCGACCGGAGCCGGCAAAAGCCTGTGCTTCCAATTACCGGCGGCGCTGTGCCCCGGTCCGACGCTTATCGTATATCCGCTGTTGGGCCTCATGGGAGACCAGGAGCGCCGTCTGGCGACCACGGGCATCGGCGTCGTGGTCATCAAAGGCGGAATGACGGTAGTCGAGCGTAAAAACGCCTACCAGGCCATCAAGTCGGGAGTGGCTCGCATCATCATTGCAAACCCTGAGGTGCTCGCCGTGCCGAGCGTCCTCAAGGTGCTGGTTTCTGCCGGAGTGTTCCATTTCGTCATAGACGAGGCGCACTGCGTAGCCGAATGGGGTGACGGGTTCAGGCCGGCGTATCTTGGCCTGGGAGACGCGATACGAGCCATTGCGCCTCGGGTCGTTACCGCGTTTACCGCAACGGCATCCCCGCCCATCCTGGAGCGTGTCACCGAATCATTATTCGGCGACCGACCTTACAGACTGATAGCTGGAGCTCCTGACCGACCTAACATACGCTACGAGGTCCAGCCAGCTCTGTCGATGCGGCGAGCAGTACGGACAGCGGTTGCGTCACTGCGGAGACCAATGATTGTCTTTGCGGCATCCAGGCCAGGAGTGGAAATCCTGGCCGAAGACTTGCGCTCAGTGCTGCCCGAGATTGACACGCGGTTTTATCACGCCGGCCTGGAGAAAGCCGAACGCACGGCCCTCGAGCGATGGTTCATGGCCTCAGATGAAGGCGTCCTGTGTTCCACCTGTGCGTATGGTATGGGCATGGACAAGCCCAATATCAGGACGGTAGTCCATTTTGGCCCGCCTTCTTCAGTGGAAGCCTATTTGCAGGAATCCGGGCGGGCGGGCAGAGACGGTAAAGCTAGCAACGCTATCCTGCTACGGAAAGCTGTTCCTGAGGATTTTGGGATACAGGCTGAGGAAGCCCAAAAAAAAACCGGTATGGCCGGAGACAGGAAAGCTCAAATCGCCAAGACTCGAGCCATGACGATGCATACGTACGCGACAGGCAGGTACGCTTGCCGCAGGACCTTTCTGCTGCAGGCGCTGGGGGCAGAAGAAGCCTCCTTACTAGCATGTTCCGGTTGCGACGTCTGCGATGGAAAAGCCGAGCGTCTGGGCTCTGGGTCAGAGGAAGCGATAGCCGTTGCACGTCGGCATGCCAGGCGCTTCAAGCCAAGGGAAATGGCTATCTTCTTGACAGGAAAACCTGGTTCGATGAATGCCGCCTTCCGGGGTACACTGGATACATGGAGGCTTGACGAGGCTGAAGAAGCGGTTGCATGCGCTGTTGCGGCCGGATTGCTCGATCTGCGAACTCGGCACCCCTGGAAAGGCAGGATCATGCTCGGAAAAGACGTCAGCTCCAATCTCAGCGGGGCAACTCGTCTTCCTCATCGAGTTCTTCAACGGGCGCCTTGGGCGCAACCTTCCTGACGGGCTTGGCTGAACGAGATCTGGGAGCCCGTCCCGAGTTACGCCACGGATCAGCTACATAGCTCATGAGAAGCCATAAGACTATGAAGGCTCCCAAGGTCACGAGCGTCTCCCAATGCGACATCACCTCGAACGCCAACTTGATTCTTCCGATGATAGAAAAATCACTACCCATCAGTTTCTCCAATCAAAGCTCAAGCGAGGCCTCGTCGCAGGAAAAGCGACTGGAATCATCCGCGTACAGGGTCTTGCTCAACTCGACGAAGGTATCTTGCTCGGCGTTCAGAAACGAGACGCCGTAGTATTCGTTTTCCCGGTCATCGAAACGCCGGGCGACGCGTCCCTTGAACGCTACTGAGGCATCAGAATCCGCTCGCGATACGGTTATATCGAGAACAGATCCGAGCTTGAGCTTAACCTTGAACGCTGATTTGGGCATCAGAAGCAGGCAACCGCCGGCGGATAGATCAACGACCTGCGGTTTGTATGGATCGGGCTTGAAGTTCTCATCAAGCTTGAAATAATTATTTGACTTGAGGCTATGAGCGAGGATGTGGGCGAATTCCCACGCAAAATCGACAGCACGGTAATCGAGGCAGGTTTTACGTTGGTCGTCGTTCATCAAATAGATGTATCCGACAACGTATTGATAATATAAAATAGGACAGTACAGTTCGGACATCACGCCATCAACGATCTTTTCTGCCCGGTTGCGTTCCAAAGCGGAACCTTCCAGGAATACGGATGGTCCTTCATAGGCTTCACTCATCGACTGCGTGATAATGCGTCCCTCGGGATAAGGATCGACCACAGGCAAGGGGCTTTGCATGCTTGGCACGAGCAAGGTGCGGCCAATGTCAGCGATGAGACGTTCTTCTATGGTTTCTGGCTTTCGTCCCTTGTTAAACATGACGATACCGCTCTTTGAGTACATTGTCGAAGTCAGTTCTTTGAAGCTTTGAAGCAGCCCATGAATTGAAGCGGTGTCAAAACCTATGCTCAGGGCGGGCATCTCTAGTTCCGAATATTCGCTGGATTCGGGGCAATCGATGCGGATTTTTTCGTTCTGCATGTAGAATTCCAACCGTAGATCTTTCGGGGGAGGAACTCTGACGGCTTTGCGTTGCGGCGCCTTGATAAGCTTCTCGGGCAAACAGATAGCCAGTTCGCCTCCGTTGATTTTCTTGATTTTTCCGGGGAAGGTGACTCTCTGGCTCTGATATGACAGGAATACCGATATTTCATCCCAGGGCTTGAAGACCGCGGTTGCTTCTGGTTTGGCGCTTAGAATCAGGGTTTCTTTGTCGAAGGACTTGAGTTTGCCGTCGAGGCTCTTGCCTGAACCGAACACGACGACCCGGCTTCCGGTCTTCATGACCTGAGTGAGCAAAAACTCCTTTTCTATAAAGGTGACAAGTTTGGCCATTAAATCCCCTGCATTGTCAATTTTTACGATTCAAAGCATGCTACGTCGGAAGTATACCTGAATGTCGGTTTTTCGTATACAAAGCAACTCAAGGCTTCATTTATATTGAAAAAACGAGGCACGGAGCATACTATAAGCGTAGCGAAATGAAACACAAAGCCCTGATTCTGATGATTATATATGACGGAAGGATGCCGCAATGAAACAATGGAAACGCGTGGACGAGCTTGTAGCCTGGCAATCGTTGCAGAACAAAAAGGCTGAGGTTCTTGCAAGAGTCCTGACTCCCGCCCGTGTGGCCAGTCGGACCATACCCGCCGCCGGGGGCCTTGACTACTCTTACGCGGCCATGGATGCCGATGACGCCACGATAGATGCACTGGCTACCGCGGCCGCGGAACTCGACTTGCTTGGCCAATACCGGGCAGTGGCGACGGGCGAGATCATGAACCCTGGCGAAAGGCGTATGGTACTCCATCACATCACGCGTGGAACGCCCTGCGGTCCCGTGGTCAAAGAGGGACGCGATTATCGTGCGTTTTACAAGTCCGAGCAGGCCCGCGCTGATGCATTCGCGGGCAAAGTGCGGGCCGGCACTATTAAAGGATCTACGGGCAAGCGCTTCGAACGTGTGGTCCAGATAGGCATAGGCGGTTCCGATCTCGGGCCTCGGGCGCTCT
>CAZNCK010000087.1:14708-15298 GCA_964571545.1 uncultured Treponemataceae bacterium | reverse complement strand
TGAGCCGTGCAGGGATCGAACCTGCGACCCGCAGATTAAGAGTCTGCTGCTCTACCAGCTGAGCTAACGGCCCTGGTACTCATCAAAAACAGAAAACACAAAAAAAAACTGCGTCCGGAGGGAGTCGAACCCCCGACCTACGGATTCGAAGTCCGTCGCTCTATCCAGCTGAGCTACGAACGCTCGCCGCCCGGCCCATCCATGGCCCACCGGCTTGCGCCGTGGCCAGAATGTCCGAAGACTGAAGGGTGGATGACGGGGTTCGAACCCGCGACATCCAGAGCCACATTCTGGGACTCTACCACTGAGCTACATCCACCATGAACAGCGAAATGAACAATGCCAAAAGTCAGCCAAAATGTCAAGTATTCAAACGGCCTTTTTACGGATTTTTTTCAGGATGCTGAAAAACCCGAAAATCGGCCGCTGGGTAACCCTGCTAGCCGGACCTTCCAGGCGGGGCCGCTTACTGGCCCGAGGCTCAAATAGCGCTAGCCAGGTTGCCGCCATGGACATGGCGCAGCTGCCGGCCAGCCAGGCTGACCAGCGACTGCAGGCGCAGCACATCCTGCGGTTTGATCACCGCGTCG
>CAZNCK010000087.1:8542-14698 GCA_964571545.1 uncultured Treponemataceae bacterium | reverse complement strand
GGCGAGACGTACTATGCCAAACCCGGAAAAAAATGTCAACAGGATTTTTAAAAGATTATTTCAGCACATTGACTATCGGACTTTCAATTCCGCAAGAGGTGCAACGCGTGCCGACCAAACCGTCCGTATCAACTGCGTAACCGTGTCTGGAAACGAGTACCGCTCCACAGGATCGGCACTCTGTAATAGACCGTTCTCCTGACACATTGCCGGCATAGACATACCGCAGTCGCTGTCTCGCGATTTTCGTCAACCTATGGATGGTCGTCGAGGAGGTTGCTGGAATCGCATACCGGTACATCGGCCGGTATGCTGACAGATGAAGGGGAATTTCGGGCGACAATGACGCGAGAAAGGCGGCGATGCTATCTACCTGCCAGGCTTCGTCGTTCTTGCCGGGGATGAGCAGCGTTGTCGCCTCCACATGCACGCCGGACTTGCATGCCGTCTCTATAAATAGTTTGACCGTTTCAAGGTCTCCGCCGAGTTCTGAACTGTAGAAATTTTGATCCCAGGCCTTCAGGTCAACGTTGACGGCATCGCAGAGCGAGAGTAGTGAGCGAGCCGCGTCGGATCCTGCGCAGCCGTTGGTCACGAGCACGTTGAACAGGCCTGCCGCCCTCGCCGCTTTCATGCTTGCCTCGACGAATTCAGCATGGACTATGGGTTCGGAATACGTGTGGGCTATCGAGAGACATCCCGCGTTGCGAGCGGCCCGTGCCAGGTCCTCGGGATCGACCTGCTCTACCGGAGCCTCTGTGGATTGGGAAATGCTGAAATTTTGGCAGAACGGACAGCGGAGGTTGCAACCGACGTAACCTATGGAATATGTAGCGCTACCCGGCAGAAAGTGATATAGGGGTTTCTTCTCAATGGGGTCGATTGAAAGGGCGCTCGCAAGGCCATAAAACGGCACTACAAGCCTTCCTTCTTCGTTACGACGAACCTTGCACACACCAAAAGCTCCGGGCTGGATGCGGCAACGGTGATGGCAGAGCCGGCACGAAACATCGTCGTCCGCTTCTGGTTCCCAGTACCGCCCTTCTCGGGCAATTGATCGAGGCACTACGTCAACCCCGATGCCGGCCGAGCACCTTCTCCTTGAGAGCGTGCGGCTCGTTCAAGAATCTGAGCGGAGATTCCACTTCAAAGGGCTCGTAGCGTATGCCTACGGCTCCGCGGCGAACCCACAGACGCACAATACGGTAACTCTCGCCAGCCTCCGTTACCGGGCTAGGCAAGTCCTGAGCGCCGACAAGGTCTGCAACCTTGAATTCGTAGATTGCCGAGTCTCCACCCTGAGGCTCTACTATCAAGATTATCTTCTCGTCGTCGTATGGATGCTTTCGCGGGGAGCCGGTAAAGGCCAACGCATCCTGCGGCGGGTCGCTTCTATAGGGTTGTATCTCATAAAACTCTCCGGAAAGGTACTTGTGCAGGCTCATACCGGCTCCTTCTTGGTTTTTGAGTCGTCAATAAAAAGTATAATCGCCATAGCCGCAAGAATACAGGCCAGACTAAATGCAAACCAGTCACCGTACATCAGGTACGGAGTAATCTCGTCGACATGGACAGGTATCCTGACCATCCTGGATCTTGACTGAAATAGTGGCAACATTTCCAGTATGCGCCCGTCCGGGCCGACGATGGCCGAGACACCGCCATTGGTCGATCTGACGAGAGTCCGCCTGAGCTCTATGGATCTGAAGCGGGCCGCGACGAAGTGCTGGATCTCCGCTGAATCGGTCTTTGACCATGAATCGTTGGTCAGGTTGACGAGGATGTCGGCCCCTTCCTGGATAAACTCCCGGCACAAGGTAGCAACAGCGTCCTCGAAGCAGATCGGGGCAGAAAAGCGCACGATTCCTGCCGATTTCGTGGGCAGTTGGAATACGACGCGCTCGGTGCCCATCACCCAGCCCGATTCCAGTCCGACGACCTCCTGTATGAATTTCCTGAATGGGTCGTATTCCCAGAACGGGATTGCCTCCGCAAACGGTACTGGATGTATCTTGGCATACGTTCCGGTCTGTTTGCCCTGTGGATTGATCAATATGACAGAATTCGTAGCCTCATAGGTTTCGTAGTCGAGTATTTCGGGTGCCCCTGTAAACAGGTACGCGCCTGAGTCCGCTATGAACCGTGCCAGGGGATCTTTGCCTGGGGTCTTAGCATAGAATCGCTCGAAGCCGTTCCAGGGGCGCCTTAGCGTCGTCTCGCTGAATAACACAAGGTCCGGAGCTATATCCGACTCCGCGATTGCCTTTCTGGCCAGCGCTATTGAAACCCCGAGGTTTTCAGATTCTGAGCCGGTCCATGAATCAACATTCTGTTGCACCAGCACCGCATCGACAAAGCCACGGGCAGTCCTGGGTCTGTCCAGAGCAATGAGTCCGTAGCCTGTGATTGCCAGCAGCAATACTGCGGATACAACGAGGTGTCCGGCGGCCAAGAACCGGGTTCCCTCATACGACGGTCTCGGAGGCAGTATAAAGCGCAACCGGCTCAACATCGGACGTTCAGCGGTCTTATCCCAGGGCGACCGGAGCCGTACGGGCTGCGGAGCGAGTATTTCACCTATAGAAGCGGAAACGAATGCAAGCGCGAAGGACAGGCCGTATACTCCCGTTGATTCCGCTATCTGGGTGGCAGGAAGGACCGTATTCCAGCTATACGCTACCAGGCCCCACGGGTACCCCAGGAAGCCCGAGGACTTGCCCCACTCGATCACGGCCCAGGCCATGGCGAACACGAGCGTACGGACAATCCCGGTTCGTTTGAGCGCGCCGCGCAGGTACATGCCTATACAACCGTATACTGCCATGTACGCGATAGACGACGTGCCAAGCGTCCAGAACCTAAAATCCTTGAAAAACCATAACCAGTAACTAGAGAGCCCGTGAGCCAGCCCCCCGAATATAGCGCCTACCAGAAAGGCCTCTCGGAACGAGTTGGTAGAAGCGAGCGCGACGAACAGGGGCGCTAGCGCGATGAGGCCGAGCGCCGGACTACCCCAGGAATACAGTTCATTGGGCAGAGCGAGCGCCAGGAGTACGCTCGACAGCGCTCCCAATACGGATAAGCGTAGAAGTCTCATAGAACAGTATGATACACGGTGTAGCCCGGACTGGCCATAGACCAAGCGTAACGACAAGCCTTGACGCCCCGCGGAGAGCGGTTTATGGTTCCCGCATGGTCAAGGCTGTTTTCCCCGGATCGTTCGATCCTCCAACCTACGGGCATCTCAACGTCATCGAGCGGGCTCGCACTATATTCGAGCGCGTTCTTGTCGTCGTTGCCGTAAACCGCGACAAGCACTATCTCTTCAATACTGAAGAACGTGTCGCCTTTATGAAGGAGCTCGTAGCTCCCTGGTCCAATGTAGAAGTTCACGTCTGCGACACCCTGATTGTGGAATTCGCTAGGAAACACGCCTGCCGAGTTCTCCTGCGGGGCGTCAGGAGCGTCCAGGACTTTTCATACGAATTCGAGCTGTCCATTCTCAACAAGGGGGTTGGCCCCGAAGTTGAAACGCTGTTCATGCCTACTGATCAGCAGTTCTTTGTGCTCCGTTCGAGCGCCATCAAGGAACTCGCGTCATTCGGCGGAGATGTCAGCGGCATGGTACCGCCCGTGGTAGCCAAGGCCATGGATCGCTTCAGACTAAAGAGCGATACTTAAGACGAATACTAATCGGCTTGACAAAAGGTACGCATTTCGTTATTGTGCGCCGGTATCCGTTACAGGCAATTTATTGTGGGAATGAGGTTATAGTATGGCTGTACCCAGATGTAATACTTCGAAGGCACGAACTCGCAGGCGCCGCTCCATCAACATGAAGCTCGTCGCGCCGACGATCGTATCCTGTGGAAATTGCGGCAACGCAGTATTGTTCCATAGGGTTTGCCCGAAGTGCGGCTTCTATCGCGGCAGGCAGGTTTTTACCCCCGAGACCAACGCGTAAAGGAGATTCGCTATGGACGAATTGTATGAGAAGATCAAGAAGATCATCGCCGACAAGCTCGAAGTCGAGGAATCAAAGATAACCCTCGATGCCAGCTTCAGGCAGGACCTCGGAGCCGACAGTCTCGACACGTACGAGCTTGTTTACGGCATCGAAGAAGAACTTAAGATTCGCATTCCGGACGAAAAGGCTAACGAATTCGAGACCGTCCGTGACGCGTACGAATTCATAAAGTCGCAGGTATGACGCTGTCGAACGGGCTCCGTGCCCGTTCGCGCTTGCGTGTACTGTCCTTGAGGCCGTGGGCGTGTCCTTTCGTTACGACGATTTAAGTCGAGAACGACTGGAAGCGCTCGCGGCCTTTCAGTTTTTACTACGATTCCGCTTCAAGGACTTGTCCCTCCTCAACAGGGCGCTTACACACCGTTCCTATGTCAATGAAGATCCTCGTTCGCTAGGCAATAACGAGAGGCTGGAATTTCTTGGTGATGCGGTACTGGGTATGGCTACGGCTGCTCGGCTCTTTAAAGCGTTGGGTGACAAGACCGAGGGTGATCTTGCCCGTATAAAAAGCTTTGTTGTCTCAGAGGATACGCTATCCGAACTCGCGGCGGATCTTGGCATGGATGCGTTGCTGATGGTTGGCAAGGGCGAGGAACGGTCCGGCGGCAGAAATAAAAAGGCTATACTGGCCGACGCCCTCGAGGCTGTTTTTGGCGCGGCCTACCTGGATTCGGGCTTCGACAAGGCTCAGGAACTCGTGCTATCGCTCGTCAATCCTGAAATAGAAAAAGTACTGACAGACCGGCATCGCAAGGACTACAAGACTCTGCTCCAGGAATACGCTCAGAAATGGCATCGTTGCTATCCAATGTACGAGTTGAAAAAAAAGACTGGCCCCGACCATGACAAGACCTACTGGATTAGTTGCTCCCTGTTCGGTATGGCCTATGGGCCGGCCTCGGGGAAGACAAAGAAGGATGCCGAGCAAGCTTCCGCTGCTATAGTCTACAACGCCATCCTCGCGGCCGGCGGGCTCGAGGCCGAGCGACTCGCTTCAATGAAGCGTTTGTAGAGGTCACAATCTTCCTGCGACCGTTCAGCGTACGCCGTGCTTGTCTTTTATCCGTTCCGCTATTTCCAGCAAGCGATCCTTGGTATTGAGTTCCGGGTCGTCCAGTACGGCTTCCAGTAGCTCCGCCAGCGCCCTACCCATAGACGGTCCCTTTGGCCAGCCAATGGCGGCCAGATCGTTTCCCCGTATCGCCAGATCCTTTACGCTGAAGGCCTGATCCTTGGCCCTGAGATCCTCTACCCTGTCCATCAGCGGTATTACAGAACGCGGATCTGCAGGACCGCGGCCCAATCCGGTGGTGTCGGCGAGTCTCAAGAGGGCAAGCGGTCGCACATACTCCAGGCCCACCCTGGCTACGAATCGCCGGACAGCGGCGTCGGTCCAGTCGTCTGAGTAATCGAACATGTGGTACTTCACGAGGGTAACGACTTCATCAATAACGGCGTTGGGGTATTTAAGGCGCCTGAGAGCCTTATCGACGAGCCTGGCCGATTCCAGGTCGTGGCCGTAGAATGTTAGTGAGCCGTCACCTGCATCCGTCCGCTTGGCCGGTTTTCCTATGTCGTGGAGCAGTGCCGCGAGACGCAGGCCTAGTTCTGCGGGGGCGGCGTCGCAGGCGGCCACCTGGTGCCTGAATACGTCGAAGAGATGCGGGCCGCCTTGCCCAACACTCTTGCAGGCAGTCAGCTCCGGTAGGAATTCCTGAAGGAGCCCCGCTTCGTCGAGTCTAATGATACCCTCGCCTGCTCTGGTTGATACAAGGATTTTTGTGAATTCGTCTCTGATGCGCTCGGCGGATACTAACCTGAATCGTTTCACAGTGGCTGGTATGGCGGCGAGCGTCGCGGGGTCTATGCTGAAACCGAATCGCGCCGCGAATCTGACGGCACGGAGCGGCCTGAGGCCGTCTTCTTCAAAACGCGCCACGGGATCGCCTATAGCACGAATCAGGCCAGCCGCCAGATCGTCCAGTCCGCCATTGGGATCGACTATATCGCCGGAAGCCGGATCGACGGCCATGCCGTTTATGGTGAAATCGCGCCGAGACAGATCCTCTATCAGATCGGAGGTAAAACACACGGATACGGGACGCCGGCCGTCCTTGTACTCGCCATCG
>CAZNCK010000087.1:7786-8532 GCA_964571545.1 uncultured Treponemataceae bacterium | reverse complement strand
CCCCGCCAATGGACCGTCACGGTACCATGCTGGATACCAGTCGGAATGACGGACTTAAAGAGTCGTTTTACGTCTTCTGGTTTGGCGTCGGTGGCGGCATCCCAGTCGCTGACCGAAAGGCCGAGCAGACGGTCGCGCACGGCGCCGCCGACGAAATAACAGGAAAATCCGGCCGCCTTGAACACCGCGGCGAATTCTTTCAGGTCCTTAGGAACATCGATGCGTTTTATCATGAGGCCCATCCTCACCGTATCAGCATGGCGTCGCCATACGAGAAAAATCGATAACGTTCCCGCACCGCCTCTTCGTAAGCAGCGAGAATGCGCTCCCGTCCGGCAAAGGCCGAGACCAGCATCAGCAAGGTCGATTCAGGCGTATGGAAGTTGGTGAACATGGCATCGACGACCTTAAACGAGCAACCTGGGTAGATGAAGATATTCGTCGCGCCGGAGCCGCTTTTTAAGCCATCAGCTGTCCAGGCGCTTTCAAGGGTTCGCACGCTGGTCGTGCCTACGGCCAACACTGGCCGCCTTTCGCGCTTGGCCGCAGTAACGGCGCGCGCAGTATCATAAGGAACCGTATATTCCTCGAAGTGCATACGGTGATCTTCGATCGACTCGGCGCGCACCGGCAAGAAGGTGCCGAGACCCACATGGAGCGTAACGAACTGTATCTCCACCCCGGCTGAACGGAGGGCGCCCAGTATTCCCGGCGTAAAATGGAGGCCGGCTGTCGGCGCGGCGGCG
>CAZNCK010000087.1:1799-7776 GCA_964571545.1 uncultured Treponemataceae bacterium | reverse complement strand
TTGTTCCCGGGCATACACGGTCTGGTAGCGCTCCGCGTCCGCAGGGGCGTCTTCGCGACGGATGTACGGCGGCAACGGAAGGTGGCCATTGCGCTCCAGATAGTCATCGTCGATCTCCCGGGAAAATCTGAACAACCGTTCGTCGGGCCGTGCCTCGACGACTTCCGCCTCTAAGCCTTCGGGTAGCGTTACGCTCTTTCCAGGCGTCAGCTTTGCCATGCGGGTCGTAAGAGCGGTCCACAACGATTCGCCTTCGCGTCGTAGTAGCAACAATTCGACTTTGCCGCCGCCGGAAGTCGTTGCGAAGAGCCTGGCACGTCTGACCCTGGAGTCATTGAAGACCATCACGGTACCGGCCGGCACGAATGAGGCGAGGTCACGCACGCTGGAGTGGCTCACCGCGCCGTTCTGCCTGTCCAGTACGAGAAGTCGCGATGAACCGCGCTCGGACGCGGGCTGTTGCGCTATGAGGTCCTCGGGCAGATTAAAACTGAAATCCGTCGTCAACATGATTTTTCCTGTATCCTAGATGCTCATACGCCAGCGGCGTCGCTACTCGGCCGCGCGGCGTGCGCATGATGAAGCCCGACTGGATAAGGAATGGCTCCAGGTAATCCTCGAGCGTCTCGATGCTCTCGCTCGTCGATACGGCGAGGGTCTCTGCGCCGACAGGGCCGCCTCCGAATTTCTCTATGATGGCGGTGAGCACGTCGCGGTCATGGCGCTCGAGGCCGTAATGGTCTACTTCAAGTCGCGCTAAGCCGTTCTCGACAACCTTGGCGCTGATGGTTTCTGAACCGCCTACCTGCGCGAAGTCGCGCATCCTGCGGAGGAGGCGGTTGGCAACGCGCGGCGTGCCCCGGCTGGCATCGGCAAGTCTATCAGCCGCATCGTCGTCAACACTGGTGCCGAGTATACCAGCGGAGCGACGGAGAATAGCCATCGTATCGGCTTTTTCGTAAAACCCCAGTCTGACATTGATGCCGAAACGGCTGACGAGCGGGCTACCCACCATACCGGCCCTCGTCGTGGCCCCTACGAGCGTGAACGGCGGCAGGGGAATGCGCAGCGTCCGTGCGGCAGGTCCCTGGCCGATTATGAAATCCAGTTCGCCGTCCTCCATCGCCATGTACAGCATTTCTTCAATAGCGGGTTTCAGGCGATGGATCTCGTCTATGAAGAAAATCGATTTAGGCGCCAGCGTTGTCAGTATGCCGGCCAGGTCCTTGGGCTTTTCCAATGCGGGCGCGCTCGTCACCTTAAAGTCCACCCCTAGCTCATGGGACAGGATGCCTGCGAGCGTCGTTTTTCCTAGTCCTGGCGGGCCCATCAGGAATACATGGTCCAGAGCGTCGCCTCGTTTCAGCGCCGCTTCTATGAAAACGGATAGATTTGCCTTGATCGAGGCCTGTCCAAGGAATTCCGACAACCGCTTTGGCCGAAGCGCGTTTTCCCGTTCGTCCTCGACCGGATTGAAGGAAGCGGAGACTATTCCCGCTTCAGGTTCATGGACACTCACGATGCGCTCAATTCTACAATGGCGCGGCGGAACAATTCCCGCTCGCGCTCAGGCAGACTGTCGGGCAAACCCGAGTCGACCCTTACCACGGCCTCGGTAACCTTGCGGCGGTCATACCCCATGTCAACGAGCGCTCGTATGATGTCGTCGTGAGGGCCGGCCTGGATGGCAGCCTGCGCCGCTAATCTCGAGGGTAACTTGCCCTTGAGCGTGAACACAAGCTTTTGCGCGGTCTTCTTGCCCAGGCCTGGAATCGACTCAAGCCTTGCCAGATCCTCAGACTCAAGCGCCGTCTCGAGTTCGGCAGCGCCGATGCCTCCGAGTATCTTTAAGGCGGCTTTAGGGCCGATGCCATCGACGCTCATGAGCTCTATAAAAATCGAACGTTCAGCCTCGCTGACGAAACCATAGAGGCGCATCTGATCGTCACGGTGCAGGAGCCAGGCCAGCGCCCTGGTTTCATCGCCCAGACGGCCGAACGAATCCACTGATCGGGCCGGCACGGAGAATTCCCACTCCACGCCCTGATTGTCTATCCTTATGGTATCCGCGCCCTTGTAACAGAGCGTCCCACGTACTGCGTTGAACATGGGAGGATTATAGACGGCCGGAGCGGACCGCATCAACCAAGGCGGTGCGAACGGCCCTTCCCTGACAATGACAAATGGCTACGGCCAACGCGTCGGCGGCATGGTCAGGTTTTGGAATGGCGGACAAGCCGAGCACGAGTTTGACGAAGGTCTGGACTTCTTCCTTGCCCGAGCGGCCTGAACCGGTGGCGGCTTTCTTTACATCCATAGGCCCGTATTCGCGCATTGTAAGCCCGGCGTCTTTGCAGGCTAGCCGGATGACGCCTCTGGCCTCGGCAACACCGAGCGCGCTCGAAACATTTCGGGAAAAGAAGAGCGATTCCATGGCTGCCTCCGCCGGCAGGTATTCGGCTATGACCGCGGCCAGCGAGTCGCGTATGAAGGCCAGACGCTCGGCTACATCCTCGCCGGCCTTGGTGTTAAAGCAGCCGTGTCCTTTATAGACGACTCGGGCGCCGTCTATATCGACGACGCCCCATCCAACGGCCGCGAGGCCAGGATCTATGCCGAGGACGCGGACGCTTTCTTGCCCGCGCGCCACGCTTATTCCTCTTCTTGTTCAGGAAGCTCCGCGTTGTGGTAGACGTTCTGAACGTCGTCGCTTTCTTCAAGCT
This sequence comes from uncultured Treponemataceae bacterium, assembly GCA_964571545.1. Lineage (GTDB taxonomy): Bacteria > Spirochaetota > Spirochaetia > Treponematales > UBA12059 > SZUA-370. The sequence continues at coordinate 5,053 of CAZNCK010000087.1, read as the reverse complement.
TGTCTATAAGTTTCTGGATTTTTGAACCCGCATCCTTATCAGTGGCCACGTACGACTCGGGGATCATGGAGATCTCGGCGCCGTCGGTTTCCATACCGCCCGCGGTTATGGCGTTAAGCACTGCTTCAAAGGCTTCCGGCGTGGTATACACGACAATTTCACCGTCTTCGTTGACGATATCGTCGGCGCCGCCTTCAAGGGCGAGTTCCATCACCTTGTCTTCGGCGTACTTCTCTCCATCGAGGGAAATGACACCCTTGCGGGCGAAAAGCCTCAGAACGGCGTTCGAGGTAGCCAGCGAGCCGCCCGAGCGGGTAAGGATATTGCGCACTTCCGCCGCGGCTCGGTTCTTGTTGTCGGTGAGCACTTCGATGAGAATGGCAATGCCGCCAGGCGCGTAGGCTTCATAAACGAGTTCTTCGTAGATAGCGTCGCCGAGTTCGCCGGTACCCTTCTTGATGGCCCTGTCGATATTGTCTTTCGGCATGTTCGCGCCGCGGGCCTTGAGTATGGCGGTTCGCAGGCGAGCGTTGGAGTCAGAATCGCCCCCGCCCATGCGGGCCGCGATTGAAATTTCCTTGATAAGCTTGGTAAAGATCTGGCCGCGTTTGGCGTCAGCCGCTCCCTTTTTGTGCTTGATCGTCGCCCATTTACTATGTCCTGACATTGTGACTCCTTGCCGAGTGGAATACGCGGTTTAGAACGTATCGACGTATCGCCATTCCCGTGATCGCCAAACGCCTTGTTCCAGAGAAACACCGCATAGCGATCGCCCTGGAAGCGGGGCGTCCGTTCATATTTTTCGGGCCCAATGTTACCATACGGCACGATTTACTGTCAACGATTGGGCTGAATAGCGTAATAATCTCAGAAACCGCAGAAAACGACAAAGAAACTTGAAGTGTGTTCTGATGCAATAAAAAGCCCCTGTCTGAACGGCAGGGGCTTCGACAATCCACCTGAAAACAGATCAGGACAGCGCTTTTGCGAGTACTATCCTGTTTTTCTTTATGCCTTCCTGTATCAGGTCGACCCGGAGCTTGTCGTACCACATGAAGTCGAACGGTTTTTTGGTTCGCACCGTTGCCTTGAGGGCTATTTCCAGATCGTCGCGGCAGGACTCGCACAGGTCAAACTCGCGTATGTGGAAGGAAGTCCTCGTCGGTATCGGGTCACTAATTTCTTTCTTACAGACATCGCAGAACAAGTGCTTCATAATGGATCTCCTCGATTGCGGTCGATGCGTATGATTCTATAGTATACGAAGTGTATTGTCGAGTGGAATAGTATGTGCTGTGATAAATGGGGGCGTAATGAACAAGTCTGAATTCAGCGTTGATACAAGGTCGTATGGAAACGCCAGGGTGTTGATCATCGCTGAAATCGGCACGGGCCATGGCGGAGACGAAATAAAGGCTACCGAGTTGATTTCCGCGGCTATCGAATCCGGGGCTGATTGCGTAAAATTCCAACACGTTTATGCCGACGAGATCATCCACCGGGCTACTGGACTCGTGCCCCTACCGGGAGGACTCACCCCTCTGTACGACACCTTTAAGGCCCTCGAGACTGGGCCAGAGTTCATGGCCCGGCTTAAGGACCGAGTTGAATCGCTTGGAGCGCTCTTTCTCTGCACCCCCTTTGGCCCGAAGAGCGCGCGTGAATTGCGAGATATAGGTGTGCGTGCCATGAAAATCGCCAGCCCGGAATTGAACTACGCACAACTGATAGACGAACTAGCCGAGTATGGCCTGCCGACCATACTCTCGAGCGGAGTCTCCAGGCTTTGCGATATAGAGAATGCATTGAAGCCCTTCAGCCACACCGGAATCCCCATCGCACTGCTGCATTGCGTCACCGCATATCCAGCGCCCGAAGCCGACTATAACCTACGCATGCTTGAAGCGTTGTCTACACTGTTCGGATTGCCGGTTGGCGTCTCGGATCATTCAGCAGATCCTCTTGTCGTTCCATCTCTTGCTGTGGCCAGCGGCGCATGCATCATCGAGAAACACATCTGCCTCTCGCGGAGCCACGATGGCCTGGATGATCCTATCGCGCTGCCACCCGGCGATTTTTTTCGCATGGCTACGGCTGTGCGCCGTACCTCGCGGCTGGTTGGAGAAATCGGGGTGACTGCGGCAATCAACGCGCTTAAAAACGAGTACGGCGCCGCCAGGGTGGAAGCCGTGCTCGGAGATGGCTGTAAGCGTCTAGCTCCCAGCGAGGCCTCCAACTATATGAGAACGAACCGGTCTATACATGCAAGGCGACCCATCGCCCGCGGCAATCTATTCAGCGAGGACAACCTGGCTATACTCCGGACTGAAAAAGTGCTCAGGCCTGGCCTTGAACCACGCTGTCTTCCGGTTGTTCTCGGGCGCCATGCCGCGCGGGATATTCCCGACGGTGAAGGGGTGGAATGGGCTGACCTAGGAGATTTCTGAGCTACAGGTCTTTCCCGGAGCAGCCCGGCTCAACCAAAAACGACGATGGTCTTGCCGTGTCCGCCCTCTTCAGGGCGGGCATAGTGAAATTCTTTTATTCCAGGATACCGTGCCAACGTATCTCTTACGCCCTGCTGGAGGACGCCTTCGCCGGTTCCGTGGATAATCGAGAAACCCGTCAGGCCTTCCATTGTGGCTGCATCCAGTTGCCGTTCGAGGGCTGTGACGGCTTCGAGCAATCTGAATCCTCGGACATCGAGCTCAATGACCGCGCGGTTCGAACGGCTGGCACTGGATTCGATTGATATTGTCGGGGCTTTCTGTTCAAGTTCAACCGTCGATTCAAGGTCAGCCTCGTCCACGGTCAAGCGGAGCGCATCCGTTTCCACGAGCCACTTGCCGCCTTTGACTGCGCGGAGCACTCTGCCCCGCCTTCGCGCCGGCAGCACGAGAACCGCGGAGCCTTCGGCAATAGCAGCAAGCGGTCTTGAACCGGCCTTCAGGTCTCGTTGCTGGAGCCTGGCGTTGCGGTCAGCAGCCTCCACGCGCGCCTCCAGGTCAGCCAAGAATTCCTTGACTTCTTGGGTCTTGGCTTTGGTCAGCTCTCCCTCGCGGACCTCGCGGACCAGGTTTTCAAGTGTTTTGCGACTCTCGGCCAAAAGTGTCTTGAGTTCGGAGACGCCTTGCGTCCGTAGCTCCGATTCCCGCTGCTTGAGTTGCAGTTCCTTGAGGTCGGCCTTGCGCTGTTCCTCCATCGCGTCGCGGAGTCTGCGCTTTTCCTCGTCGCGTAGCGAATCAAGCTCGCGA
>CAZNCK010000087.1:484-1789 GCA_964571545.1 uncultured Treponemataceae bacterium | reverse complement strand
GCCCTCGGATGAGGGCTGAGATGTCGGTGCGCTCCTCGCGGAGGTATTTCCCCGCGCCGTCAACCACTTCGTCGGCAACGCCGTTCTTTCGAGCTATGTCGAGGGCACGGCTCTCGCCGGGTATGCCCATGAGGATGCGGTACGTGGGAGACAGAGTATCCTTGTCGAAGTCAACCGACGCGTTAAGCACGCCTTCCTTGGTATACCCGAAATTCTTAAGTATGCCGTGGTGCGTCGTAACGAGTGTCAGCGCGCCGCGGTCTATGAACAGGTCCAGAAGAGCCATCGCGATAGCACAGCCCTCTTCCGGGTCGGTTCCGGAACCCAGCTCGTCCAACAGCACAAGACTGCGGCCGGTAGCGCCATCGACGATCGCCGAAATAGCCTTCATGTGGCCGGAAAAAGTGGACAGCGACTGGTCCATGGACTGTTCGTCGCCTATGTCGGCCCAAACACCATCAAAGATCGGCAGAGCTGAGCCATACGAGGCTGGGACGGCCAGACCGAACTGGTTCATGAGCGCGAAGAGGCCCGCGGTCTTGAGCGACACCGTCTTTCCGCCGGTGTTCGGACCGGTGACAATCAGCGTTCGCGCGCCGGAGGGCATACGCAGGTCTATCGGCACGGCCTTGGATCCCAAAATGGGGTGCCGCGCGCGAATCAGTTCGATACCGGAAGCGCTCTCCTCGGCAAAAACGCCGTCAGTCATGTGAGAATATCGCGCCCGCGCATAGAGCCCATCGAATATCGCGCACAGCGCGCGGGCAGTCTGGATGGCAACGGAAAAGTTATAGAGCCGTGCCGTCGTTTCGCGGAGTACCCGCTGAAGCTCACGCAGGTAGCGCGCCTCTTCCTCGACCAGTTCGTTGTTTTTCTGGACCAGAGCCTCGGGTTCAATGTATACAGTCTGTCCTGTGGCCGAAACTTCGTGTACGATCCCCTTAAGTCTGGCCTTAGAGCCCGCCTTGACAGCGAGTACTGTCCTGCCGTCCCGCTGGGTCGGAACATCGCTCTGAAGCATGGCCCTGGTCGTTTCATCCTGGAAGAACGACGACGTTGTTCTTTCGATGTCCATGTTGAGCCTGCGTATGCGGGAGCGTATTTCGCGCAGTTCAGGCAGGTCCTTGACTTCTCCGTCCGGCCCAACAATTCTGAACGCGGCCTGGGCGACTGGCGCCAGATCAGGGGCCGCAGCCAGTTCAGCCGCCAACGATTCATGCCGCGCGCCTGACATCCAGCGCACCAGCGAACCGAACGCGTCCGCCCACATGCCCAGCGCCCACAGTTCCTCCACCGACAGGCAGG
>CAZNCK010000087.1:0-474 GCA_964571545.1 uncultured Treponemataceae bacterium | reverse complement strand
CTGCTTACTCACGATGCGGGCGGACTCGTCTACGGGCGCGAACGAGCCGGACGGCGTACCTCGGACGTCCCGGAACAGCTCCCTGACGGCCGAGGTACAGGCCTTGGCGGCGGTTACCTCAGTCTGGTCTCCTGAAGGCAGCGCGGCTCGGATCGATCGCGCGCCTTCTTCGCTCAGACAATAACCGGCTACATCGTCCCTTATCCTGTAAAAATCCAGTAGCGCCAGCGCATGGTCATGCATCTTCGTAATCGTCCTCTTCGTAGCGGCGTGGCTTGCCGATTTTCTTGGCATAGCCCCGCGTATCTTCAAGTTCCGCCAACACGCGCGCGTAACTTTCATAGCGGTCCTCGTGGATACCGCCTTCTTCAACCGCGGCGACTACCGCGCAACCTGGCTCGTCCAGATGCTTGCAACGGGCCCCGAGCGAACACTGTCCGGCGAGCCTTCTAATCTCCGGAAAACAGGCGCCGA
>CAZNCK010000086.1:10378-15393 GCA_964571545.1 uncultured Treponemataceae bacterium | reverse complement strand
AGCGGCAGATCCAGTCCATGGGCACCAACCTGATCATGGTCATGCCGCCGCGCGGTCCGCGCGAGGCCAACCGTCTGACCATGGACGATGTTGCCAAGCTCCGCACCGAGTCGAGCTACCTCGCGGCTATCTCGGGCGTCGTCCGCATGTCCAGCGCCAAGGTAGTCGGCGGTTCGGGCGACTGGTCCACATCGGTCTACGGCATAGAACCCGGGTACTTCGATATAAAGAGCTGGACCCTCGGCTCCGGCGACTTCTTCACCGACAAGGACCTGAGCCGGCGCGCCAAGGTAGCCGTCATAGGTTCCACCGTGGCTGAGGAACTGTTCCCCGGCGAGGATCCGGTGGGCAAGAGCATACGCATCTCGACGACGCCGTTCACTATCGTAGGCGTGCTCGGGAGCAAGGGCGCGGGCAACAACGGCACCGACCAGGACGACATCGTGATGGTGCCGCTGGACACCGCCGTCAACAGGCTCATGCGGGACGGTAACGTGCAGTCGATAGAGATGAGCATCATCAGGGAAGACCTGATGGACGAGGCCCAGGCCGAGATAACGGCCATACTCATGGAGGCGCACAGGCTTACCGCCGACGACGACATGGATTTCTCCGTGCTGAACCAGTCTGAGATCATCGCGACGGCCTCGCAGACCTCGGAGACCCTGACTTCGCTACTGGCGGCCATAGCCGGCGTGTCGCTCATCGTGGGCGGCATAGGCATCATGAACATCATGCTCGTCTCCGTAACGGAACGGACGCGGGAAATTGGCATACGCATGTCGGTGGGGGCGCGCAAGCGGGACATCCTGCTGCAGTTCCTGTCGGAGTCGGTCATCCTGAGCCTACTGGGCGGATTCCTGGGCATAGTGCTGGCGCTTGCCCTGGCCTGGGCGCTTGAGGCGTTCATGGGCATGCCCACGATAGTCAGCCCGTCAGTGATAGCGGCATCCGCGGGATTCGCCGCGGCCGTGGGCATATTCTTCGGGTTTTACCCCGCCAGAAAGGCCGCCAATCTGTATCCTATCGACGCCCTGCGTTACGAGTAAGAGGAGCATTACATGAAACTATATCGACGAATCTTCCTGGCCGCCTTGTTTGCGGCGACCCTGGCCAGCGTCGTGGCGGCTCAGGCTACGATCGAACTGGCAGCGGTCAGGGAGCTTGCGCTGGCCCACTCCTCGGCGCTGCGCAAGGCCGAGTTGGCCTACGAATCCGCTACGCTGGCGGAGAAGGCCCAGACATACAAACGACTGCCGTCCCTTAGCGCCTCCGCCGGCGCTAGCCTCGACTATCTGTCCGCCGGCGGGTTAGCGACGGCTCTTGGCTCATCGGCCAGGCTCTCGGTATCGCAGGCCGTGTACGACGGCGGCAAGCTGGCCGCTCAGTCAAACAGCAGCGGCATAGCGACGGAGGCCGCGGCCGAAGCCGTCCGCGGAGCAAGGGTCAACCTGATTGGCCAGGCGGACGCGGCCTTTTACACCGTCCTCAAGGCTGAAGCCAATGCAGCGGCGGCCGTGAGCGACCTCGATGCCGCCGCTCTTCGCCTACGCATAGCCAAGGCCAAGGCGGAGGCGGGCGTCATAGCGCAATCTGATTACCTGCAGGCCGAGTCTGAGGCCGCTGCCCGCGAAACGGCGCTCATCAAGGCACGCAAGACGCTCTCGTCCGCTAGGGCCAAGCTGGCCTCCATGACGGGCCTTACTGCCTCCGTCGTGCTCGAGCCTATAGATTTTTCCCGCTACGATAGCCTCCTGTTTACTCTGTCGGCCCTCGACGAAGAGGCTGTCGGCGTATTATCAAGCGAATACTCAATCATGGCGGCCGAGGAGAATCCGGAGCTTGCGGGCTATGCTCTCGCCGCTCGTAAGGCTACAATCGCCGTCGATGTGGCTAGGAGCGGATATGCGCCTAGCGTTTCGGCGGGGCTTTCCCAGGGCATAGCGTACGGGCTTGCCAATGGGTTTTCCGTAGGGGCGGGCAGCCTCACGCTCTCGGCGACGATGAGTCTGGACCTGTGGAGCACCGCGACCGGCGTACGGTCGGCCGAAACGGCGGCGGCGATTACCGCGCTCGAGGGAAGCGCCGGCGCGGAGAGCCTGATCCTCGACATCGACGTGGCGGTCAACGGACTACTCTCGGCGGCGCAGTCAATAACATCGTCCGCCAAGGCGCTCGAGTACGCGGAGAGCAACTACCGGAACGTGCTAGAGAAATTCTCGCTGTCGGCGGCCGCTGCCTCCGACCTTTCCGCCGCGGAGGCCCTCGTCAGCACGGCCAGGACCGGGCTCATCGGGGCGCGGTATGATTTTCTGGCCGCGATTTCGGAACTCCGCGGCTTGGTCGGGCTTGAGTCCGAGGACCGCATCGTCGCGGTTATTCCATGATGATATGAGGGGGACGCGGAACATGCGCATCGGGAAGAAGTCGTTCGCGTCGCTTGGAATCGCCGTCCTCGCGTTCGCCGCGCTTACCGGCCTGGCCCTCGTCATTTACTCAGGCAACGCGGAGCGCTTCAGGCTCGAGAGCCGCAATGACGCGGAGCGGACCATGAACCAACTGCTCGCCGGCCTGCGAGATCACCAGGATTTCGGGGCGGCCATAGAGAGCGTTTCGACCCTGCGGGACAAGGTGGTAGGCATAGGGGCGTACTCCGGCGACGGCGCGCGACTCTATGCCTGGGGCGAAGTACCGTCCGCATACTTGCCGACCCTATCCGAAGAGGAATCGGCCGGCGCGCCCGTGCGCGTGTACCTTGAAAATTCCGCCAACGATTCGCTCGTGCTCATCCTGGCGCCGTTCCGGGTAGGACCGCCGCCTCAATCCGATCGCGATGGCTATCGTGACAGCGCCCGGCATGAAGGTCCGCAAGAACCGACTCCGTCTCCCGGTTTCTTCTTCACGACCCTGCGCAAGGCCGATTCGGTCTACTTGGAAATACGCCAGCCCGTCTACTGGAAGAGCCGCCGCGTGGCCGCCGCTCTCTTTCCCTTCGTCGAACTCGCGCTCGCCGCTCTGGTGCTGTTCGTCCGGGGCCTCGTGGTACGCAACGACGAATACCGGCGGCGCATCGAGGAACAGCGCAACCTCGTCGTTCTGGGCACCGCGGCCAGCACGCTGGCGCATGAGATTAAGAATCCGCTTTTGTCCATACGGCTGCAGGCGCGGATACTTGAAAAGACTTGTCCCGCTTCTGCCCAGCGCGAGATAGGCATCATAAACGACGAGGTGGAGCGGTTGTCCGCCCTGAGTCACCGCGTAGGCGATTACCTGCGCGACCCCGCCGGCAATCCAAGCGGCATCGATCCTGGCGAAGTGGCGGCCGAGGTAGGCCGACGCCTCTGCGGCCGAGACATTCTCCAGACCGCGACGGAACCCGTGACACGCGTTTTCATTGATCCGGAACGGCTCCGCTCGGTGCTCGAGAACCTGGTGCGCAACGCGCTGGAGAGCATTATCCCCGGTACCGCGGGCGGCGGCCCGGAGGATGTGTCCATAGAGCTGGCGAACACCGACAAAGGCGTCCGCATCGACGTGTTGGACCGTGGCCAGGGGCTGAGCCCGGAGGCGGCTGGTCGTCTGTTCGATCCGTTCTTTACCACTAAGAGCCGCGGCACCGGCATAGGGCTGTCGGTTTGCAAGCGCTTCGTCGAGGTCGCCGGCGGCACCATACGGCTTGAAGCGCGGAACGGAGGCGGCTGCGTCGCGAGCGTCGAATTGCCCGCTCGCGAGGACGCCCCATGAGGGTCCTCGTGGTCGATGACGAACGCAATATACGTGAATCGCTACAGCGCCTGCTGTTACTCGACGGCATAGATTCCGCCGCCGCGGCAAACGGTCGCGAGGCGTTGGAACTGCTACGGGCCGAACCCTTCGACGCCCTCGTTACCGATCTGCGCATGCCCGTGATGGGCGGACAGGAGCTTCTGGAACAAGCGCGCTCGGAGGGCATACGCTGCCCCATCATCATGATATCGGCCCTAGGCGAGATACGGGACGCGGTGAGCGCCCTCAAGTCAGGAGCCACGGATTACCTTCTCAAGCCGTTCGAACCCGACGAACTCATCCACAAGCTCAAGGCCGCCGTCGGCAACCGGCAGCTGGAAGACCGGTTGGAGGTCGGCGCGAGGACCGCCTCGTCGGCCGCGCGCCTGATAGGGGAGGGCCAGGCCGCGCGCGCCCTGCGCCGCGACATCGAGAAGATCGCCGGCTCGGACACCACGGTGCTGATCACCGGAGAAAGTGGCTCAGGCAAGGAAGTCGTCGCCAGGGAGATTCACGCTCTCTCTCCGCGGGCTGCGGAACCCTTCGTAGCGGTGAACATAGGCGGCATCCACGAGAACCTCATGGAGAGCGAATTGTTCGGCCACGAGAAAGGCGCGTTCACCGGGGCCGACGCCCGCAAGGCCGGGTTGTTCGAGCTTGCCGGCGCCGGTTCGCTGTTCCTAGACGAGATAGGCGAGATGCCCCCGCGGCTCCAGGTAAAACTGCTCCGCGTGCTGCAGGAGCGAAAAATCAGGCGCCTGGGCGGCACCCGAGACATTGTCGTTTCCGCTCGCATACTCTCCGCCACCAACCGCGACATCGAGGATCAGGTGAGCGCCGGAGCCTTCCGCGAGGACCTATACTACAGGCTCAACGTCCTCCGCATCGCCGTGCCTCCGCTCCGCGACCGCAGTGAAGACATCCCCCTTCTCGCGGATTTTCTGCTTGCCAAACTGCGCTCGCGCATGGGCAGGGGTTCCGCCGTGCGACTCTCCGAGGGCGCCATGGCGGCGCTATCGGCGCATTCCTGGCCGGGCAATGTCCGCGAACTGGAGAACACCCTGGAACGCGCCCTCATCTATTCAGAAAGCGACGAAATTCTGGCCTCCGACCTGGATCTGGCCGGCGGCAAACGCTTGTCCGGGCCAGCGGACGGAACGGAGCGCGGCGGCAATTCCCCCGCGATCGGTTCGACCATGGCGGGATCTACGGATTCGTTGGATAGCGTCGAGCGCGACGCGATAGAGCGC
>CAZNCK010000086.1:3455-10368 GCA_964571545.1 uncultured Treponemataceae bacterium | reverse complement strand
GCGCCCTGGCCGCCTGCGGCGGAAACCGGACCAAGGCCGCCGAGGCCCTGGGCATCAGCCGCAGGACGATACTCTACAGAATAAAGCGCTACGGGCTGGAGTGAAGCAGGGTTTTCGGCCTCACCGCGCCGGCGCTAGCTCCCTGACCACGTCCAGCACCGTGCCGTCGCGCCACTCCACGAGGGCCACGACCCGGTCGCCGAATTTCGGTTCATCGGGAACGCCGGTGATGGCGTGCACCTGCCGCATCAGGTCGCCGAGGCCGACCAGGGGCAGGCCCGCCTTCCGTGCTCGCTCCGCCAGATCGTATCGTTTCGGGTTGATGGCGATGCCGCGTTCGGTGACCACCACGTCGACGACCTCGCCGGGGCAGGACACCGTGGTCACGCGATCGCGGACTATAGGTATGCGCTTGCGGAATGAAGGCGCGGTGATGATGGAGCAGAGCGCGCTCGCGGCCGCGTCGGTGTGACCGCCTATGCCGTGCAACAGGAGTCCGTCGGAGTGCGTGTTGACGTTGACGTTGAAGTCAAGGTCTATCTCGGTGGCGCCCAGAATGGCGACGTCCAGCATGTTGGCCGCGGAACCGGCGGCCCGCGGGCCGTAGGAGTCGAACGGCGTCGATTCGATGTGGCGGGGATTGTCACGGCAGGATCGCACGGCCTCCAGGTCGAAGCTCTGCAGGTCCACGATGGAGCCCAGCAGCCCTTCTTCCAGCAGGCCCACGAGTATGCCTGTCGCGCCGCCGTGGGCGAATGACGCCTTGACGCCGCGAGCGCGCATGCGCTGGGCGAGGAACACGGTGGCCGCAAGGGAAATGCCGCCCGCGCCCGCCTGGAACGAGAAGCCGTCCCTCATTATGCCGGTGGCCTCGATGAAGCGCGCCGTCAGTTCCGCTATCAGGAGCTGGGTAGGGCTCTTCGTCAGGCGCGTCGTCCCCGACACTATCTTAGACGGGTCGCCTATCGATTCCACCTCGAGCACCCAGTCAACGTTGCCGCCCGCTATCGAACGCGGCGCGCAGGGGTAGGGTACGAGCCCGTCGGTGATCACGGCGACCCGGTCTGCCGACAGCGAATCGGGCACGGGGTAGGCCAGCGGCCCGCAGGCCGATTTTCCGAGCACGCCGTTGGCGTTGCCCAGCGGGTCGGCCGAGGGGGCGGCTATGAAGGCCGCGTCGATACGCAGCTCGCCGTCCTGTATGGCGCGCTGTCGGCCGCCGTGCGAGCGGAGGACAGCGGCGCCCTTCATGAGGCCGCGCGAGCAGGCGAGCCCGACGGCGCCGTTCATCGAGCCTTCAACGCGCGCGATCACGCCTGATTCGATAAACGGCACGAGGCGGTCGTGCACCGGGAACAGGGCCGTAGGCGCAATGGTCAGGTCGCGGAGTCCACGGGCCGCAAGGCGGGCGACTACCTCGTTGACGACCGCGTCGCCGTCGCGCAGGTGATGGTGAAACGAGATGGTCATGCCGCTTTTCACGTCCATGCGGTCTAGCAGGTCGTCCCAGTTTTTTACCAACTTGTCGGGGCGGCCCCTGCCTGGCGCAACGCGTGACGGGCCGCCAGCCGTGCGCTTTACTGTCGTTCCAGCAGGCGCGGAATCCGCGTACGCTCCCGAAAAAGCCTTGAGCGGCCGGCCGTCTACGGAGACCGGCACCCTGCGTCCTATAGCGTTTGTGGTCCAGTCCATGTCAGTTTCCTTTTTTCGCGTCCGGAACGTCATCAGCACCTTGGACGAGGCGGCGAGCGCGGGCGGCGACCGGCGCGTCTATCATTCTGCCGTCCAGCGACACGACGCCCTGGCCCTGGGCGAGCGCGGCGTCGAGGGCCCCGATGATGCGCCTGGCCTCGTCCAGCTCGGCTGGGTTCGGGTCGAAGGCCGCGTGCGCGGCGGCGATCTGGCGCGGGTGCACGAGGCCTACGCCGTCGAAACCCAGAGCGCGCGAGGCGGCGCAGTAGGCCGCGAGGCCAGCCGCGTCGTCCACATCTGAGTACACTGAATCATGCGCCTGGACGCCGGCTGACCTGGCGGCCATCACGACGTTCTGCCGCGCCATCAGCGCTTCCGATCCGGCCGCGGTCCTGCGCGCGCCTATGTCGCGGCAAAAGTCCTCCGCGCCGAAACAGAGCGCGGCGACGCGGCCAGAGGCGGCCGCTATGGCCGGGGCGGCAATGACGCCGCGGGCCGTTTCGACTATGGCCATGATGAGGGTGATTCCGTTTTTCATGCCCGCCGCCGTCTCGATTCTGCCCAGTTCGGCGGCCAGTGCCTCTATGTCTCCCGCTGATTCGCATTTCGGCAGCAGGATAGCGTCGGGCAGGCAACCCGCGAGTTCGGCGAGGTCAGCCTGCCCGAAAGGGCCGGCCAGAGGGTTGATGCGTACGACTGTTTCCGAGGTTCCGAAGAAATCTCGGTGGGCTTCAAGGACCCGCCTGGCCAGGATACGCGCCTCGGCCTTGCGCGACGGCGCCACCGAGTCTTCCAGATCGAGGATCAGGCAGTCGGCCTCGAACAGCCCCGCGTTGGGCAACAGGTCCGGCTGGTCGCCGGGGAGGTACAGCCTGGAACGCCGCCTCCTGCCGAGCGTGCGATCCTGAGAATCCTTTTCGTCACGCGTGCTGGCGGCGCCGACAGACGGGCTTCCGGCGGCCCTGCCGAACCCCGCCGCCCGTAGCGCTGCCTCGACGCGGGCGCCAACGACGAAATCGAGGGCTCCGTCGTCGTCGATACTCAGTTCACCGGCGGTAACGCCGAATTCCGCCGCGGCCGCCCTGGCCGCCGCCTCTATCGCCCGCCCGAATAACGGCTTTACCGACGACTCGACAGCCACCGTCAGCGCGCCGCTACCCGGCGAATATGCCGCGGAGCAGTCGGATTTCCGTTTTGTCACAGCTCTTCCACCTCGAACCAGCCGTACAAGGCGCGCGCGGCACCGGTCGTGCCGCAGCCGACCATGCCGGTTCTGTGGGTGCCGTCGTGGGTCTCGAGGACAATTTTTCCGTCTACCGAGAGCGCCAGTCGGTCTCCGATAGCCTCGAATCCGAGGCGGTAGTCGCGGCCCGGTTCCCAGGCAAAGTCAGCGGTGGCCAGACGTGTGAAGCCGAAGTCGTTTTTGAGTATCGAGACTTTGCCTGCACCGTCGAAGCCGGCGAAGTAGCCGCGCATCGCGCCGCCAGCTCGCAGCGCCAGGAGGTGGCTGGTTCCCGCGAGCGGCCTGACGAGGGCGCTGAGCCTCTGGTCGGCAACGGCATGACCGCCCGTGTACGAGGCGCAGGCTTCGTGCGTCATCAGGCGCAGCGCGCCGCCTTCGATGCCCCAGTTGCCGCCCGCGTGAGAGAACGGCGTCACGCAGCCGAACTCCACGGCTTGCTTCGCTATATCTATTGAATATTTCGCCTTGCCCGTCACCTCGAACAGGTCAAGCAGCAGGCGACCCGAGTCGCGCTTGCCGGCGCCCGTCCATCCGGTGAGCTTGAGGCCCGCTTCGTCAATCTGCGATCCGCCTACATCGGGGATGACGAATTCGATCACGTGCTCCTCGCCGGGTTCGGGGAAGATTGGCGCGGTGGTCTCGATGTCGGCGCCGGTGAAGGTGTCGCGGACATAGCCTGAAACGCCTATCTTCTGGCCTTCCCACTTTTCCGTTCTGAACCGCATTTTTACCGTCTGCCCGGGCCTGGCTGTCGGCGCGAAGGTGGGGCTGTAGCGCTCGTCGTCGAAATCGGAGCGGCGGTAGAATGGCTTGTAGAACAGCTTGCCCGACTGGTCGCGGAGCACGCGTTCGAAGCGGAACTCCAGGGCGGAACGACCATCCGGCAGGACGCCGGCCCGGTGGACGGTGGAGAACATCACCGGGTCAGACACGCGCATGCAGTGCGTGGAACCGGATAGCGAAAAATCGAAGAACAGGCCGCGCTCGCCGTCGCCCCTGGCCAGCGCGCCGGTTATCGCCGCGGGGACCGGGATTCCCGCGAGCCTGTAGCCGATGGATGCAATGGTTCTGCAGAACGTGGGAATGTCGAGGATGTTGAGCGATCCGGGCAGGCCGGACAGCACGATGCCGTCGTTGATGGGGTTGCGGTAGTGGGCCGGTATGGCGCCTGAGCCGCGGAGCACGCCCAGTATGGTGCCCACATTGCCGGCGTTGCAGTCGGTGTCCCAGCCGCACATCGTCGCGATTTCAACGGTGCGGCTGAAGTCGCCCTTGCCGTAGAGCAGGGCCAGCGCGCAGACGCCGGCGTTGGGTATCATGTGGCAGAGGCCGGCGTAGCGGTCGTAGCCCCACTCGGCGATCAGGTATTCCTGGCAGGCTCTCCAGTCCTCCGGGCGCGCGTCATGGAAGTCCGCGACCGCCCGCACGACTCTTGCGTACAGCGAGTCCGCGGGCACGCGCGCGAGGCCGGCCGCAAATACGCCGCGAAGCCGGGCTTCGGGCGTCCCCTCGGGCGCGTCGAAGGCGGCCGCTATGCAGGCCGCGATGAAGCGCGCGCCATTGATGCCGTCGCCGTCGTGCGAGACGCTGGCGGCGGTGGCCGCGTACCGCGCGGCCATGTCGGGATTGCCTGGCCATACGAGGCCCCAGGTGTCTATGAATATCTGGCCGCCTATCTGCTCGGCGACCGTCGCTCCGTTCCTTGCGATGGAACCCGATTCAGGCGCGGGGATGCCCGCCTTCAGGTTCAGGAAGGCGGTATGTTCGGTGCTTATGCCGTAGCCGCCCCACCAGAACATGCCCTTGCCCTCACGGGCGTAGTCCAGCCAGGCCTTGCCCACGGTCCCGGGCGTCAGGGGAACCGACGGGTCTCCGTCTATGAGCGGCCGGATGAAGAAGACCGGCCCGTTGGCGTCATCGTCCGCCGCGAAATTCCTGAACGGCTTTACGTACGCGCGGATGTCTCCGTAGATCTCGCGTATGCGCTCGTAGGTCCAGATGGCCGGCTCCACCGGCGCCCCGAGCCTGATGCCCACGTTCTTGCCGATGAACCCCGCATATACCCGCTCCAGATAGTCCCCAACCATAGCCATGTTCACTCCGATAAAACTTGTGATAAAGAAGATCCGGAAATTTGGGCACAGAGCCACAGAGATGCGATCCGAGCAGTGCGCAGGATCACAAGGGGGTCTGGGGGATCTGCCCCCAGCGGAAAAGATAGGAAATTTGAACAAAGAGGGGCAGAGAATAAGAGGCAGGAAAGAGAAGAAAAGAAGGGCTAGAATTCAATTTCTATCCCTTGTACTTCCTTCTCTTCCTCTTGCGTTCACTCTTATCCTCTTATACTCTTTGTTGTCCTTGTCTATTTTCGCCTACTTCCTTCATCTTCCTGCCTCATCTTCCCGGTGGCTCTGTGCTAAAAAAGTATTACAAGCCCTTATTTAAGTATGGTGTTGGCGTACTTGGTGACGTCAACGCCGCCGGCCTTGTTCCACTTGGCCACGAACTCGTCGAAGGCCGATATGGGCTGCTTGCCGGTCACGATGTCGGCCACGTACTCCTTGTACAGGTTGGTCATCGCGTCCCAGTTGGTGATGTACTGCTCGGGTATCAGTATGGTCTTGTCCGGCATCATGTACTTCTTGGCCAGGTCGCCGGCCGCGGTGGCCGCCGGGGTGACGATGGGCCTGGACAGGGGCTTGTCGGTCTTGAAGCCGTTAAACGAGTCGCCGAACCAGCCGTTGTACCACTCGGAGTACTTGTCGGTCAGGACGTACTGCTTGCCGTCGTCCACATAGTGCAGGCCGGGCATGCCCAGCTTGGCTATTTTGAGGCCGGCGGGGCTCCAGATGAAGTCCAGCACCGCGAACGCCGCTGCCTTGTTCTTGGAGGTGGACGCGATGGCGAAACCGCGGGCTTCCTTGGTCACGTCCACGAAGGGCGTTAAGCCCTGGGCCTTGCCCTTGGCGGGCGGCAGGGCCACGAGGTCGGTGCCCTGGGCCTTCATCATCTTGTTCACGTACACGTCGACGCTGCCGGGTGCTACGCCTGGTATGATGCCGGCCTTGCCTTCATAGAAGACCTGCTCTTTTGAGTCCCACTTCTTCGTCAGGTACTCGGGATCGAGGAGGCCGTCTTTGTACAGCTTGGCGTAGAACTCCAGTTTGGCCTTCTCGAAGGCCGTGACGCGGGAATACACCCACTTGCCGTCAGTGCCCTTGAGCCAGGTGGAGGTGATGCCGAAGCAGGCATCGAAGATGGCGTCCAGTTCCTCGACGCCGTTGGTGGCGCCGGTGATGCTGATGCCGTAGCTGGCGCCTTTCTTGGCTACCAGGTCCTTGAACAGCGCGTAGTAGGTGTCGGTAGTCGGGTTGGCGGTGACGGCCTTGGCCGACGGCAGCGAATCGTACCAGTCGCGGCGTATCATCGGCGTCCTGATCCGGGGAGGCGCTATCCACGCGAGGTAGGGGTAGCTCTCCAGGCGCTGCACCGAGTGCTGGTCCATGAGGGCCTTGAAGTACTTTGACTTGGCCACGTAGGGCCGGAGGTCTTCGAGTATGCCCTGCATGGCCAGCTTGTCGTCGCCGCCCTGGAAGTAGATCAGGTCGGGCACGTCGCCTGACATGATCATCAGGGACAGCTTCTCGGCATAGTTGCCGGCCGGGATCTTGACGATCTCAATGTCCACGGGAGTGCCCGCGGCGGCCATGCCCTTTTCTATGAGGTCGATGAACTGGGCGGAGTTGGGATCCGTGTCCAGGTCCTTGAGGACCAGCCGGACCTTGGGATCGGCTGCCCAGACGTTGCCGGCGCAGATGGCGAACAGCGCCAAGAGCGTGAGCAGAACCGCGATGCTCTTCTTCATGAGTTCCTCCTATTCCTTGACTCCACCCTCCATGACCCCTTTCGTGTAGTACTTGAGGATCAGTGGGTAGATGATGAGAACCGGTAGCATGGCGACGATGATGGTGCTGGCCT
>CAZNCK010000086.1:988-3445 GCA_964571545.1 uncultured Treponemataceae bacterium | reverse complement strand
GAGCCGATGAGAGAGGCGGTGTCGTCCAGGACGACGAACTGCCTGAGTATCAACTGCAGCGGGTACTTGTCGGGATCGGAGAGGTAGATGCTGGCCCTGAAGTATTCGTTCCAGTGGAACACGCCGTAGAACAGGCCTAGGGTCGCTATGGCCGGCTTGGCGAGCGGCAGCATTATCTTAAGGAAGATGGTGCCGTAGCCGGCGCCGTCCATGCGCGCCGCCTCTATCAGCGAGGCTGGCACTTCCTCGAAGAAGCGCATCAGGATTATCAGGTAGTACACATTGACGGTCTTGTAGAGAATGACCGACCAGAGGCTGTTCATCAGGCCCAGTTTCTTTATGACGAGGTACTCGGGTATCAGGCCAGGCTCGAACACCATGATGACTATGACCAGCAGCATGAAGAAGCGCCTTCCCGGCAGCCTTTCCCTGGTCAGCGCGAACGCCGCCATCGATGTGACGAGCAGGTTGATCGCGGTGCCTACGACCGTGATGATAATCGCGTTGATGATGCTCCTGACGAACAGCGGATTGGCCGCCAGCACCCGGTAATTGACCGTGGAGAAGCCCTTGGGCAGTATGGTCAGCCCCGTCACCTCTCCCACCCGGCCCGGATCGGAGAACGACAGGGCCAGCAGGTTGAACATAGGCACCAGCACGACGAGGGAGACGGCCAGCAGGGCCAGGGCTATCGCGGCCCTGAACAGGGTATCGGCGACTGACGACGGTTTGCCCTTGAGTCGGATTTTACTCATCACCACAGCCCCTTTCCGGTGATCCGTTTGGCCGCCGAGTGGGTTCCTAGGATGAGCACCAGCCCTATGGCGCCCTTGAACAGGTTTGCCGCGGTGGAGAACGAATACTGCATATTAAGGAGGCCTATGCGGTAGATGTAGGTGTCCAGTATGTCCACGGCGCTTATCACCGAGTCGTTCATCATGTTGAACACCTGGTCGAAGCCGGCGCTCATGAAAAAGCCCAGGTTGAGTATCAGCACCGTTATCATCGTGGGGGCCAGTTCCGGTATCGTTATGTACCAGGCCTTCTGCAGGGCGCCCGCGCCGTCCATGTCCGCCGACTCGTAGAGGCTGGGATTGATGCGCATCAGCGCGGCCAGGTAGATGATGGAGTCCCAGCCCAGGCTCCGCCAGGTCTCCGATGCGAACAGCACCCAGCGTATCGCCGACTTGCTGGTCATGTAGTCCACCGGCGGCAGGCCTACGAGGCCGCGAGCCTGGTTGGCGCCGCCCGAGGACGGCGATAGGAACGATATCCATACGCCCGCTATCACCACCCAGGACAGGAAGTGGGGCAGGTAGGCCGTGGCCTGGACGAACTTGCGCAGCAACACCGAACGCAGCTCGTTGACCATCAGAGCGAACAGCAGCGGCAACGGGAAGAACAGGATTATCTTCATGGAGCTGATGATCAGCGTGTTCTTGAGCACGTCGAAGAACGCGGGCGAGCTGAACAGCATCTTGAAGTGCTTGAGCCCGACGAATTTGCTCGGCCCCACGATGCGGAAATCCTGGAACGCCAAGCTCATGCCGGCCATGGGCACCAGGTGGTACACGGAGAAGTAGACGAGGGCCGGCACGAGGAGGACGAGCAGGAAGCCTTCCTGCCTGAACCGCGTCCGGAGCGTCCGGGGCCTAAGCATTGCGCTTTTCATACGACAGTGCGACCAGCCGCTTGCCCAGTTCTATCATGTCGTGCTCCGCGGCGAATTCCAGGCAGACGCCGGAGGGCTTGCGCACCGCGCTTACCCAGGTCGCCGGGAACGCGTCCAGGCCGTGGAGGGCTCCGGCCAGCGAGCATACGAGGCCACTTATGGTATCGGCGTCGCGGCCGAAGTTGGCGCTCCACAGGAGCCCGCGGCGCGGATCGCCCTTGGTCAGCCGGAAAATAGCGTATACCTGCGGAATCGCCTCGGGAGAGGAGGCGTGCTCAGGATTCCACAGCGAGGTGTGCAGTTCCTCGTAGGCTATCTCGATGTCCGGTTTGGCGTCGCAGATGGCCATGGCACGGTCCATAGCCGTGCGCAGCCAGGAACCGGCCGGCATCAGAACCCAGCCGGCCTGCACGATTTCCTCGGGGGTGCCGTCGGCCATGGCTACCGCGACGCTGGCCGCTATGGCCTGGGCTGCCCAGATGCCGTCGTTGTCGTGGCTGACGGCGGCGTCCGCGGCGGCGAGTCGGGCCGCGCCGGCGGGGTCTCCGGCGCGGAATATGCCGTGGGGGCTGGCGCGCATCGCCGCGCCGTCGTCGATGTTCATCACGTTGTGCCGGCCGGACAGCGGCGGCTCGATGCCGCGCGCCAGGTTAGCCAGCGCTCCGTACAGAGGCCGGCCGGCGCGCTTCTTCGCGCCGCCGCGGTTCAGCACGTACTTCCGCCACGCGGCCGCCGTCAGTTCCGGCGTCAGTTCGCCGCCGCAATCCAACAGGGCCAGCGCCGTT
>CAZNCK010000086.1:0-958 GCA_964571545.1 uncultured Treponemataceae bacterium | reverse complement strand
AGCCTCCGGGTACATATTCGTAACGATGCCAAAGCGCGCCCGATGCTCCTGGCTTCGGCCTATGTCGCCCATCGCGTCGCCTATCGCGAGCCCTATGAGCGCTCCTGCCGCCTTGGATTCGTAGCGCGCCCTGTCGGCGAGCGTTTCATTCCTCGTCTTCATATAGTCCTTTCTTTTACGCTGCCGCGTACCTTGAGTTCTCCAGGGAAGAGCCGCCTCTCCGCGGGCCGCTCCGGATCGCGTATCCTGGCCAGGAGGAGTTCCGCGGCCGCCGCGCCTATCAGCGCCCTCGGCTTGCGTACCGTAGTCAGCGCGGGATTGCAGTGCGCCGCGGCCGGTATGTCGTCCAGCCCTACGATAGAGACGTCGCGGCCGGCCTCGATGCCCGCTTCGCGAAGCGCGTCCATCGCCGCTATCGCGAGCATGTCGTTGCCGCAGAATATCGCGTCGACCCTATCCCGCCATCCGTCGAGCGCCAGAAGCGACCGCACCAGTTCGCGGCCTCCGGTATCGGCGAGCTTTACTGAAAAGACGCAGGCAGGATCGGCTGGGATACCCTTCTCCGCCAAGAATTCATCGTAGGCCCGCCGCCTGAGCGAAAGGAACCGTTCCCCGCCGTGGTCGCTGGTCGCCAGCGCTATCCTCCGGTTGCCCGTATTCCATAGGTGTTCCAGAGCCATCCTCGTCGCCGATACGGTATCCGTACCGACCGTATCCACGTCCTGCGCCGCGGCCCGTTCTCCTACCATCACGACAGGAACGCCTAGTCGCTTGATGGCCGCTATGTCGTCGGTGACGCTGTTGATCACCAGGCCGTCGAAGCGGCCCGACCGCGCCAGGTCGAAGTATCGCGCCTCCCGCGGTTCCAGCCAGTCTGTATTGCCGACGACCACCGAGTTTCCCTCGGCTTCAAGCCCGTCCTGCGTTGCCCGGGCAATCTCCGACCAGTACGGGTTGG
>CAZNCK010000085.1:13668-15398 GCA_964571545.1 uncultured Treponemataceae bacterium | reverse complement strand
TGGAGACGCCCGCATGATGGGCTACCTCAATAATGCTTATCTTTGGATTCATTGTATTGGGAACGTTCCCATGAATGATATACCACGGGTTTTTAAAACGCGCAAGCAAAAAAATGGGAACGTTCCCGAAACCAGCTCAGCTATTAGCGAGCAAGTTGTTCAGGCACGGATTCAGGGTCCCCGGTTGCCGCTCCCTGCCCGTCGGGCCTATACTCGGCGCATGGAGCTGCTGACAACTTCCGCGCATGATCTGGAGAGGGCCGCCGAGGCCATCCGCGATGGCCTACTCGTCGCCATACACACCGAGACCGTCTACGGGCTCGGCGCCGACGCCTGGAACCGTGTGGCGCTGGCCCGCGTCTTCGAGGCCAAGCGTCGCCCGAGCTTCGACCCGCTCATCGTGCACGTGGCCGAACCCGACGCCGCCTCAGAGGTGGCCGACATCACCGTGCCCTACGCCAGGCTACTGTCAGAGCGCTTCTGGCCCGGCCCCCTGACCATGGTCCTGCCCAAGGTCGAGCGCGTGCCCGACCTGGCCACGAGCGGCCTGCCCACCGTGGCGGTCCGCTGCCCGGCCAACGCGGTGGCCCGGGAGATAATCCGCCGCTCGGGCGTTCCCGTAGCCGCGCCTAGCGCCAACCCCTTCGGATACCTGTCTCCGACCCGCGCGGAGCATGTCGTCGCCCAGCTCGGCGACCGCGTGGACTTCATCGTGGACGGCGGCCGCTGCCCGGTAGGCGTTGAGAGTACCGTGCTCGACCTCAGTTCCGATCCGCCGCTTATCCTCAGGCCCGGCGGGCTTCCCGTGGAGCTGATAGCTGAAATAGTACCCGGGGTCCAGATATTCGACCGCGCCACCACGAGCCCGCGCGCGCCCGGCCAGCTGCCCAGCCACTACGCGCCAAAGCGTCCGCTATATCTCGTCTCCTTCGGGGGCGTCGCGGGCATAGAACCCCGGGGACGGGCCGCCGCGATCTGCTTTGGCGCGGAATCAGCGCGCGCCGCCGACCGCTCAGGCCACTGGTCCCGCGTCGTCGATCTTTCGCCAAGGTCAAACCCCGTCGAGGCCGCCGCGGCGCTGTTCGACATACTGCACGAACTGGATGCCGCCGGCTTCGACGAGCTGTGGGCCGAGCGCCTGCCCGACCAGGGTTTGGGGCTTGCCGTCAACGACCGCTTGTACAAGGCTTCGGTCAAATAGCGGCCGCGCAGCCCTGGAAAAGTCAAGAAAACCTAATAATCCTCCGCATCACTCCGATATATACAATAGAACGTCGGAACAGAATGTGGAGTGGACTATGGATGTACGGATATCGAATCATCTTCCATTGGCATACGCGTACAGCGCCGGAACGAGCGGCAAGGTCTCCGTGCCCGTGGCCCCGTCCCAGCTTCTATACTCCAACTTCAAGAACGTAGCCGGCACCCCGAGCGCCGGAGCCTCGGCCTATTCCCTGGACAAGCTCAAGATCCTGGACACGCTGATAGAGCGCCTCCGGACGGTAAAGAACCAGCCCCGCATCGAGCGTGAATCCAAGGGCCTCACCGATGAACGCATCGACGCGCTCATCCAGCAGTACGGCGACCAGCTCCATTCTGCCATCGTTGCCGGTTCCGCGCCGTATGTTCCAAAACCCGCCGGCGTTGTTCCCGGAATGCTCGTTTCCCTCGCCGCATAATCGGGCTGATCCCGGCGTCGCTCGGTCGCCTTGGTGCTCACGTACCAACGT
>CAZNCK010000085.1:1819-13568 GCA_964571545.1 uncultured Treponemataceae bacterium | reverse complement strand
GCTCCGCGCCGCGGCTTCCCTCGCTCCTTGGGCTAAGCCCGATTCTGCGGTGAGGCAATTCCGGTAATAATCGGGCTGATCCCGGCGTCGCTCGGTCGCCTTGGTGCTCACGTACCAACGTACGCTCCGCGCCGCGGCTTCCCTCGCTCCTTGGGCTAAGCCCGATTCTGCGGTGAGGACGTTACAGTCAGAATCTTCAACATTCAGTGATGAGGGCCTTCGCTTATAAGCCAGGCAAAATACGCCCGCAAGTCGCTTTCGCCGTAGAGCGCGGCGTATGACAGCGCAGCCGTAACTACGTTGCGGCCGTATTGGCGCGTCTCTTCATACGACAGGGCCTCCAGCATCAGGTCGAGCGGCAGTTTTCCGTATTCGGCTTCCCAGCGCCTGAAGCGGGTAGGGCCGCCGTTGTACGAGAACACGGCGGGCAGCACCCTGCCATCCACGCCCGCAAGTACCCTGGCGAAGTAGGCCGACCCTATGGTCACGTTGTCCACCGGATCGGTCAGGTCGTATTCCGCCATGCGGAGCCGTGTCGCCATTTCCGCGGCGGTGGCCGGCATCAGTTGCGTGAGGCCGATAGCGCCTGATTTCGACACGACGACACGGTCGAACGCGCTCTCCGAACGCGCGAGACCGTACAGCAGGAATTCGTCCAGCCCGGCCGCCTGGGCCGCCGTGGTAAAGGTCTCGGGGTAGGGCCGCGGCCAGTAGAGTTCCGCTTCCCGCCTCGTAGGCACGAAACCGGCTTTCCAGAACAGGGTGGCGATGAGGCGGTAGGATTGGTCGTAGCGGCCCGCGCTCCACAGGGTCTCCGCTACCTGCCTGACCGTCTCCTTTGCCAGCAACGCAAATTCCGTGCCCAGTTCGCTCCTGAGCCTATGACCCAGGCCGAATCTGGCCAGGCCCAGCGCGTATTCGTCAGGCCCGACGACGGGAGCCCTTACGGATTCGGATTCCTTGGCGGCGCTCGTGGCAACGGCAGGAACAGTTTCGTGACCAGCGGCGCCTGCAGGCCCGGAGGCTGGTTCCGCCGCAAGCGGAGCGAGCGGAGCGAATAGCGGCTCGCCCAGACGGTACGCGGCCGCCAGACGGTACCAGGCGTCTGATTTCTGGTCGTATGCCGCGCGTAGCCGCGACTCCGCGTACGCCGCGGCATTTTTGTAGGTGACGCCGAAGGCCGCCGAAACCTGAGCGTCCGTGATGATGCCGCTCTGAGCGGCCCTCGCGCACAGGTATGCCAGCCGGGCCGCATCCTCGCCGCTGGCCCGCGCCGAGACGGCGGCATCCAGGGTGGCCAGCGCCTTGCCGTCCCTGGCCACCAGCGCCTCACGGGACAGCGGCTCCAGCAAGTCCGAATAGTAGCCGGGGTTGCGGCTCGCGGCCAGCGCCTTGCCCAGAGCCGGTATCGCCGTCGCCCTGGATTGTTTCAGGCTGGCTTCGACGGCGTACCAGGCGGCGGCGTCGCGCTCGAACGGTCCGGCCGCAAGCCCGGCGGCCTTCCAGAACCAGGTTTCAGCCTCCTGCCAGTTCTCGGCGTCCCGCAGGAAGCGCGCGTGCCAGTACGCGTCGAAATAGAGCCGGGACGGATCGGCGCCTCGGTCCAGCGTCGTCTCTACTATGGAACGGAAACCGCCCGCGCCTTCCTCCTTGGAGGCCGCGATGAACGCCTTTGCCGCGTCGGAGGCGGCCGCGCGGGGCAGCATGAGGAACAGGCTCGCCGCTGCCTTTGCGCTGAGCGGTACGGCCGTAAAGTCCGGAACGGAAGCCGGAACGTTCATGGCTGCCTCGGCGCCGGCAGCAGCGGATTCTGCCCCGGCTTCCGCGGATTCTGTCCCGACCGCCGCCGATTCCTGCCCGACCGCTGCCGGCGCTTGTTTGAGGATGCGTTCGGCAATGGCTTCGGGGCTCTCGGCGCCCGCGGCATAGCGCCTGAACGCGACCACCGCCGGGCCGTATTCACGGGCGCCGGCGCGTGCGCGCGCCTCGGCCAACTGGAAGGTCCTCGGCCCTATCGCGCGTATGGCCGTGGTCGCGTCGTTCAGGCTGGACGAACCCACGAGTCCGACTATGGCGGAAAGCGCCGCGTAGACCTTTGCCGAGCCATCCATGGCCGTGATGGCGGAGAATTCGTCCACCCAGCGCCCCCGTCCGGCTTTGAAGCCAGCCTCCAGCGCCAGGGCAGAGAGTTCGGCCGCGTCCCGGGCGGCTTCCACAGGATAGGCTGCACGCATAGCGTCTATAGTCGCCAGGGTCTGAGCATATAAGGAAGACAGGAAGAGACCGTTGGCTTCCAGGTAATACCGCCGGTAGGGCGGCAGTTCGGCTCCTGCGTCAGACTGGCACAGCTTGACCAGTCCGGGCCCGTCTTTCGCGGACAGCAAGGCGTCGCCCAGCAGTGTTGCCGCGCGCGTACGGTACCTGCCCGATTCCCTGCGGACCGCCTCGGCGAACAACTCCGTCGCCAGCGTTTCGTTCCCCTCTTCCTGCGCGCGCAAGCCAACGAACAGGATGGCGCCAGGGCCTAGCCCGGCTATCGCATCGTAGTCCACGTTTTCGCCGTCTTGTATCGGTAGCGGTTCGCCCCTGGCCAGCAGCTCGAACCACGCCGCCTCGTCCAGTCCGTGGATGGTCGAGCCCACGCAGGCGGGCGTCGACAGCGCCAGCGCGACGATGATGGCGAGTGCGAAGGATCTCATGCGGGCTCCTTGAGGGGTGGGGTTGCGGTTCACATGCCAACTATACCACGGACCTGCCCGCATCGCGCCTCGGTAAAAAAAACGACGGACGCCTGCGCGTCCGTCGTCCTGTGCCCCGAGTGGTCGTCTATCTCGGCGGAATGAATATCCAGGTGCCGGAGATGATGCGGTCGGGATTTCTGATCTTGTTGGCGGCGGCTATGGTTCGGTACAGCCAGGGCGTACGATAGTAGGCTATGGACAGGTCCCAGAGGGTGTCGCCCCAGCGGATCTTGTACCAGGTACCCTTTTTAGCCGGTTCAGCGGGTTTTGCCGGCGCGGACGCCGCGGCCACGGGGGCCTGCGCCGCTGGAGTGGGAGCCGCTGGAGCGGCTGCCACAGGCGCGGGCGTCGCGGCGGCCGGAGCCGCTGGCGCGGTGGCTACGGGAGCCGCTACCGGCGCCCGGGGCGGCGTCGGCTGCTTGTCCATGGTCGCGCGGTAGATGAAGAACGCCGCCACCAGGATGATAATCGTGCCCAAGGCCGCCAGCGCGCCTATCAGGATGGGAGAGGCCCGTTTTTTTTCCTCACGATGGACAAGTTCCGGCGGCGGCGAAGCCTCTCCAAAATCCGGAATGTCGTCGAACGACGTTTTCTTCGCGGCCATGCCCTCGTCGGTCTTCGCGCTTTCCGTGGAGTCAAAGGGCGTGATATCGGGCAGGTTGTCGGTGGAGAGGTCAAAATCCTCGTCCTCCTGGAAGTCGAAGTCGGGGATCTCGTACTTCTCTTCCTCGGCCAGCGACTTGAGCGACACCGAGAGCGCCTGATGCTCGCCGGTAACTTCCTCGCGCGCCAGAGCGCTCAGGTTGCCGTCGTCGTCCAGCGCCAGATCCAGCTCGATGTCCGGCTCTCCGGAGGGCCGCGGCGGGATGTTCTCTATGACGAGGCTGCCTATATAGTCTTCGGAGGCCTCGGTCGAGCGGTACACGTCTATCTGGACGCTCGGCTGATCGTCCTTGACCGTGGTGACGACGAGGCGCTTCTTGGCGGCCGCGCCTTCCGCGAGGATGGGATAGAACTTACCGTCAGCAAGGCGTATACCGATCTTAGCCATGGCTTCTTCCATTCAGGCAAGGATTTAGAAAAACAACAATACCCGTATAATATCGGCCAGTTCCGTGTAAAAATCGAGGGTCAATCCGCAAGGATCCTTGCTACCGCGACGAGGCGCTCCGCTTTCTGGTCGTAGGGCGCTCCTGCCCATGAGCCGTACAGGTCCACCGACGCGAACCCGGCCCGCAACAATACCTCGCGGAGTTCAGTGCCGGCGTAGAGCCGCTGCACCCAGGAGCGGTCTACGCGCCGGTCGCCGTCAACGATCACCCAGCGGTTCCGCAGTCCTTCCCACGCGCCCACCACCTGAAACTCGGTCAGCACCAGCTTGCCGTCGCGCTCGAACCATTCACCCTCTATGAAGTCGCGCGCGGCGGTTTCCTTGCCCACGAGGTCCATGACGAGCGCGCCGCCTGGAATCAGGCTCTCCGCTATGCGCGCCAGCATCGCCTGGTCCTCTGAGCGCGTCTCGAAGTAGCCAAAGCTGGTGAACAAGTTTACGGCCAGCGCGAAGGCGCCGGGTCGACTCCAGCTTCTCGCGTCGGCATGGATGAATTCGGCTTTAAGGCCCATGGAGGCGGCGCTGTCCCTGGCGGCCGCGAGGTAGGGTTCGGTGATGTCCACCCCGACTACCGGGTGACCCCTGGCGGCGAATTCCAGCGCGTGCCGGCCCGGCCCGCAACACATATCCAGCACAGGCGAGCGCGCGGGGGCGCCGGCCAACGCCAGGATCGCGTCCACGACCGCAGGAGCCTCGGCCCAGCGCTCGCCGCCGAACAGCAGCGGCGCGTAGTCTGTCCAGAATCCGTCGTCGGCGAACCAGAGCGCCTCGCGCTCTCCGGCTTCGCTAGAGGGCACCGTGTTCCAGCGCCTGGCCCAGCACGTAGGTGAGCGTGTCCACGTCTATCTCGCCTGAATCTATGGTGACCAGTTCCCTGATCTCCTCCCAGTCCGCCTTGGAGAACGGCGTGCCGTCGTAATCGGACAGGAGGAGCGAGCCGACGCCGATGAGCCAGTCTATGGCCTTCTCGGTTTCTTCGGCCGCGCCGGAGCCATAGCGCGACAGGAAGGTCGTGAACAGCCCCGCCAGCGTATCGTCGGGAACCTTGGGCACCGAGCGCGCGAACGTAGACCTGAGCGAATCGAACTCGCGGTTGCCCGGAGCCCGCCCCGAACGGCGGACCCAATCGTCCATATCGGATTTTAGCTTGTCTATTGCTTGCATTGCCCGATGATACCCGTTCCGCCCTGGTTTGTTAATATGCCGCCCGGACAGGACCGCTCAGCCTAACAGCCCGAACGCGGCTAGCAGTACGCCAAAATCATAGGCGGCGTGCGCGAGGGCCAGCGCGTGCAATTTGAGACCCCTGACAGTCGCGACGCCCATGATCGCGCCTACGAGCAGCGCCGAGACTATGCCCGGTAGGCCCTGCCAGGCGTGGCCTGCCGCGAATACCAGGGTCGAGACGGCCACGGCCGCCGCCGCGTTCGCGCCATGATTCCGTAGCGAGCCTATGAGGTACAGGCGGTAGAAGAGCTCTTCCCGGTAGGCCACCGCCAGGGAGAACAAGGCCGACAGCGTAACGATGAGGGCCGGCGGGGTGTTCATCGGCTGAGGAATGAGAGCCGCGACGCCTACCGCGCCGTATCCGGCCAGAACCGCGAGCGCCGCCGCAAGCCTGGAGAGCAGCAGTATGACGCCGAACAACGCCGCCGCCCGCGGGATATCCGCGGCGCGGAGTCGATGAACGCCGTAGTCACGAAGCCGCCCCGAGACGCCGATAATGACAAGAAGGAGCACGAATTGCGAGACGGACTGAGCCGCCCCGGAGATCAGCCAGCCCGTCATAGCTCCCGGCGCCGGAACCGCGGCGGGAACCAGGCCGGGGACAATGAACGCCAGGGTCACCAGCAAGGGCTGAGCCAAGGGCTGAGCCAAGGGCTGAGCCAAGGGCTGAGCCAAGGGCTGAGCCAAGGGCTGAGCTCCTTGGCTCGGCGTGCTATCGATATCCATTGCTACAGTATATACTCTACAGACGGAGCGTCACCATAATGAATATCCTGTTGCTGGTCGTTGTCGTCGTACTGTTGCTCGTGACGTTCACCCTGCTTCTCCGGGGCGACAGGCGCTTTTCGCCTCTGGAATACTACGCCCGCGGCAAGGAAGTCGGTTTTTCCATGTCTGAATCCAGGGCCATACTGGACATGTCCAGGATAGCCGGCGTTATCGATCCCACCAGCGCTCTCTGGTCCATCAGGGAACTCGACGCGTGCATCAAGGCGTTTGACAGGAAATTCCGCGCCGAGGGCAAGGAACGCGACCGCGATACGCTCCGGTTCATGGAGAAGCTCTACGAGTTCCGCAAGAGCCTCGAGTTCGACCAGCCCAAGTATAAATCCGGCATAGCCAGCTCGCGTTTCATCAGGTCAAACCAGCGCATACGCGTGCTCATAGAGGGCATAGGCGTGTATTCGTCTACCGTCATCGATACCAACGACCGCTACCTGGTCGTATCGTATCCGGTCGGCGCCAAGATTCCCCCGGGCTTTCAGTGGAAGGGGTCGCGAGTTTCTGTCTACTTCTGGAGGCAGGAGGACGCGGGCTACGTCTTCGATACCTACGTGCTCGAAGACCTGCGCATTCGCAATATACCGGTGCTACAGCTTGGGCACTCAGAGTCGCTGCTGCGCACGCAGAAACGCAAGTCGTTGCGCGTGCGTTCCAGAATGCCCGCGTACCTCTACCTCCTCAAGCGGCTTGAAGGCGCCTACGAGAAGCCCGAGCGTGTTCCGGGCCTTAAATGCGTCGTGCAGGACCTCTCCGAGGACGGTATTTCGGTGCTTATAGGCGGCAAGGCGAGGGTGGGTCTGCTCGTCAAGGCGCAGTTCTACATCGGCGACGACCAGATAGTCGTCTCGGGCACGGTCAGGGCCACGGAGTACGACGGAGAGAAGAAGCAGTCGCTCCTGCACGTGGAAGCCATGCTGCCGAGCCCCAGAATGCGCAACATGATACGCTCGCACGTCTACAATGTCGGTCCCGGCGAATCCTCCTCGTCGCTTGAACTGGACGGTCGACCCTTTTCGGTATAAATTCACAGCAGGGTAGGGCTGGGTTTGCCTTGGAACCAAAGGACAGGTGTGATGATGATAAAAGCCTTCGCGGTCTCCACGGTAATCCTGGTTCTGAGCCTGGCGGGCCTGCCGGCCCAGGAATCGTCTGAACTGATAGATACCTACCGACGTAACTTCGTGCGCTCCAGCCTGGGTACAAAGCTGGAGCTGCTCAAGGAGGCGTCGGCCTATGACAGCGTCGACATGGGGCCGCTCTACGACACGGCCATCCAGTTCGTGCTAGGCAACGCGTCCCTGCTGGTCACGGACGCCCTCCTGCGGGACATGTCCGTGCTGTCGGTGAACATGATACGAAAGTACAAATACGCGCCGGCCGCGGAAAACCTGTGGAGCCTGTTCTCCGTCTACAAGGATAGCCTGGTTCGCGTGCCGCTGTTGCAGACCCTGGCCGAGGTGGCTGTCGGCAACAAGGTCATACTCAAGGAACTCAACGCGTTTCTCGATACCCAGATTTCCCTGTACAAATCCGGCGTCCGTCTCGATCTCGCCGTGTTGGACGCCGCGGTGTTCGCCATAGGTCGGCTCGGCGATTCGTCGTCCTTTCCCTACCTGTTCGCCGTGTACACAGCCTCCGTCAACAAGGCCATAACGGAGCGGGCGGGCGTAGCCATGGCCGCGCTTACCGGCGATTACGCCTTGTTCCTGGCCGAGGTCGTTAGGGCCCACCCGCCCGCCGAGAAGTCCGCCGCCCTCGAGGCAGGGCTGCGCGGCGAGGCGCTTACCCCCGAGAAACGCGCCGAGCTGGCCGAGGCGGCCCTGGCTGTCGGCGTCTCGTACCAGAGCCCGTCGCCCTCCGACCAGGTCTACATCGTATCGCTACGCACCTCGGCGGCGCGCGAACTGACAACGCGTGAATGGCAGAAGGCATCGCCGCTGGCCATAAAGCATTTCTACGATTTCCAGGCCCAGTACAATCGCGGGCAGGTGTCAAAGTCGAATTTTCTCGAATCCGTCGCCCTGCTGGGCGCCATGGGCACCACGGAAGCGGCCCAGGCTCTGGCCCTGTACCTGCAGCTGATAAACATTGAGACAGAGCAGGGCAAGTCGTTCGACGAGCAGATTGCTTTGGCCGTCGTCAACAACCTGGGCCGGCTCGGCGACAAGTCGGCGTTCGATTACCTTCTATATATCGGCTACCTCCAGTACCCCGAGACGGTCAAAAAAGCCGCTCGTGACGCCCTGCAGAAGCTACGCTGGTAAGCCAGCTCTCGCCGGGCAATCTGATCCTGTCCGCCTGAACGCGCCGGTGCTTTCGCGCGCGTTCAGGCTCCGTGAAGCCAGCTCCTATTCCCTCGGTTCCGCCCGCCCTGCCCCTCGCCGCGGGCGCGGCTCTAGCCCTCTATCTTCCTCCTGGACCCGGATCGAGGCTGGTTTCAGTGGCCCTTGCTCTGGTCTTGGTCATATGCTTAAGCGTTTTCTTCAATAGAGTTCGCACGAGATTAAATTCGACGATAGAATCCTCAGTGCGTTCGCTCAGGCGCGCTTCCTTCCTCGTGGCGGCCCTTGCCGCGGGCCTGGGCTTCGGAGCCGTCTCGCATGGCCGTTCTGAAGCCGTCGCGGCCGGCTTCAGCCCTGGCTTCGCGGAGTCTTCCGGGTTGCGGGCGCTCGCCTACGAAGGCCGGATAGCCTCCGACCCGCGCAAGACCGCCAGCGGCATGACCGGCTGGGACCTGGAACTGACGGCGGCCCTGTCCTCCGACGGCGCCCGCGTCACCGCCAGAGGCCGCCTCGGCGTGTATTACCGGCCAGCGCCTGCCAGACGCAAGTCCGGCCCCGCTGACCTGGCCTCCGGCAAGCCAGCCTCCGGCAAAATCGGTGGCGCCCGGCAAGCCGGCCTCGCGACTGAACCGGTGCGCGGCCAGCTCGTCCGCGTCGCCCTCAACCGGCCCGCCCTCGCGCCGCGCGCCGGTTTTGGCGCCTGGACCGACGCCCTGGCGTCGCGGACCGCCTTCGTCGACGCCGAAGACATACTCTCGCTCGGCCCCGCGCCCAGGCTCGAAAGCTTGCGGGCCGGCGCCAGGCGCGGCCTCCTGGGCGCGCTGTCCCGGGCCGGCGGACAGGCGGGCCCCCTCCTTGAGGCCCTCGTCGTAGGCGTCCGGGACGACCTGGACAGCGGCCTCGCCGACGATTTCAGGCAGGCCGGCTGCGCGCACATCCTGGCGCTGTCCGGTCAGCACGTCGGCATACTCGCCGGATTCGTTTCGCTGCTGCTTGGCTTCCTGCTCGGACCGTTCCGGGCTAGAACCCTAGCCTGCGCGCTGGCCGGCCTGTACCTGTACCTCGTCGGCGCCTCGCCGTCCGTGGCGCGCGCCGTGTTTATGTTCTGGGCAGCCAGCGCCGCCTCTGCCGCCGACAGGCCGCAGAAGCCGCTCGTCACCCTGTCGACGGTCTTCGTAATCGCCGTGGCGCTTTGGCCGCAGAGCGCCCACGCCCTGTCGTTCAAGTTGTCATACCTGGCCGTAGCCGGTATCGCCGCCCTCGGACCTGCCTGGGAATTCGGACTCCGCCGCTGGCTGCCGCCGCCTGGGGCGGCGGCCATAGCCACAGGCCTAGCCGCCCTGGCGGCCACGGCGCCGTTGTCAGTCATGACCTTCGGCACGCTCAATCCCTTCTCGCCTGTCACCAGCGCTGCCGCGGGACTGCTCGTAACGGCGCTGATGTACGCGGGGATAGCGGGCGCGGCCATCGTTACGGTAGTGCCGTTAGCCGCGCCGCTCCTAGCCGTTTCCTGCGAATTGCCTTATCTGGCGCTGACCGCCCTCATGCGCGTGGCCGCGGGACTTCCCTCGCTGGCCCTCGCGGAAAGCGCCGCGACCGCGACCGGGAGCGCAGCCGCACGCTCGGCCGCCATCGCCGCGAGCAACGGCGACAGCACGATGACCAGGACCGTAGTCGCCGTCGTCATAGTAATTTCAGCCGCCTTCGTGTATGCTTGGCCCCATGTCGCCTACCTTGCCGAATCCCGGCGCCGTTCCCCAGCCGGTCAACTACGACGCCCCCTCGGAGCTCTCGGCCCTCCTCGAAGGCCTGGGCCTGGGCATGCGCAAGAAGTACGGCCAGAATTTCCTCATCTCCGGCCAGGCCAGACGCCGCATCGCCGCCCTCTTCGCCACGGCCCCCGGAGCGCGGGTCTGGGAAATCGGCCCCGGTACCGGCTCCATGACCCGTGAGGCCCTCGTCGCCGGCCTCGCCGTCTCCGCCTTCGAGATAGACAAGGGCTTCGCCGAGTTTATACGCGGCGCCTACGGCCAGATGCCTGGCTTCGAACTGTACGAAGGCGACTTCATGAAGACCTGGAAAACAGCCCTCGCCGCGTCCGGCGTACCGTCCCTGGCGTTCGGAAACCTCCCGTACAACGCGGCCGGCGCAATCATCGCGACCCTCATAGAAGGCGGCGTGCGACCGACCCGCATGGTCTTTACCGTCCAGAAAGAGGCGGCCCAGCGCATGTGCTCCCAGCCTTCCACAAAAAACTATTCCGCGTTTTCGGTACTCTGCCAGTCCACCTACCTGGTCAAATCTGTTTTCGACCTGTCCCCCGGCTCCTTCTGGCCGCAACCGCGCGTATCCTCGGCCGTCGTCACCATGGAAGCCAGGACTACCGCGATACCGTTCTCCGGCGAAAAGTCCTTCACCGGCTTCACCCGCGCCTGCTTCTCCTCCAGACGAAAGACGCTCCGCAACAACCTCAAGGCCGCCGGCTTCACCGAGG
The DNA here is from genome assembly GCA_964571545.1 of uncultured Treponemataceae bacterium. Classification (GTDB taxonomy): domain Bacteria; phylum Spirochaetota; class Spirochaetia; order Treponematales; family UBA12059; genus SZUA-370. The sequence goes on along the minus strand of CAZNCK010000085.1, from coordinate 2,930 downwards.
CCGCCCTCATGGAGGCCTGCTCCGCCGCCGGCATCTCCCCCGACGCCCGAGCCGAGACCCTGAGTCCTGAACGGTTCTCTTCGTTGTACATAGCGATAAAGAAACCGGAATTCGCGTGGCCGGCCCAAATACTCGACGCCCTCGATGTCGATGAGTCGTTCGACTCGTCCGATCAGACCGAGACTTGATAGGCGCCGTTTTTTACCGTATCATCCCCAGCTATGACCGACGTACATCTCAGCGTAGTGGATGAAGATACCCTCGATACCATACTGGCCGCCGACGTGGAATTCTCAGGCATTATGGTTTTCAAGGAACCCATGATGATAAAGGGCCGCGTTTCCGGCTCTATAACCACGGAGAGCGACCTCCACATCGACGACAAGGCCGTCGTGGAAGCCGACCTCAAGGCTCGCAACGTCACCGTCAGGGGCACGCTCAAGGGCAACATAAGCGCCTCGGGCCGCGTAGAGCTCTACGCCGCCTGTCGCGTCGATGGAGACGTCACGGCCGCCGAGGTGACCATGGAGCCCGGTTGCCGCTTCAATGGCATCTGTTCCATGACCGGCTCCGGTGATGCGCCTCGCGCTTAGGATGGCGACTACAGCCACGAATACTATCCGCGTATTCGCCGCTTTCGTGGCGTTTGCCGTTTTCGTACAATTCGCCGGCGCCCAGAGCAGACCCGACGCGCTTAAGCTCTACCAGGCCGGCCGCTTTGAAGAAGCCAAAACCGCATGCCTCTCGGAAATATCCTCTGATCCGACTAACATCGAGTCCTACGTCGTCCTCGTCTGGTGCTTATTGTCGCTGGAACGCTACTCCGACGCGGAACTCTACGCCACCAGGGCCTACACCACCGTCCGCAGGGATCCCCGCATCGTCGAGACCCTCGGCGAGGCAGCCTATTACCTTGGCAAGAACGACCTGGCCCTCGAACGCTTCAGGGATTACATCAACCTTTTACCCGATGGCTCCCGCATAGGCACCGTCTACTACCTGACCGGCGAGACCTACCTCGGCAAGCCCTTGAAGTGGGATGCGCCGTCCGCTGGGCGAGTCATCTTGGAGCGGGTGCCCCTAGCCCTCGGCGATCTAAAGGATATTTGGG
>CAZNCK010000085.1:1444-1809 GCA_964571545.1 uncultured Treponemataceae bacterium | reverse complement strand
AGCCCTGCGCACCGCGTTGCAGTACGAACCAAACAACGCCCGATGGTGGACCAGACTCGGCTACATCCGCGAACGCGCCGCCCTCTGGTCGTACGCTCTCGAGGCCTACAATACCGCGCTTGCCATCAACCCCGGCCTCGTGGACGCGCAGAGCGGCAGATCCCGCGTCCTGTCGCGGACCAGCCGCTAGGGCGACCCCATGGCTCTTCTCGCGGCCCTCCGGGTCTCCTTCCGCACCTTCGGCTGTAAGCTCAACCAGGCCGAGACCGAATCGATAGCCGACAGCTACGCCCTCGCGGGCGCCGTCATAGTGCCCGCCGGCCAGAGCGCCGATCTCGTTGTCTTCAACACCTGCACCGTCACCA
>CAZNCK010000085.1:0-1434 GCA_964571545.1 uncultured Treponemataceae bacterium | reverse complement strand
CGAGCGCCGTGCCTCCTAGGAAGAGACTTGGACCGAGCAGACTTCCCCAGTCGAACGCCATCTCAGTTCGCCTCCAGCGTAGTGAGTTGATACCAGACTCCAGACGCCCCCGTCGAGCCCACCAGCACACAGTCATCTGGGGTCATCACGACATCTGCGGCGCCAGCACTCTTAAAATTCGAGTTCGCATCAAGGGTGATATCATTCGCGCCGACGTTGCAGACCGACATGATGCAGCCAGCGTTACCGGTGGCTACGCCGAACTCGACCCGGAGGCCGTCGCGGCCGTAGCCCCGCGTGCCGTCGTCATACCCGGCTCCCGCAAGGCGGGCCTTCGCGCGATGGCGGCGAGCCTCGCTATTGCCAAAACTGAAGGCCTGGACCTCCTCGACGAGGCCCGCCGCCTGGCTTCCCTGGCCGCCGGCAAGATTCCCGATCCCTTTGCCTTCCTCCCCGGTGACGACCTCTTCCACGCCCGCCCCCAGCTCAAGATCCAGGACGGTTGCGACAACCACTGCAGCTACTGCCGCGTCTGCCTCGCCAGAGGCCCGTCCGTCAGCCTGGAGCCCTCCCAGGCGCTCTCCCGCGTAGCCGCCCTCGCAGCCTCCGGCGTCCCGGAGATAGTCCTGACCGGCGTCAACCTCTCCGGCTACCGCTCGGGCGGCCTCGACTTCCCCGGCCTCCTGCAAACCCTGATCGGCGGCATCCCGGACATAGCGTTCCGCATCTCTTCCTACGAACCCGACCGTGTGGACGAGGCCTTCGTTAAGGCCTTTTCCTCACCGCGGGTCCGGCCTCACCTGCACCTCTCCGTGCAGTCCGGCTCGGACCGCATTCTACAGGCCATGGGCCGCCGCTACGGCCGTGACGCCGTCCTGCGCGCCGCCGAGGCCGTCCGCTCGGTCCGTGCCGACCCCTTCATCGGCGCCGACCTCATCCTCGGCTTTCCCGGTGAGACCGACGACGATTTTCAGCAGACCCTCGACCTCATCGAGCGTCTGCAGCCCGCCTGGATACACGCCTTCACCTTCAGTCCCCGCCCCGGCACCCGCGCGTTTTCCATGAAACCCCGCGTACCGGAGCGGCTTGCCGTGGAGCGCGCCGCCATCGTCCAGTCGCTCGCCGACCGCAACAAGGCCGCCTTCACCGCGCGAAGGCTCGGACGCACGCTGGACGCCGTCGTCGAATTTCATGGCATTCCGGACCCCGTTACCGGATTTGTCAACGCGACATCCGCGGAGTATCTTAAACTAGCGGTCTCGGGCCTGCCGCCCGGTTTCAGGGGCGCCTTCACGTGTTCCGCCCTGTCAACGACCGGCAAGGGGAGCGCCGACGGCGGTTCTGACCTTCGAACTCACTATTGCACAAATAATTGATATATTGGATATTTGCTAACGCTTTTGTCTTGTTTTACCCGAGCTTCGTGCTACACTA
>CAZNCK010000084.1:0-15691 GCA_964571545.1 uncultured Treponemataceae bacterium | reverse complement strand
GGAAGCCGGCCGTCTGTATGGGTTCCTGATCCTTGACCGCCGGTATCTTCTGCTCGAAGTAGGCTTCCATGCCCACCTTGATGTGCTCGATGTCGGCATCGCAGGCCTCCAGGATGGAGCGGACCTGTTCGAACGACAGCGAGGCGTACAGGATATGCTCCGGCGTCAGGTACTCGTGGCCCCTGAGCTTTGCTTCGTTGTACGCGGCGTTGAATATTGCTTGAACCTGCTGGTTTACCTTCATATCTTCTTAGGCCTTCTCCATGATGCATTTGAGCGGAAAACCGTTCTCCCGGGCCATCGCGTGCACCTTATTGATCTTCGTGGCTGCTATGTCGTAGGTATACGTGCCTACGACCCCTCGGCCCTTCCTGTGCACGTCAAGCATGACGCGCGTAGCCTCGAAAAGTTCCTTATGGAATACCGACATGATGACTGCCACGACGAACTCCATAGTCGTGTAATCGTCATTCAGGAGTATCACCCGGTATTCGTCCGGTTCTTTCGTCCGTGTGTCCTCTTCTATGAGTACACCGTCTTCTACATCGTTTTCTGTTGCCACCGTATCTTAAAATAAACAACAGCGCTCATAAAAACAAGGCGTATGCGGTCCCTGCGGGCCGCATACGCTGCCCGGGTTCAAGCGGACTCGCGCTACGCACTCGCCGCTTAACTCCGGGCGCCGGGTCGGGCAAGCGTATTCGCCGCTGGGCGGCTCATCGCTTGGGGGAGCGGGCCGGGTCGGGCAAGCGTATTCGCCGCTGGACGGCTCATCGCTTGGGGGGCGGTTTGCTTGACCAAGTCCCGGGTATAGCATTAAATGAATATACAGTCAGAGGAGCCTCTATGAACCTGGAACAGTACTTTACGCCTTTCCGCCAGCAGATTGTAGGCATCGACGCGACCATGAGGCTCGCTGATGGTAGCACCAGTCCCATCGTCTACGCTGACTGGACAGCATCCGGGCGACTGTATGCTCCCATAGAGGAGTTCATGCTCCGCGAGATTGGCCCCTTGGTCGCCAATACCCATACTGAAACCACCTATACCGGCGTCGCCATGACCGAGGCCTACCACCGCGCGCGCCGCATCATCAAGGACAAGGTGCACGCCTCCAATGAGGACTCGCTGTTTTTCTCCGGTTTCGGCATGACCGCCGCGGTGAACAAGCTGCAGCGCCTCCTAGGCCTGCGGATGCCCGAATGCTGCAAGCGCAGCTGCCGTGAAGGCAAGCGACCCCTTGTCCTGGTGACGCACATGGAGCACCATTCCAACCAGATCACCTGGGAAGAGTGCGACGTCGACCTACGCCTCGTCCCCAGAAATGAAGCGACGGGGCTCCCCGACCTTGGCTGGCTTGACCGCATATGCAGGAACAACGCCGACCGTTCCCTCCTCATAGGCTCCTTTACAGCCGGCTCCAACGTCACCGGCCTGTTGCCGCCGTATCACGAGATGGCGGCTATTATGCACCGCCACGGCGGCTACTGCTTCGTCGACCTCGCGGCGGCGGCGCCGTACATAGACATAGACATGCACCCCGCGGATCCGGAGCAGCGACTGGACGCCATTATGGTGTCGCCCCACAAATTCTTAGGCGGGCCTGGTTCATCAGGCATCCTCATACTGTCCAACGCCCTGTATACCTGCCACGTGCCCGATCATCCCGGCGGCGGCACCGTCAAGTGGACCACACCGTTTGGCACCCACAGCTATGTCGACGAGATCGAGGCCAGGGAGGACGGCGGCACGCCGGGCTTCCTCCAGGCCATACGCGCCGCTCTTGCCTTCCAGCTCAAGGAGGCCATGGGCGTGGCCAAGATCCTGGCCCGCGAACACGAACTTGTCGACATCATTCTTGCCGAGTTCCGCAAGGAACCCTCCATCATGCTCCTTGAAGGCAACAATCTGAAGCGCCTCGGCGTTCTGTCGTTCTATGCGCCGGGGGAACACTACAACCTCATCGTCAGACTGCTAAACGACCGCTTCGGCGTGCAGACCCGCGGCGGTTGCTCCTGCGCCGGCAGTTACGGCCACATCCTGTTCAACATCGACAAGTCGACCAGCAGGCACATCACCGAACTGATCGAGGCCGGCGACCTCTCCGAAAAGCCGGGCTGGGTCCGCCTGTCCATACCCCCCACCATGACCGACGACGAAGCCCGGTATGCGGCCAACGCCGTGGTGGAAACGATACGGCATTACCGGGACTGGTCGGAGGATTACCTGTACCACAAGGAATCCGGCGATTTCAGCCGCAAGGATGGAGCCGGACGCGCTCCCGATTTGATGGCCCGCTTCAAGGCTGTCTGATTACATGGAATAGTTCCAACACTCTGCCGTTTGCGTCGTACTTAGTATATGTGCGAAAATGAGGGCGCGGGCCTGCGCGATGCCGCTATGGCCGGAGGAGATACGGCAAAAACGGCGTTCCAGTCGCTCTGGCAGGCCTATTACCGCCGGCTCTCGGTGTTCGCGGCTTTATACCGCGGACTGCCAAGCGCCGAGCGTGACGATGCCGTATCCGACGCGCTCATCGCGGCCTTCAGCGCTCTTGCGTCCTACGATCCGCGCAGGCCGCTTTCAGCCTGGGTGTATCGCATCGCCGCCAATCGATTTTCCGATGCCGCACGCCGCGCCGCACGAATGTCTACGATATCGGTCGGCCCGGATGTTAGCGCCGACAACGCCGGGGAAGGCTTTGCCAGCAGAGCCTTCATAGACCCGCCCGCGCAGGGCGACCACGCCGAGGCGCTTGTCTACCGCGATCTTGCGGAGCGTTGCCGAAACGCCATCGCCGCCTTGCCTGAATCCGATCGCCGCATCGCGATGCTACGTTTCTACGAGGATCTGAGCGCTGTCGATATAGGTCGCACGCTCGGAATGCCGGCGGGGACGGTGCGCTGGAGGATACACCGCATCCGCGCTACGTTGGCGGCAACCGTTGGGGAGGATACGCCATGAACCTTGATGACGCGCTCAAAGTAGCTCACTCTCGGGAAATCAGAAACTGTCCAGAACGGTTCCCGAACGCCGCGGAGGTATCGAGCGCCTGCAACCGGCTTCCGGCTAGGCTCGGTGAAGCGCGCGGACTCAAGTCTGGTGACCTGATTCCCGTCTTGGCAATGGCCGCTGTCGCGCTTTTGGCTCTCGCACTGGGACCGGTTCGCATTATGGCGATGCGACCATTGGCAAGCGAACTTGTCGTCGCCGTCCCGGAAGATGCCGGTTCCCGTTTTCTGGACTTCGTGCTCGAGGCCGGAGAGTCATACCGGTCGGTCGATTGACCTAATGTTTCTGGAGGTTCCTATGGCTAAGCGTATTTGGCTTCCCAGTCTTTTGGTAGTGGTAGTGTTCTCCGTTACCGTGATATTTTGCGGGGCGAATTTTTTTACATTCTTTGACCTGCCATCCTTGATTCTTGTGCCTATCGCGCCTTTCTTGTTCATGATCCTGTCCTACGGTTGGAAAGGTACACGCGAGGCCTTCACGGCTCCCTTCAAGGCCGGTTCAACGAAGCGGGAGCTCGGGTTATCGGCTTCGTTCTTCAAGTCGTTCGGCAACGCTATCTGGTGCTTCGGCGCGTTGGGCAGCACCAGCGGCCTGATCACCGTGCTTGCCTACCTGACTGACAAGACCAAGGTAGGTCCAAACTCGGCCATTGCCCTCATTACCATGCTGTACGCGGCGATCTTCAACGCTGCCCTGACCTTGCCCTTCCTCGCACTTGCCAGACGCAAGCTCGCGGACATTGACGACACCAAACGTGACTGATTGGCATTGTTGCACTTGCCGGGAGGCTTGATTCAGGCAATACTAGCACCATGAAGCAGATACATCGCCTGAAGCTACCACGAATCTTGATACCGGTGGTGATCGCCTGTGTAATGGCGATTGTCGCTTCGTTGGTCGCCTGCTCTGAAAAGCCGCCTGTCATCATAGGTTTTGCCGCGAGCCTGTCTGGCAAGGATTATATGCTCGGCGTAGAGGGGCGTAACGCGGCCGAATTGTTCATAAAGGAAATCAATGCGACGGGCGGCGTGGCGGGGCGAAGACTCGATCTACTAGTGCGTGATTTCAGGAGCGATGACGCCAATGTGGCGCCTGCCACAAAAGAACTCATAGATTCCGGGGCGGCGCTCATCATCGGTTATTATACCAGCTCTACCGCGGTAGCGGCCCTATCCGTTCCCGAGGTTTCTGGTATTGCGCTCATCAGTCCAGCTGCCACCTCAGGAGCGCTCACGGGTAAGGCGGATACGTTCTTCCGAACCGTCATGAGCTCCGACAACGATGCCAAGCACCTCGTCGCCCACATGAAAGCAAGCGGATTCCGGCGGGTGCTGTTTTTGGCGGCCTCGTGGAACAAGCCATACGTCGATACCTATGCCGTTCCCTTGCGGCGTGAAGTTGATGTCGTCGCGGATATCCGATTCGACGCTATCGATACCATCGATTTTGAGGCCCTTCGACTCCTTAAGGTCGACCCTGAGCGGCGTTATGATGCCATCTGCGTCGTCGCCAGTTCTCTCGATACCGGCACCCTCGCGCAGGAATTAGCGCTGCGAGGACTATCGGCTCCACTGTATGTCTCTGGCTGGGCCGGCACCAATGACCTCGTGATATACGGCGGAAACGCCGTCGATGGCGCTGTTTTCGTCCATCAGACAGATCCGGCTAATCCAGGAGTGGCCGCAATGGCGGAACATTATCGCGAAGTCTACAAGGTTGACCCCAGCTCCAGCGCCATCCAGACCTGGGATGCGATGCTCCTTGCGTATACAGTCATCGAGAAGGCTAAAGGTATTCCTGGGGACATCAGTAAAACCCTGCGGGCTACTAGGGTTTTCGAGGGGCTTTCCGGGCCAATAACACTCGACGAATATGGTGACGCGCAGCGGGACCTGTATCTTCAACGCGTGTCGAAAAACCGAATAATCAACGAGGGGAAGGTCGAATAGACGTGCGCTGTTCAGGAAATCACGTCACACGATTGCGTTCCAGATTCCGTGTTTCTGCCTGGCTTGCCCTGGGCCTTGGATTGATCCTGACGACGAGCCTCTTGACGGGGCTCTGGATGTTGTCCAGCATCACCTCGACCATGCGCGACGAAGTGACAGGCAGGATGCGCCTGGTCGCCACGACACTCGCTCACGACATCAACACCTTTCTCAACGGGTACAAACTGTCGCTAGGGTTGCTGATAGACTGGAATTTTAGGAACCAGGCGGGGGTCGATTCCATTGTGCGGCTGTACCCGGCCTTCGGTTCCGTCATGACAGTAGACAGCTCCGGGCGAGTTTCATGGGCTTCAGGGGCCTCTTCGGAACGTGGCCATGATCTTTCTATGCGGGACTTCTATAGAGAGATTACCAGGACGAAATTGCCCTACCTGTCGTCGACCTTCATCGCCGAGGGCGACTATACGCCGACAGCCGTTCTGGCTGTTCCCTATCCGGGCGGATCCGCCATCGGCTACCTCCGGCTCGCGGCGCTGAGCGAGTATCTGTCATCGCTTCCCGTGCAGGGTAGCGGGACGATAGCCGTTGTAGACCGCAACGGTTACTATGTGGCCGCGGCTGATCCGCGACTCATCCTGGAGCGTGAAACGCTCGCTCTTGAAGACTGGTTCAAGGCTGAGTTGCTGGAGATGGTTGGTAATTCCTTTACCCACAAAGAAGACGGCAGTGTTGACCTTGTTTCCTGGGCGCCTGTCGGACAGAACTCCGGTTGGATCATCGTGTTAACCGAACCCGCCAGCCAGGCTTTCACCGCCGTTACCAAGGTGAGATTTGCGACCAGCCTCATGCTGATCGGCAACTGGCTTTTCTCGATATTGCTTGTCGTCATGCTGCTGTTTTACTTCGATGCTGACATACGTTCATTGCGTCGGTACACCGCTACCATCGCGTCTGGCGCCTATGACGCGGAATTCGTGTACGTGGGGTTCAAGGACCTCCTGCCGCTCGCCCGCGACTATGAACAGGCCGCCGCCGCGGTCAAAGACAGGGAATCGCGCATGACGGCGAGTCTCAATGAAAAAGAGATCCTCCTCAAGGAAATCCATCACCGCGTCAAAAATAACCTGCAACTGGTCATAAGTCTTCTGACTCTCAAATCCAACGGTTTGGGAGATCCCGACGATGCCTTTACCGATTCCATAGACCGGATTCGCGTCATGGCTACCATCCACGAACTCTTGTACGAATCAGAGGACTTTGCCCACATTGACTTGGGCGAGTACGTTACCACCATAGTCGAGTGGATATTGTCGTCATACGCCTACGGACCGGACGCGCCCAGGCTCAGGCTCGATCTTGCCAGTCTCGAACTCGACATAGACGCGGCGGTGCCCTGCGGCCTAATCATAAACGAGTTGTTCACCAACGCCATCAAGTATGCGTTTGGGCCGGGTATGGTCGACCCGACCATCTCGGTGGCAACCACTATTTCTACGGACGGCTTGGTTCACTTGGTGGTGTCGGACAATGGCCGTGGAATTCCGGCTGATATCGATCCGGAACGTGTGCAGACGCTGGGCATGCAGTTGATAGTCTCTTTGACTTCACAACTTCGCGGTACATGGAGCCTGTCGAGAATCGGCGGATCTACCTGGACCATAGTCTTTCCGCAAAGGCACGTGGTGTCGGATTCCCGTCTTCAGACTTGACGAATCGACGTCCCGGCGGCATATTCATCTATACAAGCTTTGATGGAGAAGAGTAGTTAGATCATCGCGCCGACAGAGAGGGTTGCCCGAGGCTGGAAGGCGCCCGACGCGATACCGACGAAAACCACTCCGGAGCCGTTCCCGTGAAAACCGCTTGAAAACGGCAGATAATGGAAACCGGGTGCGCCCGTTATAGCATTCTGAGAGCGGGGAAACCCGAAGTAAGGTGGTACCGCGGATTCCGCGAGCCCGCGGTCGACGTTGTCGGCGGCGGGCGGTCCTTTACGGGGCCTGGTGGGGTTCGTCCTTACGCTAGAGAACGCCGGGAATGCTCCTGGCGGGTCGGCGTGTGGACGCAGCCCGCTAAAGGCTTTTCCCGTCAAGAGGAGTACCCTATGAGTCACCCCGTTCAGACCGTCCGTCATTCGCTGTCGCACGTCATGGCAGAGGCTGTCGTCAAGCTGTACCCTGGCACTAAGGTAGCCATCGGGCCTGCCATAGACGACGGTTTCTACTACGATTTCCAGTTTCCGGCCCCCATTCAGCCCGATGATCTTCCGGCCATCGAGAAGGAGATGCGCCGCATCATCTCGGCAAACGTGCCGTTCAAGCGCGTCGAGGTGAGCAAGGCCGAGGCCAAGGCAATGTTCGCCGAAGAGCCGTTCAAGCTTGAACTCATCGAGGGCTTGGAGGACGGCACCATTTCTATCTATGAGCAGGGCGGTTTCAAGGACCTGTGTCGCGGCCCCCATGTTGATACCACTCGCGATCTCAGGCCGGATTCCTTTAAGTTGCGTTCTATAGCCGGCGCATACTGGCGCGGCGACGAGAAGCGGCCCATGCTTACCCGCATCTACGCCTACGCCTTCATCAGTAAGGCCGAGCTCGAGGCTCACCTTAAAATGCTTGAAGAGGCGGAAAAGCGTGACAACCGCAAGCTCGGCAAGGAGCTCGGGCTATTCAGCACTCACGAGGAAGCGGGCCCGGGGCTAGTCTACTGGCACCCCAAGGGCGGCCGTTTTCGCGTGGAACTGGAGAACTGGTGGCGGGATGAACATTACAAGAACGGCTATGAGATACTCTTTACCCCCCACATCGGCAAGAGTTGGCTGTGGGAAAAATCGGGACACCTCGGCTTCTACAAAGAAGGCATGTACGCGCCGATGGAGATAGACGAGGACAAGTACTACGTCAAGCCTATGAATTGCCCGTTCCACATCATGATTTACAACAACGACGTGCATTCGTACCGCGAATTGCCGCTGCGTTGGGCGGAACTCGGCACCGTCTACCGCTACGAGCGCGCCGGAGCCCTTCACGGCCTCATGCGCGTGCGCGGCTTTACCCAGGACGACGCGCACATAATCTGTACTCCCGAGCAGATCGAGGACGAAATCGCCGAAGTGCTACGTTTCAGCCTCTTTATGCACAAGACACTCGGTTTTAAGGAAATCAAGGCCTACTTGGCTACCAAGCCCGCGGAGTCGGTCGGAGAGCCTGAACGCTGGGATACAGCGCTAGAAAGCCTCCGCAAGGCGGTGAACAAAGAAGGCCTGGCCTATGAGATGGACGAGGGCGGCGGCGCCTTCTATGGCCCCAAGATAGACCTCAAGGTCAAGGACGCCATTGGCCGCGAATGGCAGCTGACCACCATCCAGTTTGACTTTAACGAGCCCGAACGCTTCGACATGACCTACATCGACTCCGATGGTCAGAAAAAGCGTCCGTATATGGTGCATCGCGCCCTGCTCGGGTCGATAGAGCGCTTCTTTGGCGTCTATATCGAGCATACCGCGGGAGCCTTCCCGATCTGGTTGGCCCCCGAGCAGGCGGTTGTCATACCGGTGGGCAACGATTTTGCCGACTACGCCGCCAGCGTCGCCGTTGAACTCAAGAAAGCCGGTTTGCGGGCCAAGGCCGTGTTGTCGGATGAGCGCATGAACGCCAAGATCCGCGACGCGCAGGGGCAGAAGACCCCGTACATGCTCGTGGTTGGCGCCAAGGAGCGTGACGAGGGCACGGTAGCCGTACGCGTGCGCGACGGACGACAGTTGCCGGCCATGAAGGTTTCAGAATTTGTGGATATGGTCGGAGGCCTCGTCGCGGCCAGGTCATTGGAACTCTAGGATGGAACGGCCGCGCGGGCAAACAGCACGCGCGGCCGGATCTGGAAGTATGTTGGAAATACCACAAAACAAACGCTCCACGAGGATATTCCTCGTCATCGCGTTATCGATGCTGTCATGCCTATTCCCCGTGCTTGTGCGATACGGGTTGACGGGACGTTTCTCTCAGGGCTATTTGCTTTGGAACCTGCTTCTGGCTGCCGTACCGCTTGTAGTGGCCGGGTACGGCGCTCGGTTTGCGTCGGGGACATCGCGTAAACAGCGCTCGCGGGCGGTAGGGCTCGCGGTTTTTACAGTCTGGCTCGTGTTCTATCCCAACGCGCCTTATTTGTTCACTGATTTTATTCATGTAGTACGCCGATCGGGATTAGGCGCCGTAGCCCTGCCCTGGCTCTCACAGGCCGACCTTCAGTGGTACGACATCGTGATGAACGCGGCCTTCGCATTCGTCGGACACTATATCGGGCTCGTGTCCATGTACCTGATGCACGGAACGATGAAGTTGCTGTTCGGCAGGGTCGCGGGCTGGGCCTTCCTTGCGCCGGCGATACTGCTTTCTGGCTTCGGCATCCACATAGGCCGCTTCTCGCGATTCGATAGCTGGGATCTTGTACTCCATCCCGTAGAGACGCTTCGGGTTATTGCTCAATCCCTTACAGACCCCGCGGCCGTGCTGTTCTCCCTGGCCTTCGCCTTCTTCATCGCCCTGACCTACATCATCTTCTATATCGTCAAGCGCGATCCTTTAGGCTACCTGGACGCCTGAAAAGAAAAACCGCCCTGGGATTTTACCCCGGGCGGTACGTCGGCTCACATCTGGCCTTGCTGTGATTCCCTCTTATAGCCTCAAGCCTAGCGCGAGCTTAAGCGAGCCTTGGTAATTCTGTATCTTGACTCCGTCGGTAGTATGCACGAGGTACTTGATGGGGATATCAAAAAGCGCGTGGGAAATATTAATGTAGTACGCGATATCAATGACTACGGTTTCGAACAGGTCGAACGTATACCCAACGCGAGCGAATATTCCCTCGTCATTGAGGTCGTCAGCCCAGGTGGCGAGTATGCCCAGGCCAACGTACTCGTGTTGGTTGCGTTTATCGAAAAAGAAATCGAGCAGAGCCCAGGAAAGATACGATTTCTGCCACTGGATCGGAAACGCCACTCCGGCGGAAAGGCTGAAGTGGGGTGTCGAACTCGCCCGGAATTCGCCGCCCAAATATTCTGGCATACTATAGAGCGCCATTATTTCCACCGACGAACCGTATGACGACTGGACCTCACCATCGTCAGAGAAGGCATACGAGCATATCGATAGGCCTATCAACACGAGGAACATCGTTTTTCGTAACATTATCATCACCCATCCTGTTCAATGCGAACGCGCCATCGCAACAGTATTATATATGGGGTATAGGAATCTGTCAGTAGTTGTTTATACCCGCAGTTCCCCATGTGCCTATCTATCGGTCGTTGCTGGTTGAGGTGTGATAAAAAATAATCAACTGTATCCCCCCTGTCTTTCTCCGTGGTTCCGTGGTCTGACTTCTCCTTCTTCTCGTCTTCTCGTCTTCTCTGTGTCTCTGTGCCCAAACGTATACTAGGTCAATAAAAAAACCGTCCGGGTTGCCCTGGACGGCCTTAGGTCAATCGAGCGGAGTTACTTAAATTTCTTTATACCTTCGACAGGCATGATAGTGGCCGTTGCCGACGTCCATGAGTTCGGGTTCGGCTTCTGCCGAGCACTCAGGCTTGGCGTAGGGGCAACGGGTGTGGAAGCGACATCCTGGCGGTATGTTGGCGGGGGAGGGGATCTCGCCGGAAATCGGCAGTTCCTTGATGATGTCCACCTTGCCGGTCTCCGGTTCAGGAACCGCGTCTATGAGCGCCTTCGTGTACGGGTGCAACGGATTGTCTATCACGTCGTCCGCGTTGCCCATCTCCACGATGCGTCCCAGGTACATGACAGCGATGCGGTCGGTGAAGTAACGCGCCGTCGACAGGTCGTGCGTGATGTACGGGGATGTCAGTCCGAGGTCTCGCTGAACGTCCTTCATCATGTGCAGGATCTCGGCGCGCGTTGACAGGTCTATCATCGAAACTGGTTCATCGGCGACCAACATCAACGGATTCAGGATCAGGGTGCGGGCCGTCGCGATGCGCTGGCGCTGCCCGCCCGAGAGCATGTGCGGGAATCGGCCCATGTACTCTTCGGGAGGATTCAGCTTTACCTCGGTGAGGGCCTTGATGATCATTTTCTCGTGCTCAAGATGATCACCGGGCAGTTTGTGGATGATCAGCGGTTCCTCGAGTACGTCCTTGATCTTGAAGCCGATTGAGCCGCTCGTAGGATCGATAAGCTTCATCACCAGCTTGCCGGTCGTGGTCTTGCCCGATCCTGACTCGCCTATGAGGCCGAATATCTCTCCTCGCCGGATGGCGAAGCTTATGCCGTCGACCGCTTTTACAACCTTGCGGTTCTTGCCAGTCAGGGTCTGCGCGAGGCTCTGGTGCGGCGCAAAATGCTTCTTGAGATCCTTGACCTCAAGTATGACGTCGTTTTCGTTGATGCTCATTTGCCGCACCTCCAGCAGGCGACCAGGTGTCCGGGTTCGATCTCCAGGAGCGGCGGCTCTTCCTGGCTGCATTTGTCCATGACCCTGTGGCAGCGTGGGTGGAAGCGGCAGCCCTTAGGCGGATCGATGAGGTCCGGCGGGGTTCCGGGGATGTACGACAGGCTCTCGACCTTCTTACGCAACAGCGGCGTTGCCTGCAGAAGCTTTTCAGTGTACGGATGCATCGGGCCTTGCTTGCCGTAGATCTGCTGATTCGTTCCCAGCTCCGCGATCTTGCCGGCGTACATCACGCAGATGCGGTCGGAAATCTCCGCTTCGAGCGACAGGTCGTGCGTTATGAAGATGAACGACAGGTCGAAGGTCTTCTTGAGTTTCTTGAGCAAGTTGATGATCTGGGCCTGGACGATGACGTCAAGCGCTGTCGTGGGCTCGTCCAGTATCACCAGCTTGGGTTTGAGGAACAACGCGGTCGCGATGACGATGCGCTGCTTCATGCCGCCGGACATTTCGTGAGGATAGCGTCCCATTACCTCGGGCGGCAGGCCTACGAGGCCGAGGTACTCCTTGATGAGCTCCTCCGCTTGTTTCTTGTCCATGTCGCGGTGCTCGCGCAGGGTCTCCATCATCTGCTTGCCGATCGTATAGACCGGCGTCAGGCAGTTCATGGCGCCCTGGAATACCATGGATACCTGCTCCCATCGGACAGTCTTGCGGACTTCCTTCTCCGAGAGCGTCATGATGTCACGGCCGGCAAGGATGATCTTAGACCCGGCCTCGATACGTCCGGGAGGCGACGGCATCTTGAGGAGGGCTACGCCGGTGGTGGTTTTTCCGCAACCGGATTCGCCTACGAGCCCGAGCGTCTCGCCCTTGTACAGGTCAAAGCTGACGTCATCGAGGGCGCGTACCGCTCCCTTTGACGTGTGATAGTACAGTTTTAGGTTCTTGACTTCAAGGATTTTATCCATGGTTTACCTCGTACGAAGCTTCGGGTGCAGGATTTTATCCATGGCGAAACCCAGGAAGGCGAACGTCATGCCCATGAGCGCGATGAACAGTCCCGGCGGCACTATCCACCACCACAGTCCGTTCAACGTAGCGCCGGAGAGCTGGGCGTCGTGGAGTATCTGACCCCAGGAAATGATGCTCGGGTCGCCGAGCCCGAGGAGTGACAGCGATGATTCGGCAACGATCGCGCCGGGAACCGACAGCGCCATGTTGGCGAAGGAGTACGGCAGCAAGAGCGGCGCCATGTGCTTGAATATGATGCGCCACTTGCCGGAGCCCAGAGCCTTGGCGGCCTCTATGTAGGTCTCTTCCTTTATCTGCAGCGCCATCGAGCGTACCGTCTTTACCGGACCGACCCAGTAGAACACTATCATCGAACCGATGATTATCCAGATGCTGGGCTTGAAGATGGCGGAAAGCACGATGAGGATGGGCAGCATGGGCATCGATACGAACACCTCGAAGATGAACGACATTATGGTGTCGGTTATTCCTCCGAAATACGCGCAGATGATGCCGTACAGCACGCCTATCAGGACCGACACTATGCTCGTGATGATGCCGATGAACAGCGCCCACTTGAGGCCGGCGATGATGCCCGAGTAGATGTCTCGCTTGGAGGTATCAGTACCGAGCACGCCGGAGACGCGTCCCGTGACGATGAGGTTCATATCCTCGATCGCGTTGGCACTGTCCTCGAACAACGAGGCGGGGATCTTTATCTTGTACAGATAATCGCCTTTGAGGGCCTCACGGGCCGCGAGCATATCGCTGCCTGTCTTGGCAAAGATGATGTTCGTGGGTTTGACGTTGGAAGAATCCGAGTTGGCTATCGCGTCTTCAGACGCATACTTGCGGATGAATTCGTAGACGGCGGAGCTTGCGTCGGTATCTATGGCGAAGCGGATCGGATCGCCGTTGAGGCCGTCCTGATACATCTGTCCAAGGAAGACTGATTCGCCGTCAGGCCGTTCGACCGATATGTTCATGAAGAGCATACCGGTTCCCTTGGCCTTGAAGATGATATCCAGCGGAGACTTGTCGAATTTGTAGCTGTACTTGAACGTATAGACGCGTACCGCTCCGAATTCGGGATCTTCTTCTTCAGTGATGACGGGCTTGTCGAGGCGTTTTGTCGTCGCGGATTTCTGGCTGGCAAAGAGATTCGTCCATGCGGGCGGAGCCGCGGGAGGATTGTCTTCCCAGTAGGTGATGTTGCGCCAGTTGCCGTTGACGTCCTTGTAAGGCAGGAACACCGGTTCCAGCAGTACGACGACTATGGACAGGGCCAGGATGCCGAGGCCGATCAGGCCGGATTTTTCCTTGCGGAAGTCGGCCCAGAACTCGCCGAGGCGGTAGGTGAAGTCTTTCATGCTCATGCCTTGCCTCCAACCTTGATGCGCGGATCCAGGAACCCGTAGATGAGGTCCAGGAAGACGAGGCCGGCTTGGTAGATGCCGGTCGTGATGGCGAGGTCGCCCATCAGCACCGGAATGTCATTCTGCTGGACCGCGACCCAATAGAGGTTTCCGAGGCCGGGCCAGGAGAAGATGCCTTCGAATATGATCGCCCCGGAGAGCGACGAGAGTAGGGACAAGAGGGCCATAGTGACCAGCGGAGGGGCCGCGGTCCTGAGCGTATGGCCGAACAGCACCTTGCGCTCCGGCACGCCGCGGGCGCGGGCGCTCATGATGTAGTCTTCCTGCAGGATGCCGAGGACGATGTTGCGGACCACGAAGGCCAGGCTCCAGAATCCGAGGATGACGAGGGTCATGATCGGCAGGACCATATGCCAGATGCGGTCTACAACGAACATGATGCCTTCGGGGGTCGGAACGGAATTGACGCCGCCCGAGGGGAACCATTTGAGGACGTACACGAAGAAGAGGATGAGCATCATACCCAGCCACCACGACGGCATGCCGTAGATTATCATCGTCACGAAGCTCGTAGTCTTGTCGAGTTTTCCGCCCGGCTTCTGCGCCTTCTTGAGTCCTAGTGAAATTCCAAGCAACAACTCGAATACTATCGCCACGCTGAACAGGATCATCGTTCGAGGCAAGGCTTCAAGCAGGATGGCCAAAACGCTCTGTTCACCCTTCGACGATTTGATTATCGTCGATTTGCCGAAATTGAACGTGATGGTGTTGACGGCGCGGAATATAACTCGCTCAGCGAGCGGCCTGTCGAGCTTGTACAGCTTGACTAGCTGGTCCTTGCGACTATCCCGCCAGCCGACGATCTGATCCGGCTTCATGTTGCGTAGCTTCGCAGACTCCATCTTGACCTGTTCGTCTATCTGCGACCTCTGCGTCTGTTCGTTCACCTGGTTGAAGAGCAGGGAGAAGAGAAGCATGAGGAGCGCGAACATAAACACGCCGCGGAGAATGCGCTTGAGCGCATACCACTTATACATAGTACCACCTAGATTGCACGATTGGGCCAAAACTTGTTTCTTGTTTTGATTGTTGAAAGAGCGTTTTGCTTTTTCAAGAAACAGCCGGAGCCGAAAGCGGCGCCCCGAAGGGCGCCGCCAAATCTCAGAAGCGGATTAGAAGAGGACGAGGCTGGTCGGTACGACCGACGGAGCTTCGGTCCCGAGCGAGGAGATGACTACCACGGTGTAGGACTGGCCTGACTTGAGGGCGGACAGTTCCTTGGCCGGGATGGTCGCGGTAAATGAGCCGGGCTTCGTGTACTTCGCGGCGAACACCTTCTCGGTGCCGTCGAGGAGCTGGAGCCTGATCTCCACCTTCGCCTTGTTGGAGAGCGGCGTGGTGGCGGTGTCAGGATAGACGAAGCTGGAAGCGCTGATCTCGAAGGTGGCGTCCTTGGTCTTCGACGGGGTGGTCGGAGCCTTGACGTTGTCTATCTTCGTGATTGTCTGGCGGAAGAACTTCGGCCAGTAGTCGCTCTTGTACGGATAGTCGCGGAACGCGTCCAGGGTTACGGAATTCGTGTTGGTGTCAACCTTGGCGATTATGTACGGTCCGTTTGAAACGTAGGCGTGGCCGTACTTCGCTATGAACGCGAGGGTAGCCTTGTAGCGCTGGACTGCCTGTGCCGGGGTGATGATGCCCTTGAGTGAGGCGGGAAGGTGGTTCTTGGCAACCATTTCCTCGAGCTTGGCCTTGATGTCTTCTACGCACTTGGTAGCTACGACGTCGACTTCAGTGACGGCATCTGAGCTGGTGAAGCTGTACGCGGTGCCGCTCTTGGAGCCTTCGGCGACGAGGAGGGCCAGGGTCTCGTAGACGTCCCATGAGGTTATGGTCTGCCTGCCGGGATTGCCGGCCTTGACGCCGACTGCCGCT
>CAZNCK010000083.1:2150-15848 GCA_964571545.1 uncultured Treponemataceae bacterium | reverse complement strand
CGCTAGAACGAGCACCAGCGCTTGCGATGTGGACACAAGGTTCGATGAACTAATTATGCATTAAAGAACATGATGCAGACTGGAGACCCGGTTTCCCAGTTGTTGACCATTCCCAGATGTCCATCCGGTTCAATCCTGAATATACTTATCCAGTCACTGTCCTGGTTTCCCACCAGAATATGGGAGCCCGAAGGATCTATGGCGAAGTTTCTGGGGGTCCGGCCTCCGCAGGGTGATCTTTCCAGGAAAGTCAGATCTCCGTTATCCTCCACTCGGAAACACACGATGCTGTCATGGCCGCGGTTTGACGCATAAAGCTTTGTTCCATCGGGCGTCAGATGTAAATCCGAGCAGATATTGTTCCCCATGAAGTCGTCGGGAAGGGTGTTGACGGTCTGTTGAAACTTCAGCTGTCCTTTGTCATTGGTATAATGCATCACCTGTGAACTGATTTCGTCGATGAGGTAAAAATGGACGCCATCGCGGCTATATTCGCCATAACGGGGTCCGCTGCCGGCTGGAACGGAAATCGTCATGGAATCATTCACAGAAAGTCCGGCTTTTGCATAGTCATAGACAACCACACGATCTATGCCAAGATCGGGCACAAGCAGCTGGCGGTCCCGGTTGAATATGCAGCTGTGGGCATGCGGCCCCCTCTGTCGTACCGGATGTACGCTGCTGCCAGTATGCTGCATGATGTTCCTGCTCTGGCCGACGACATTTCCTTCTTCATCCAATGGAAACGTGGTGACGGAACCGCTGGCAAAGTTGGCAATCGCGACAAACCGTCCATCCGGAGCGATGGCGATATGGCAGGGATCTTTTCCTCCGCCATTCCACGTTCCTTCGATAGCCATGGAAAAATCAGCGGTGTAGGAAAGCTGCGTCAGTCCGCCTCCCTCTTCTCCCAGGTATTCCTTCATCTCGTTGACCGCGTAAATCTTATGTTTTGCCTCATCGATACAGAGGAAGGAGGGATTCCTCACGGGTATCTCGCCGAGCATTTCTATTCTTCCCTCTTCCAGCGAACACAGGGAGATACCCTTTCCCTTTCCCTGGAAGACTTCTCCGGTTCCGAACAGAATCGCTTCGGTATACGAACCCAATGCAAAGTACTGCTTCAATTGTCTACTCCTGTTCAGTCGGCTGATTCAGTTTGTCTATGATTTTTACTGCCTCAATTATGAATTGATCGCGTTTTTTCATGTGGTCTTCGATTCTGCGCTGGCTCCAGTCATAAAAGCCTTTACCTGTTCTGGCTCCCAGATCCCCGCGATCTACCATTTCCTTGATATATGCGCCGGCATCCCTGTCCGCGCAGATGCTGGGAAGAACGGTCTGCTGGACGGAAAGCCCGAGATTGGTCCCTACCGCATCAAGATGCATGAGGGGCCCCCATACAGGGAATCGCATGGCCATACCGGCTGCTATAGCCGTATCCACATCCTCTGCGGAAGCCAGTCCGCTTGCCACGATATCTATGGATTCCCTGATGATTGCCTGAAAAACCCTGTTGGCGAGCTGTCCCGGAAGATCCTTGAGGACCAAAACCGGCGACTTATTCCATCGCTTCAACTCTTCCCTGACCTTCTGGGCAAGCGCAAGATCGGTCTTGTCACTCACGACCACCTCTACAAGCGGAACAAGGTGGGCAGGGAGCCAGAAATGTGTGGTGACCGTACGTTCAGGATGAATGCACCTGTTGCTGATTTCTGTAATTCTGAGTCCGCTGGTATTGCTGCAGATTGGAACTTCCACAGGAAGAATCGCATCCAGCCGTGCGAAAAGTTCCTGCTTGGCCTCGACCTTTTCGATGATGGCTTCCACGACCATGAAGGCCCTCTCGCTGGCCCGGTTCATGTCTGTGCTTGTTTCCAGCAAATCGAACGCTTTCAGTGCTTCTTCGTGAGTGTTGAGCCCGTTTTCCTCGCGCTGACGGATACAGGCATACGCCTTGGTTAAGCCGGCCTTAACATGGTCTTCATCCACATCTACCAGAACGGTACGCTTGCCGGCAAGGGAACTCATGGCGCCTATGCCGCTGCCCATCATGCCGCAACCGACCACCATTACGCTGTCTCTCATATATTCAATTCTCCTGGTCAATCGTTCATCGTAAGGACAACTCTGCCTTTTGCTTCTCCGGTCCTGAGCATGTCCAGTCCGGCGTTTATTTCCGCAAAAGGTATGGTCTTGAAAATGAAGGGGACTATCTTCCCCGTTTCCACAAAATGTATGACTTCTGCCAGATCCTGTCTGGTCATGCCTCGGATTCCAATAATTTCCTTTTCATACTTCATCACGTCCTGGAAATCGGCTTCAAAAAACGGATCATTGTAGCCGGCCACGATAACGCGTCCGCCGGAGCAGACGAACTTGAGAGAATCATTGATGGAAGTCTTGATCCCGATGTTGTCAATGACCACGTCGCACATCTCTCCATTTGTCAGGCGGACGATTTCTTCATGGAGATTCTGCTCCTTTGTGTTGATTACGGCATCCGCCCCCATCTTCAACGAGATATTCAGCTTTTCCTGTTGCCTGCTTGTCGCATAGACCTCGGCACCGAAAAGCTTGGCGATCTGAATGGCGTTCATGCCCAGGCCACCGGTTCCAAGGATAAGGACTCTGTCGCCGGGCCGTACTTTTGCCCGGTTTTTTATGGCATTGTACATGCAGCCTATCGCATCCGTAATGCTGGTCATCTGATCAAACGGAACCAGGTCAGCGACCTTGAACGCATTGTCCTCGGGAATCACGCAGTACTCTTCATGCGACCCGTCCCGCTCGAAACCTATGCGTACCAGATTCCTGCACAGATTGGTACGTCCGCCAAGACAGTACCTGCAGGTACCGCATGTAACATCGATGGCGCCGACTATGTGATCGCCCACCTTGATCCTGCTGACGCCCTCCCCAAGCTGGACTATGACGCCGGCCATCTCATGGCCGGGGGTATAGGGAAGTCTTACAGTTCCGATGATGCCATCCTGGATGTGGAGATCGGATACGCAGAGACCGCTTGCCTTGACCTTTACCAGGACCTCCCGCGGACCGGGTACGGGAATCGGTTTGTCTTCCATTGTCAAAGGCTGCCCGAATTGCCTCAGAACGGCAGCCTTCATAGTACCCTTGCTCATACTTGTCTCCTGTCAAGGACGTGGTCACCGGATTCGGTCACTCAGGGATGAATGACAACCTTCAGTGAGCCATCCTTCTTGTGTTCAAAGACGTCTACGGCCTTTTCATAATCCTCCAGCGGGAACGTATGCGTAATTAGCGCTTCTCCCCTGATGGCGCCGGAAGACAGGAAATTGAGGACCTGATCCGATACATTCGGGTTGGCCTTGGCTCCCACGATGCGGATTTCGTTGAAGTTGACTGTATTGGCGGGAATAAGCACTTCGTTGTTGTGATAGGTGGCGATAATCGCGACGGCACCGGTCTTTTTTACCATCAGGCAGGCCTTCATGGGAGAATCCATAGCACCGGAACACTCCATGACTTCATCCGCACCTATGCCATTCGTCAGTTCCCGAACCCGCTTTACCGGATCCTCCTGTTCAAAATCTATACAGACATCGGCGCCGAGTTCGCGTGCCTTATCCAGTTTGGAACCGCGGCCTATCATGATTACCCGGCCCGTTCCAAGGGCTTTACATTCCATCATGGCGCACAGACCGATGGCACCTGGGCCAATTACGACACTGGTTCCAGCGGGAGAAACACCCGCGAGCTGTACACCATGGAGGGCCACCCCCGCGCAGTCGCACATGGAAGCGACGTCATAGCTGACATTGTCCGGAATCCTGTGCAGCGCGCTGGTTTTATAGACACTGTACTCAGCGTTGGCGCCCTGCCAGTAGAATCCGTAATGCCGGTGTCTCTTATCGATTCCGCCGTCTTTGCCGTCCTTGCCATAATTCAGACAAACGGTATAGTGCCCTTTTTTGCAGTTGTCGCAGTTTCCGCAACCCACATGCGCTTCTCCGGCGACCCTGTCTCCGGGAACAAAATCCTTTACACCCTCACCCAGGGCGACAACCTGCCCGGACCACTCATGTCCCATGATGAAGGGATAATAAGGCGGCCAGTTCGCGAACTTGTATCCGCCATGAATCATCTTTGGATCTGAACCGCAGATTGCCACGGCCTTGATGCGGCAAAGCACCTCTCCCGGACCCGGTACCGGAACAGGGACCACTGCCAGTGCCAGTTTGTCATAGGCAACCAATGTCATTGCCTTCATTTTTTCCGGTATTTTAAATAGTTCCATGCGTATCCTCCTCATATCGTTGTTGATCGTTCATGGGAAGAATCAATTCCCTCTTCCGAAAATATTCTTTACATACTTCTGTTCCTTGAGCGCCTCTATCTCCTCGGGCGAATGGGTCTTGGTAAACTCCAGATAGTCTCGGACTCTGAGAACAAGCAGTTTGATATGGCAATCCATCATATAGGCAGCCTCATCCGGTTTATGTTGCTTGATGCACCGGAATATCATGTAATGGTAGAAACTTGAATCTCCAACATTCGGCTTGTAATAGAGAAAACTCTCCATCTTTGAAGTGGTAACCCAGCGGATCAATTCCAGCAGGCTGACAAACAGAGCGTTTTTGGAAGCTTCCGCAATCTTCACGTGGAAATTACTGGTAAGGGTGGCAAAGTCATGGCTGCTCGTTTCGTCTTTCTGGATTTCTTCAAAATAGAGCTCCATGTCCCTGATGTCGTCCTCGGTTGCGTTTATGGCAGCCTGTCGCGCCGAGGCCATTTCCAGCCCGCGCCTGAATTCCATCAGGCCTACCAGGTCATCCTCGTTCAGAAGCACGGACGGAACCATATTGTTGAGATACATCTCGGTTCCGATCCTCTTGAGAAAACTTCCCTCGCCCCTTCTGGTCTCGACGACTCCAAGCACCACAAGCTTGTTCAGAACCGTGCGTATGGTATTTCTGCTAACTCCGAACATATCCTTCAATTCATTTTCAGAAGGAAGCTTCTCGTTTGGGGCATAGGTGCCGCTGAGCAACAGCTTGAGTACATCGTTGTAAGCTTTTTCGGTGATGTTCTGTTTTGTAGTAGCGATGATTCAACCCTCCCGATGCACACTGGCTATGTTGTACCACTGATTCTTCCGATAGACTAACCAGACGGATTACCTCTTTTTGGTGTACTTCTGGGTATCCATGGCAATGGCGAAGACAATGATCATTCCCTTGATGATGTACTGAATGTATGGGTTGATGTCCATGTACACCAGACAATAGCTGAGCATCTGGAAGATCAGTACCCCGATGATGACACCGCTTATCCTGCCGACACCGCCGCGCAGGGAGACACCTCCGACAACACAGGCGGCGATGGCATCCAGCTCGTACCCTTCACCAAGACCATTGGTCGCACTTCCGGTTCTTCCGGCATCAAGGAACCCCGCAAATGCATAGGCAAGAGCGGCCACGAAATACACCAGCATGATCACCTTCCTGGTATCCACGCCGGAAACAATGGCGGCTTCCTTGTTGCCACCAACGGCGTACATGTTCCTTCCCAGTGTTGTCCTGTTCCAGAATACCCAGAAAATGATGGCAAGTAGCAGAGCGTAGATGACGATGTACGGCAGACGGAAGCTTCCTATCTGTATGGAACCCTGGGCAATCTTGGTGAATCTTGTGTCAAAACCGCCGATGGGCGAGGAATTGTTGACCTCGTCAAAGTACAGGGACATGGTTCCGTACACGATCATCGACATTCCCAGGGAGGCAATGAACGGAGCTATCTGCAGGACGGAGATGAGTAATGAATGAATCAGTGCAAAGACCAGGCAAACGGCTATGGCAATCAGTAGCGGAACCAGGACCGGAAGCGGTTCCAGGTTCTTGAATATGCGCAATGCATACCCTGGCTGCTGCAGAAGCGAAGCACAGATGACACCGGCAATACCAACCATCTTACCCGCGGAAAGATCGGTTCCTCCCAAGATGATAATCCCCGCGACTCCAAGGGCTATGATCAGTTTGGTGGCGGCCTGCTGAAGAATGAACGTCGCATTCCTGATACTCATGATGGACGGTTCCAGAATCACAATTGTCAGGATCACCGCTATCAGGACGAGGTAGAGGGCATTCTGCGTCAACCAATGCACGACATCCTTCATCTCATCCCGATTCAATTCTTTGGTTTTCAATTCCATAATCAGAACCTCTTGGTTTTCTAGTCTCGGCAGTCTACAAGTCCGGTCTCAACGCAGAGATACACCAGA
Organism: uncultured Treponemataceae bacterium; assembly: GCA_964571545.1. Classification (GTDB taxonomy): domain Bacteria; phylum Spirochaetota; class Spirochaetia; order Treponematales; family UBA12059; genus SZUA-370. The sequence continues at coordinate 9,586 of CAZNCK010000083.1, read as the reverse complement.
GGCTTGCTTCCCGTGTTGCGGATCCCATGGGATCCCCCGGTTCGTATGAGGGCTATGGACCACGGCTTTACTGGAAATATCTTTCCGCAGAGGGTCACTTCGCCCTGTCCTTCGACTATCAGGTAAAACTGCTCGTTTCCGCTATGGAGGTGCTCACCAACGGAACCTCCAACGGGAAGGGTCGTTTTGTGGACATAATGGAAATTGCTGTTCTCCTCGGGATTGCGTGGGCCAACAACTGGCATCTTAGCTTCGTCGCCGAAAAGCGTAATGTTGGCAATTGTACCGGCTCCATTCTCGCAATTGGCCACATCATAGGCAGGGGCATCTTCTATGTTCCTGAAAACAAAATTTTCCATTTACTCTCTCTCCTTGATTTATTCTGTTTGGTTTTCAGTTACAGATACTTTGCAGCCAGGGTTATGATCGTCTCCTGCGTGCAATCCTTTGCATCCACGATGCCGGCATTCCTTCCGTTGCTCATGACAAGGATCCTGTCTGCGACTCCGAGCAGTTCCGGCATCTCGGAGGAGACAAAGATGACAGCTTTTCCTTCTTTTGCTAATTCAATCATCAATTGGTAGATCTCGTACTTTGCGCCGACATCGATGCCCCTTGTAGGCTCGTCCAGCAGCAGCACACGCGGCTGGTTCAGCAGGCATCTGCCGAGAAGTACCTTCTGCTGGTTGCCACCGGAGAGGGTACTGATGAGGGTCTTCAGCGAAGCCGCCTTGATCCGCATAGAATCAACGGCCCACCGGGTGTTCTTCTCCACTTTTTTGATGGAGACAAGCCCGAGTTTCCCGCAGTTCTTTTCGATACTGGAAGAAACAGTATTCCACCGTATATCCATCTGCGGAAAAATCCCGGTCAGCCTGCGTTCCTCGGTAACCATGGTAAGTCCGGCGGATTTTATGTTTCTGCGGGATCTGAGAAGGTTCTTTCCATCCACATAGACCGCACCGCTTTCCATGGTTCTGAGTCCGTATATGCACTCAAGAAGTTCTGTTCTTCCCGCCCCTACCAATCCGCCGATTCCCAGGATCTCCCCGGCACGGACTTCAAAAGAAATATCCTTGAGTCTGGGAGCATAGACGGTACTCACCCCTTCGATTCTGATAAGCGTTTCACCTATCTGCGTGTTCTTCGGTGGGAACCTGTTGCCAAGCTCACGGTTCACCATCAGCTTGATGAGGCTGCCGGAGGTGTTTTCCGTTGCAACCCACTGTCCATCCCTGAGTACGGTCACCTTGTCCGAGATGGCAAGAACTTCATCGATCTTGTGGGAAATATAGATTATGCCGCAGCCATCAGCCTTAAGCTTCCTGATTATCTCGAACAGGGTGCCGGATTCCTTCTCCGTCAGGGAGGAAGTCGGTTCGTCCATCACTATGATAGTCGCGTTATAGGAAACCGCCTTAACTATGTCAGCCATCTGTTTCATGGAAACGGAAAGATGGCTAACCTGGTCACGCGGGTCTATGTTCATGTTGAAGATGTTGATGATCTTCAATGTATCCTTGTACATTTTTTTATCATCAACCAGAAACCCCTTCCGGGGATACCGTCCCAGCCAGATATTGTCCATGACATTCCGCTGGGGTACTTGTTCCAGTTCCTGCTGGACCATGGCGATCCCCGAACGAAGGGCCTGGCTTGGAGTGTCAATCAAAACGGGTTTGCCGTTGATGCGGATTTCACCCTTGTCCATCTTGTAGATTCCGAATAGGCATTTCATGAGGGTTGATTTTCCGGCACCATTTTCACCCATCAGGGCATGAACTTCTCCCGGCATTACAGTGATCCGCACATCCCTGAGCGCCTGAACGCCAGGGAAGCTCTTGGAGACATTGGTCATTTCGAGCAGGCATTCTCCAGACTGCAAAAGGCTCTCCTTGAACGTCATTGTGGATGTGGCGGACTTGCTCCGCCACATCCGTGCATAATCTACTGCGATCCTGCCGAAATATTATTTGGCCAGCTTGTAGCCTGCAATGGCTTTGTCAATATTCTCGATGGTGATCTTCTGTTCAGGTATCTTTACAATCTTGTTAACCATTTTCCATTCCAGTCCGGCATCAGGAGCCTTACCATTCGCAACGTTCATACTGATCTGGATGACGGCACGCGCGGCATCATAGGTACTCGTAAGAATCGAACCGAGCATGACACCAGATTTGATGAGTTCGGCTGTTTCCGGGAGTGCGTTTACTCCGATTACCGGGACAGATTTTTTATCTGTGATCAGTCCATTTGCCTTGAGGGCTTCCACGGCACCAAGCGCCATGGCGTCATTGCTGCAGACGACCATTTCGATCTTGGCTCCATACTTCCCAATCCATGAGGTCATGACCTCAACGGCGGTAGCCGTGCTCCAGTTCGCCGGCTGGGTTGCCATTTCTTCTGCCTTGATTCCGGAAGCCTTGACTCCCGCGTAGAATCCGTTGGCACGGTCAGTGGCATCGCTGTGGCCAGGGGTTCCTGTCATGAGAACATACTGGAGGACTCCGTCTCCATTGGTGTCGAACTTGGCAGAATCCTTTTTCCAGGCGTCCCCTACCATCTCACCTTCCAGCCGTCCCTGATAAAGGGCATCGAGTCCGACATACCAGCATTTGTCATAACTGTTGAGGACTTCAAGAGTCGGCATCCTGTTGAAGAACACAATGGGAATCCCCGCGCTTTTTGCCTTTGCCACGATTGTATCACAGGCGGATGTATCTACGGGGTTTACGGCCAGAACAGCGACACCCTTGTTGATCATGGTATCGATACGTTCCGTCTGGGTTGCCTGATTGTTTTCTCCATTGACCATCATGTAATCCAGACCAGGATACTTTTCAGCCATTTCAAAAGCGATACCGTTGCGGATATACCCTACAAATGTATTGGCGTAGTTGAAAATGGTGAAACCGACGTAGGCACCTTCTGACTTGTCTTGCTCCTTGGTGCCAGTAGCGCTAGCGAATCCCAGGGCTGTTACCAACACAAGCAGTACCAATAAGAATCTTTTCATTGCCTTCCTCCTGATTGTCTATACTACAACTTGTCGCACAAGACCGATTTGTAGGCATATCTGCAGAAACCTGCTTTCGATACTTGTAGAACATGATGTGTCTTACAAGCAGTAAACCACAGATATTTTATGCTGTCAAACTAATTTCCCCTTTGAATATTCTTATTAATTCGGCTTTAACTTGACGTTTTACTGCATCATCCGATATTCTGCGCATAACTTGTTCTACAACTAATTATTTTTATCTTGTAGAACAACTAAGGATAATAAGTAAAGCAACAAGGGGATTTCCATGAGTATGCAATACGCTTCTCCCACTTTCCTGTTCCGAGACAAATGTACGACACAGCTTGGCAGGATAATGAACCGCCTTTCGGAAATCGGGTTCGATGGTCTTGAGCTGTGTGGGATGTTCGGTTATGACAGTGCTGCAATCCTGGGTTTCTGCAGGGAAAGCAAACTCGTGATTTCCTGTGACCATATTCATTTCGAAGAATTTTCCCAGGATACCAATAACGTGATCAAGTTAAGAACGTCTCTGGGGGCTCGCTTTCTGACAATTGACAGTATTCCATCAGAAATGCTGCCCGGGAAACCCGGTTTTACAAAGGCAATCGTGGAAATAGAAAGAATTGCCAGGGTTTGCAGGCAGAACAGCGTACAGCTGCTGTATCATAATCACGGCTATGATCTGATCAATCAGATCGACGGAACCCCTTTCCTTGACCTGATACTCGACAACACGGACTCGGAACTGCTGAAGTTCCAGCCCGATCTTGGCTGGCTGGCGCTCGGTGGCGGCGACCCGGCCCGATACCTTGAAAAGTACCGATCAAGATGCCCGGTCATCCATATGAAGGACTACTATGCTGCCGCTCCAACCCTTCTGGACTCACCGTTTCCCCTGGGGAACAGCCGGGGGGGAGCAGCATATAATTTTTTTGAATTCAGGCCATCTGGTTATGGAATCATGAATTTCCCATCACTCATGCCGAAGATCCTTGCATGCCATCCCCAGTGGTTAACCACAGACCATGACCTCTCCTACGAGAGGGATACCTACAACGACATGAAGATGGGGCTGGACTATACAAGATATCTGGTTTCCATCAGTAGTCATGTCTCGTAAGGCAGTAGCGTATGATGAGCCCGGGCAGCTGCCTTGAACGGATCGTCGGTTCCAGTGGATCGCTGGGCTAGAATGGTACTGGTGGATTTCTCGCTGAACCTGGCATAGAGGACGACGGTGCCGTCCTTGATCGCCCGCTTGAAGAGCGTGAAAGTAAAGCGCTCTACCATGGAACTGATCTTCTTGGTCATAAAAACAACCCCCTAATGGCACACTGTCAAGTCACAGCGTACCATTAGGGGGTTACCATTAACGCAATTACTGATGGAGAATACCGGATTCGAACCGGTGACCTATTGATTGCGAACCAATCGCTCTACCAACTGAGCTAATTCCCCGATGAACGAATGGAATATACAGAACAGGGCGATTTTAATCAAGCGGGGCCTCTGAAGCGCTCGAAAGTGGGTTTCTCCGGGAGAGGCGCGGTATTGTTATGGATACGGTAGCGGCGCTGAACGGGCCGCGGGGAGCGACGATGAAGAAAATCAGCTTGGTCGTACTGGTCATGAGCGCTGTCGTAGCGTTCGCGGGGGCGGACGGGCCGCGATATGTCTACGAGATGCGGGAGCTAATCAAGGCGACGGGCTCGGCCGCAAGCCAGGCGTGGGCGATGAACATGGGCGTCGTCTCGGAAGCCGCCAGGTTGTACACTCCGGTGTCGTTCACCAAAGTCGGCGGGACCCTGTCCCTTTCAATGGACGCAACCATGTCGTTCTCTCTGGGCAGGAGCGTCGAGGTGGAGCGGTCCGACGAACGGGTGCTCCTGAGGCATGAGGTAATAGTCCAGGGCGCGCCAAAGCTGCCTCGGGCAAGCAAGAAGGCAACGCTACGCTTTAGTCTGGCTGATCTTGTAAAAAACGGCGGCTCGTACGCGGGTTCGCCTCTGATGTACGCGCTCAGGAAGGCGATAGCGGATTCTTCCTACCAGTCAGGCAGGGCGTGGATAGTCTCAGCGATGTATAATGGCGCTGGGCGTTTCAGCATAGTTGTCGGGCTCTCAAAGAAGTAGAGCCTAACAGGTTATAGTCGATTTAAAATATTTTATTATACTACAGTACGGAGGTACGAGATGCACGAGATTTCCTGCGCCTGGAAGGGCGAGCTGGCGTTCACGGCCGAGGTCAACGGCCATCAGATACTACTGGACGCGGACGAGGCGTTCGGGGGCAAGGACGAAGGCGCGAGGCCCAAGCCGCTCATACTGGCATCGCTCGCCGGGTGCTCGGGCATGGATGTGGTTTCTATTCTGAAGAAGATGAGGGAGCCGGTCAGCTGGTTCAACATGCGGGTGCGGGGCGAGCTGGCCGAAGAGCATCCCAAGATGTATACCGCCATCAAGATCATCTACGAATTCAAGGCAACGGACGGGCTCAAGGATGAAAACGTCAGGAAGGCGGTAGACCTGTCCCAGGAACGCTACTGTGGCGTCAGCGCCCTCCTGAAAAAGGCTATCCCCGTGGACTACGAGATCGCCTATCTGTAAGTTGCCATTTTAGTTTTCACCTGACGCCTGAGCCTCGTTCGGCGCTGGCCGCGAGGCCTGTGAACAGCTCGCTCCAATCCGAGCGGGCCCGCCAGAATACCGGCGGTTGGCCGATGGGAGCGCTGAGGGCGTAATCGCCGCCCGCAAAACGGGTGCCGCTCCATAGATGCACCCATTCATCGCCCTTAGGAAGATGGACCAGCCGGGAGTTCGCGCCTTCTTCTATCACGGGGGCGACGAGCAGGTCGCGTCCGAACAGGTACTGATCCTTGATGCGGAACGACTGCGGATCGGCCTCGTAGTGGAAGAAGAGGGGGCGCATGGCGGCGACGCCGTCACGAGCGTTCTCCGCGAGTACGGCCTTGCGGTAGGGTTTGAGGGCGACGAACAGCCTGCCCATGCGTGCTAGGCCGTCCAGCGTCGAATCATCGGTGTCGAACTGCCAGTTGTCTTTGGGGCGGTTGCCTTCGTGGCTACGCATCATCGGGGTAAAGGCCGAAAATTCGGCCCAGCGCAGGAACAGTTCCTTGGTGCGCTTCATGCCGAACAGGGTGGTGTAGCCGCCAATGTCGCTGTGGTGGACGCCGTGGCCGCAGACAGCGAGCGATAACGCGGCGGTTATGACGGACGGTAGCCCGTCGTCTTCCGACCAGTCAACGTTCTGGTCCCCAGCCCACATGTTGGGGCACCATGTCTGGCTGCCGGCCGCTCCGGCGCGCATGAAGTAGACGATTTCATCGGTCTTGCCCGCCTCGGCCACAGCCTCGTGGCAGACGCGCGCCCACTGAGCCGGCCAGGGATTGTGCGCCAGCATTGCTGGAGTGCCGTCAAAGAGCACGGCATCGGTGGGCAGGTATTCACCAAAGTCGGCCATCCAGCCCGACAGGCCAAAATCTATGAGGTTCCGGCGCATGACGCCCTTGTACCACTCGAAGGCGGCCGGGTTGGTGAAATCGACTATGCCGGCGTCGAACTCGCCGAAATCCACACGGTAGTCGTCGCCCTGCGCGTTCTTCGCAAGGTAACCCCTGGCGGCGGCTTCGATGAACAGCGGTTTATCGGCCGCGACGTAGGGGTTGGCGTAGCCTAGGAAGCGGACGCCTTCCTGGCGCCAGAGCCTCATGGCCTCGGGCAGCCCCGGATAGCGGCCGTCATCCCATTCCCAGTTCCAGCGGAGCCGCTGTCCGAAGCTGGTCATGTTTATGCCCTCCCAGTCCTGGGCCCAGATGCCCGAGACGGGCACGCCGCAGGCCTTGGCGCGCCTGAGCCGCTCGTCGCAGACCCTGGTGCCGCCCTGCATGCCCAAAATGACGCCGTCGTGGGTCCAGTCCGGCGGCTCGGGCTGCCTGCCCAAGAAGTCGGAAACGCCCTTGGCCAGTTCGAGCATTGTCTTGCCGGTACCGAACAGTAGCCGTTCGGGCAGGGCCCAGAACTCCAGCTCGTGGAAGGCAGGCTCACGGAAATCGAAGGCGGCGTAGGCGGGGCATTCCGCATGGAACCAGTAATGGCGGGTAGACGCGAAGGTCTCCTGAGGAAAGAAGGTCCACCAGTAGTCGCCGCCGGCCTTGTCGGCCACATCAGCCTCCCAGGTAACGCGCGTGCGTTTGTTGCGGCCCACGCCCTGCTCGCTGGTCCACAAAGGAAAACGGCGACCGCGCAGGTCCAGATGGCTGAATTGTTCGCCGCCGCCGAACACCGATTCTCCGGGTTCAGCCGCTATCCTGAACCAGAAACGGTTGGGAACCGAGGGCACTCCGCGGTATGCCTCGGACGGTGCGCCATGCGGGCGCGGGCCATCCTGGCCG
>CAZNCK010000083.1:296-2140 GCA_964571545.1 uncultured Treponemataceae bacterium | reverse complement strand
CCGCCGGATATTGAGCCCGCCGCAAGCAAGGAGGGGCGAATGACCAGCCGGCCCTCTTCCTCGGACAGCGACAGGGTCAGGCTCGGTCCACCGGCACGCGACAGCGTGACGCGGGAAGAACCGCCGGATTCTTCAATAATGAAACCGCCCAGGCCGAGCCGTTCTTCTAGCCTGTCTGTGATGTCAAAGTTGCCCCGGTACATGTCAATATGCTCGGCGGCGCGGCCGACATAGGCGCAAGGCTCGGTAATCGTATGGGTGAGTAGCCGTGTTCCATTCAGAAGCACAGAAAAGCCGCGTTCGTCGTGCTGGAGCGAAATCATGGTGGTCCTCCGAAAAAATGCCCGCCCGAAGTATATCCGGGCGGGTTCGATCTACCTGAAAATGGGCATCAGCCCTTGACGCCGCCCGCGGCCACTCCCCGTATAAGGAAACGCTGCATGGCGAGCGTGAATACGAATACCGGCGTCAGCATGACGGTGCTCGCGGCGCACATCTGGCCCCAGGTCAGCGTATCGCCGCCTATGAGGCTGGAGATGGCCACGGGCGCCGTCCTGGCCTTGGTGCCTGTCAGGATGAGCGCATAGAGGAATTCGTTCCAACTGTTGATAAACGCGAACACCGCGGCGACGACGAGTCCCGGCGCTACCAGCGGCAGGAATACGAGGCGGAACAGCATGAAGCGAGAACAGCCGTCTACCATGGCGGCTTCCTCGTAGCTCTTGTCCACGGCGGTAAAGAACGGTATGAGCATCCAGATTACATAAGGCACGTTGAAGCTGGAATGAGCCAAGGTTATGCCGAAGATGGTATCGCGGAGGCCTATGCCCCTGAACATCATGTACAGGGCCACGACCAGCGACATCTGCGGCAGCATGCGAAACACCAGAAAGCTGTACGCCAGCGCGTTGCGGCCCCTGAACTTGAAGCGAGAAATGCCGTACGCGGCCATGGCTCCCACGCCGACAGAAAGGAGCGTAGACAGGAGTCCGACGACTATGGAGTTGCCCATAGCCTTCATCATCTGCCTGTTCTTAAACACCAGCATATAACTGTCTGTGGTCAGCTGGCTGAGCGCGAATTTCTGGCCGGAGAGTATCACGATGTCACGACGGAAGCCGTTGAGCAGGGTAATGAATATGGGATAGAGCTCCACGATCAGGAGCAGGACGGCGAAGACCATCACGGCGGCGGTGATGGTCTTGCGCTTGTTGGCCAGCGTCATCGATTGCCTCCCTGATCTTCGAGTTTTTCAAGACTCATGTTCTTGCGAACCAGGGTAACGGCGAACACGATCGATATGAAAAGGAGAAACATGGCCATGGCGCTGGACATGCCCACCTTCATGTAGCCAAAGGCCTGACGATGGGTGTAGAGGCTAAACAGCGTCGTCGCCATACCTGGTCCTCCCTCGGTCATCACATAGACCTCGCTGAAGATGCGCAGGGCATCGATAATGCGCAGGAGCAGGGCCGTCAGTATGGTCGGATACATCAGGGGCAGTATCACCCTAAAAAGGCGTTTCCAGAACGTCGCGCCGTCGATTTCAGCCGCCTCGAGGACATCGGTCGGTATACCTGCCAGGCCGGCGTATAGAAGCATGAACACGAAGGGCCACATGCGCCAAATGTCCTGGACGATTATGGCCGCATACGCGAAGCTGGGATGGCCCAGCCACGTTATCTCGGGCGCTCCCATGGCCAAGAGGAAATTATTGAGCGCTCCGTAACGTGGTTGCAGCATGAAGCGCCAGGTCATGCCCGATACGACGGGCAGGAAAAACACCGGCAGCAGTATCAAGGCGCGCACTACTTTGCCGCCCACGAATTCCCTGTTTAACAGTA
>CAZNCK010000083.1:0-286 GCA_964571545.1 uncultured Treponemataceae bacterium | reverse complement strand
CCGCCGATAGGCCGAGCAGCAGTTCCAGCGGAATGGCTACGAAGATGAAACCGAGCTGCAGCTTGAGACTGTTCCAGAACTCCTGGTCCTGCACCAGCGCGACATAGTTGCCTCCCCCGATGAATTTTCGTTCGCCGCCGCCGGCGGACAGAGGCCAGTCGAACAGCGATACGACGAACGAGAAAATGATAGGGAATATGAGTACCGCGAATACGATCAGGAGCGCCGGTAGTAAAAAAGGAACGGGGGACCCTTGGCCCCCCGCCCCTTTCAAGGCGACTCGCCT
>CAZNCK010000082.1:0-15965 GCA_964571545.1 uncultured Treponemataceae bacterium | reverse complement strand
CCCGTAGTTCAGCGCCGCTCGATTCCGCCGTAGAGAAACCTATATCGTTAGGCGAGTCGGCGCCGGGTGATGAATCGGCCTGGATTGCGTCGACTATTGAAGAAGCGATCTTTAGCATGTCTCCGTCGCGATCATCACCAGAGCTTAACTGCGCTATTCTCGACGATGACGCTATAGCGTACGCCGACGCGGCGATTATCGTGCCCATGAGGCAGAGGACGACGAGGGCCTGGATAGACGCCGCACCATCGTCATGGCTCATCGGAGGCTCCTAGAGGAAACGATGAGAAACAGGCTCGCGTCTCGTACTCCTTACCGTAGGCTGTATACGTAACGGATATCCCTAACGGCTCTCCGTCTTCTCCTATGCTAGTAATGGACTTCAACTCTACGCCCGATAGCGACACGCTCTTTTCGGCCGTCCCTATCGACAAGGCCGAATCCTTAGCCGATATAGTCACCATCGCGTCGGCTATGCCGCCAGCGTACGGGATGAGACAAGAGCCTTTGGACACGTCGATCTTGAACGCGCACGCCCAAAACGGGGGGCTGACGGAATCCACCGCTTCCCGTATGGCTTTATCGACGAGCATAGCCGTCGCCGCGCCTCTCGCCTCGGCTTGCGCGGCCGACGAGGCGCGTATGACCGACGACGACATGACGACGAGCACGAGGCCGATGGCCGCGAACGCGAGCGACGCTATGACCGTCTCGAGCAGCGTGAAGCCCTCGTCACCTTGAAACGGACGACACGATATCATCTGTCCACGCGTTCCCTTCGGCTATATGCGTTCGCGCCTTAACCGACAGCGAACGCCCCCTGGCGCCCAGCGTCATGGCGCCGCCTAGCACGGCGGAGGCGCATATAGCCACGATAGCCAAGGCGACTATGGCGTCCATTGTCGTCCAACCGTCCTGCGAGGCTCCGGCCTTACCAGGAGACGATATCGGCGTTCTCATCGCTTCCGCCATCCTGCCCGTCCGCTCCCAGACTCGCTATGCCGTAGGGCAAGCCGTCAGGCCCGGGTATCTTGTAGACGTAGTCGCGGCTCCATGGGTCCTTGGATAGCTTTTTCATGAGGTACGGACCGTTCCACGACTCCGGTACCGGCGAGACGGTAGGTTTAGCCCAAAGGGATTCGAGGCCCTGCTCGGCGCTCGGGAAGGAGCCGCAATCGAGGTAGTAGGTCTGGAGAGCCAGATCGAGCGTATCGAGCTGGGTACGTACCGCCACGACTTTCGCCTTCTGGAGGTACTTTACGGCAGTAAATCCAACCGTCGCGGTCAAGATCAAGACGATTCCCAGCACTATAAGCGTCTCGATGAAGGTCCATCCCCCATCACGTTCATCGCGTTGTGCTAACTCGGGACATTCTCGCTCGGTATGTTGTTCTTCATTACTAATAAGCATCGTGATCCTCCACTAGAATCGTACGGATACTATAGCACCGAACCGTACGCGGTAAAAAGCGGTAGTATGAAAAGCATAACGATAGACACTATCACGACTCCGACTATGACGCTAACGGCCGGCTCTACAAGCCCAACGAAGCGGCTCGTCCACATGGAGACGGCCTTCTGATAAAAAAGCCTGATATTAGTAAATATCTCGGAGACGCGACCCGTCCTCTCGCCAACGGCCAGCCATTGCACGACGTGGCGGGGAAATGACGTCTCAGCGGCAAAGGCTTCTGACAAGGGCTTTCCTCGCCTTACGTTATCGCGCCCTCGGGCAATGCAGCCGGCGAACGCGGCGTTGGTTGCCGCCATCGCGGCCTCTCCCAGCGCCTCGTCAAGCGGTATGCCGGCGTTGGTAAGCGCCTCCATGGCGAACGCGAAATCCAGGGTCTGGGCGTCGACGAAATAGCGCCCGATTATAGGAATTTTAAGCATAACCGCGTCGATACTCGCTTTAGCCGCCGCATTCGTTTTTCGGAGCGTCACGAGCGCTACTATGGCGGCGGCCGACAATCCCAGTATCCACGCGAAGGCGCCGAACACCGCGGACGCCCGAGCCATGGAGCTAGCGACCGCTTCCGTGGCCGAGCCTCCAAGCGCCGAGAAGATAAGCGTTAAGCGCGGCAGTACGTATACGGAAACGCCTATGACGCCTATCACCAGAACGCACAGTATCACCGCGGGATACATAAGCGAGCCTATGAGGGCCTGCCTCACTTTGCGCTTATCCGCCATGTACTCGTCGAGGCGGGAGAACGACTTGGCGAGGTCCCCCGTCCGTTCGCCTATCTTCACCAGGCTCAGGTATATGGGCGGCAGGCCCTCGCCCTCGACGGCTATAGCGGCGGAGAACTCCTGGCCCTTTTCTAGCCTTGCCGATAGCCTCGAGGCGAGGTCGACCACTCCTGGCCGCTCGGCTACGTTGCGGACTATGGCCAGGGCGTCGCGCACGCCGAGCGATGAGCTGAGCAGCGTCGCCACGATAGACGTGAACTCGGTAATGTCGGCCGATGATCGTCGCCGTTTAGTCGTTTTAGAATCAGAGTCGACGCGCCTTATCGATATAACGAGGGCGCCTTTGTCGGCTACGGCGCGCTCGCAGGAGTCCTGGCTATCCGCTTCCAAGACAGACTCGACGACACGTCCGTCGCGCCTCTTTTGCTTGACGGAGAATTTCATGCCAACTCTATCTCCCGCTCTATCTCGTCTATAGTCGTCTCTCCCAGCGCCGCACGCTCGAGGCCCGCCCGCGCGAGGCTCTTCATGCCTCGTTCCCGGAGGTAATCGGAGATGGACGACAGACGTTCGCCCTTCACTATGGCCGTTTCCAGCCCCTCGTCCATGAGGAAGTGCTCGTATACGGCGAAGCGGCCGTCGTACCCTGACTGCCTGCAACGCGAGCAACCAACCGCCCTAAAGACGCGCTCAAGGCGTACACCGTATCGCTCCGCGGCAGCCACTTCAGCCGGTTTAGGGCTGGATTCTACCTTGCAATCGGGGCACAGGCGCCGCACGAGGCGTTGGGCTATGACGCCTCGGAGGACGGCCGCGACGAGGAACGGCTCCACGCCTATATTCTTGAGCCTCGATATTGCGGAGGCGCTACCGTTGGTGTGGAGCGTTGAAAGGACGAGGTGTCCCGTAAGCGCGGCCCTGACGACGAGGTCGGCGGTAGGATGATCGCGCACCTCGCCTACCATGATGACGTTAGGATCCTGCCTCAACACGCGCCTAAGGAGGTTGTCGAAGCTCAGGCCTATCTGCTCGTTAGTCTGTATCTGGTTAATCCCGTCTATCACGTATTCTATTGGGTCTTCAATGGTTATTATCTTGGCGGTAGCGGACCTGAGGCGCCGTAGCATAGCGTTCAGGGTCGTAGTCTTTCCCGACCCCGTGGGTCCTGTGACTAGTATGAGGCCATGCGGGTACCCCAGCATCTTGTCGGCCGATACGGCCATGGCCTCGTCCATGCCCAGCTCAGCGAGCGACAGGAGGGCTCCGGTCTTTCCGAAGAGCCGCAGGACTATAGACTCACCGCGCGCTATCGGGACTATGGACACGCGGAGGTCGACGCTATCCTGCCCTAAGTCGACGGTGACGCGTCCATCCTGCGGTAGCCTCCGCTCCATGATATTGAGGTTGGCCATTATCTTGACGCGAGCCGATATAGCCGAGAAGCGCTCCGCGGGAAAGGTCGTGATGGTCGCCAGGCTTCCATCGACGCGAAACCGTACCTGCCCGTATCCTGAGAACAACTCTATATGGATATCCGAGGCGCGCGCGCGTATGGCGTCTATCAAAATACCGTTAATGAAGTTAACTATAGGGGCGTCGCCCCGCACCGAATCTATCTGGAAGCCGCTGTCCTCGTCGTTATCGGCGTCGCCGCCCATAGTGCCGAGCGCGTGGAGCTTTCCCAGGCGCGACGCGAACGATGACTGGTCTATCTCCATAAAGCGGACGGGCTTGCCGTGGTGGTGGATGAGTACGCCTTCGAGTTCCGCGGTCTTCGGTCCTGCGATGGCGACGATCGCTTCCTCGGGCGAATCGGACAGGAGCAATACCCTATTGGCCTCGCTGAATTCGAGGCTGTATTGCCCCTGATCAACAGGAACGGGATCGTCTAATGTTTCTGGATCGAGGGCAGACGATGCAGCCATATCAGGGCCTCGCGGCGGCCGATCGGTACAGGGCCGACATCTTGGCGCCTAGCTCCCCGGCTCCGGCGTCCGAGCCTGATATATCGGTGATAAGCCGCGGGACTATGTATACCGAAAACTCCGTCTGCGTATCCGATTCCGTAGGGAACGAGAATAGCCTTCCGAGTAATGGTATATCCCCCAGGATGGGAATCTTCTTGAGCGTTAGGCTCCTGTTCCTTTGAATAAGGCCCGTTATCGCTACCGGCTTCCCGGATAAGGTGCGCACTTGCGTCGAGACTACGCGCTCCGAGGTCTGGGGAGGCGTCGTCGAGTCGCTCGAGCTTTCTCCGCGCTCCGATCCTGTCGTGGAGATAGTCATTGTGATCATACCATCACTCGAAGCCCATCCATTAATTGACAGCAACAAACCCGATGTCAACTCCCTGGTCACGCCCGTCGACTGCACCGTCCCGTCATCGGGATCTATCTCGGAATCGCGATATCGATATGTGTTAGTATTTTGGAACTTAACATCCTGTCCGACTATCCCAGTCAACTTCGTATCGGCGTATACCTCTGAAGTGGAAGTGGATATCTCGGCCGTTAGCTTGGCCGCGAACGTATATCCGAACTCGCTAATAATATCGAAATTGATCGATAAGAGATCCTCGAAAGCCCCTATTATCGCCTTGGCGTCGAGGTCCGCGTCGGCAGCTGTCTCCTTTGCGGACCCGGTAACCCCGATGTTTAATGAGTAGCCTGACTGCGATTGCAGTACGAGGATATCGTATTGGATCTGGGGCTTCGGCCTGTCTATCGTCCCCAGCTCCAATTCAAACCGCCGCCGCCTCTCTTCCGGCCCGTTAAAGAAAATCAGGCCGGGGAACCCGGAATCCACGACGTCTTCCTTCGATACCGATGGAGGCAAAAGCTTAAGAAGCTCGTCGGTCTTTATATATTTGAGGCGTATAGGTACCGCCGATACCTTTCTGTCTAGTAGCTTAATTAACGCGGAGAGCTCTTGTGAGGCCTCTGGCGTAACCAAGGCTATGAAACTGTATTCGTCGCTCCCGATAATAGGCGCTATGGGAAACATCCGAGGCGGTATAAGCGCGAGCGCATCCTTGGCCTTACTGAACTTCAAGGAGAACGGCGTATATACTTTCCCTCCAACCGGCGGAATATCGACGCTCGATATAAAATCGAGCAAGGGCCTTAGCTCCTGTTCGCTACCCGTCATGATCATAGAGTTAGAAGCCTTGTCGACCCGGAAAAAGGCGCTATTAGACAGCTCCTGTGGCAGCATAGTCACGAGATCCTGCACCGGCAAGTATTTGATTACGAGGACATCGGTGTCACGTAGCTTCTTAACGATATCTTTTTTCTGAATCTCAAAAAGGTAGACGATGCCGCCGCGCTCCACATAATCAGCGCCGGCTTGCTCAAGGAGAAGGTTCAAGGCCTCCTCGAAACTCTTGCCGGAATGCCTCATCCGGCCAATAGAGAAGTCGCCTCGGAGCATGAG
Source organism: uncultured Treponemataceae bacterium (assembly GCA_964571545.1). Lineage (GTDB taxonomy): Bacteria > Spirochaetota > Spirochaetia > Treponematales > UBA12059 > SZUA-370. The sequence goes on along the minus strand of CAZNCK010000082.1, from coordinate 10,340 downwards.
TACGTATTCCTTGTGCTCGGCGGACATAAGCGCGTCCAGTATTTCAAGGAAGCTGGCCTGCTCGAAATTAATGGAATAGAGTCCGTCGATGCCCCGACTCAACCTATCACCCGCGACGGCTACGACCAGTTTTTTCCCGACGCTATCTACTCGCTTCAAGTAAAGGCTCGTAGGAGAGACGACGAGTTCGTATTCAGGAAAGCGAGCCGCGACTATCCTGACGGCCTCTTCGAGCGGAACGTTCTCGATATGCACGGTAACGGTCGACTTAGGAAGCGCGTCGTTCAGTATCGTCTTCCCCGCCGCCCTGGACATGGCCTTGATGATCAAGGACGGATCGACCTCTTCGGCGTGGACCCTAACCAATCTATCGCTCCCGTAGGATACATCGATCCTGGAAACGTAGATAACACCTTCGATTTCGTGCATATATATGCGTTGGGCCCCTAAGAATGACCTGAGGGCGGTCCGAATATCGGTTTCAGAGAAGTAGAAGGAGGCATTTCCGACTATCGTTTCATCGGTGACGATCGAGGTTCCCGATGCCTCGGCCAATACCAGGAGAATATCGGTAATGGGTTGGTTCTTGAATTCCATCCTGGAAATCAGCTGGGCGGTAGCGGGCATGATTGCTATTGAGGAAAAGAAAAAGACCATGAAGCCGAAAACGAGCTTCTCTTGAATTCGAGCTTGTATTTTGATCATTATCGCGACTCCACCGACTTATTGTATCATTAACTATACAAAAACGCTTGTAGATAGGGATTAGAAAGCGTCGCGATAAGCATGCCGAGCGCTAGAAATGGCGCGAAAGGAAACCTACCACCTTTTTTTAAGGCTAGCATAGCCCATATCACCCCAAGCAAGCTCGCGAAGAATACTTCAACCAACACACCGACGATTCCAAAGGCCATCGTCGACGCGGAAATAAGCTTTATGTCCCCAAGTCCGAATTTTCCTTTTACTAATCGTCTAAATATCAGAAAGGCAAATAAGACGACGACACTCTCTAGAAACCGATCAACGGCGAATCGCAAGCCTAGCGCCAAGTTCTCCGCTAAGGCGAACGCCAGCGGGAGGGCTATGTATTGATCGGGAATACGGTTCGTCCGGATATCGACGTCACTGACAGCTATAGTAGACATTATAAATAAGGCTGATGATAACATCCGCACCAGACTAGCTCAACAGCGCGGCTATGTCAATTTTTTATTAGTTTAACTTTCATCTCCCCCTTCTTCACGCCTCCGTTCTTCGTGGGCTAATTATTTATTTTTATCGACATCTCTTCCTCATCTTCTCTGTGTCTCTGTGCCTAAGTATTCGTTTACCAGGCCATATATCAACCAACTGGAGCAGCATCGGTGGGGTGCCAAGGCCGGTTTAGATTGTAGCGGAACAACACTTCAACGTGCTTGATGACTGACTCGGTAGGAAAAACTATGGAGAACGCACGGTTGTCCCTGAAATCGGAGCTGGACGGGGTGCCAATGGGCTTGTCGTCGACAATGATGGGCAGGCCGAGCGCGCGTACTGTCTGGATATGCGGCTCCGCGGGCGAGGCGCCCTCCCTCAGGACCACGAAGGCCTTGTAGGAAAATTCGACGCGACGCAAGCTGGCTTCAGCCCTCCATGCTTCAAGATCAACGGGCAACCAGGACACTGCCAACGGCAGCACATCCGAGCCTAGGAGGTGCGTCATTGAAACGCGGGCGCCTGGAAACATCGCAATGAAGCGCCTGACTATTTCTATCGTATCGGCGCCTTCGCCTATGTCCAGCGGTACTATAAGCGGGTCAAAGACTCCCTGGACCTGCATGGACAACAGCTCAAACCGGTAGCGGTAGTCGCTCTTGTTAGGCTTGAGCGGATTGACATGCCCCTCTGGTACCACGAAGACGACGGGCGCGGCCGCTCCCGGCGACGCGAGGTACCGGAGCGCCGTGGCCAGGTGGGTCATCTGAAACGGATCAAACGAGCCAATGAACAGAGCCGCATTGATGTCGTAACCCGGAAAACGTACTACCTGAGGAAAATCGGACAGGTCTACGGGCACGAGGCTTCCATCGAGTATCCTGTCATCGATATGCAGCAGAGACTCAAGGTAGAAGGTCCGGTAGTAGGAAAAGTCATCCCGATCCAGGGCGCTGAGGTAGGAATACGCGTTCAAGCGGTTGAAAATTTCCTGGGTTCGTTCCAGTGCCCGCCCTATCAGTTCCGACTGAGGCTTTCTGTCGCGGCGGCGCACTCGCGATGCTTCGTCGCGGTTATTCATATAGAAAAAATATATGGCCATTTTTTGATTAGCGCAACAAGGATCTAAGCCAATGTTTAGAATTTTTATCTATATTAATTTCTTGCATTTCTTTGATTAAGATATACTATATGGGTAGATTCGCCCTCCAACAGAGTAAGGCACTGGATTCCTTCATCATAGATCGACTCCGCAAGGGCGACAGGAATGGGAGGTTTCATGGAAACAAGGTCCGCGACGAGCGTATCAACCCGCAACGCGGGTGTACACATCGAAGCTGAGGCGGTACAGCCCGGCGCTCTCTTGACGGCACTCGAAGAAGCCCAACACGGCGACGAGTACAGTCATCTGTCCGAAGCTACGCTCAGGGCGATAGCCCTACAGACCGGGGAGCCGTTGTCACGGGTCTATTCCGTCGCCACGTTCTACTCGTTCTTCAACCTGAAACCCCAGGGAAAGCACAGCATCGTCGTGTGCCGCGGAACAGCCTGTCATACTCGCGGTTCGCTGGGCCTCCTCAGGGAGGCGACTAACAGGCTAGGCATTGTGGGGTTCAAGGAAGAAGAGGAACCGACCTGCACAACTGATGACCGGCTGTTTACCGTGCGCACCGTCGCGTGTTTTGGCCAGTGCGCCCTCGCTCCGGTCGTGGCGATCGACGGAACAATCCATTCCAGGATGACCACTGGCAAGCTGTGCTCCCTTCTCGACAGCATGCGGAAAGGAGCGCTGAAATGAAGAGTAAAAAGTACGACGCGATGGCGGCCCGCGGGCTCTCAAGCGTCAAGCCGGAAATTCCGGCGATATCGGTAGGCCTCGGCACCTGCGGCATCGGCAACGGCGCCGACGTCCTCTTCGATGCCCTGATGGATGCCGCGTCCGATGGCCGGGTGCTCGTAAAAAAAGCTGGTTGCTTCGGATTCTGCGCCGAGGAACCGTTACTCATGCTCTACCGACCGGGCAATCCAATCCTGTTGTTCAGCGACGTCAAGGCCGCGAAAGCCGCCAAATTCGTCGCCGCCGCAACCGATGACAAGGCGTATGAGCGCCTGGCAAAAACCGCCAGGGCCAAGATTTCAGTCTGGGACTTCAGAACGTCTAAAATTGACTATGGAACTGGTTTCCCGTCGCTGCCCGAATGGAACGAATTGCCGTTCTTCAAGGGTCAGGAAAAACTGGTGCTCCGAGACTGCGGCCTTATCGACCCTGAGAACATAGAAGAATATGTCGCTGTCGGAGGCTATTCCGCCTTGGCCAGTATCCTTGGAACACCGCCGGATGACGTGATAGCGGAGCTTACAAAGGCCAGGCTCAGGGGACGCGGCGGCGCCGGCTTCCCGACCGGTATTAAATGGAAGATGATGCGCCAGAATGACGCCCCCCAGAAATACGTAATCTGCAACGCCGATGAGGGTGACCCGGGCGCCTACATGAACCGCAACGAAATAGAGAGCGACCCCCACATGCTCATAGAGGGCATGATCATAGGCGCCTACGCCATGGGCGCGTCAGAAGGCATAGTCTACGCGCGCGCCGAATACCCGCTGGCCGTCGAGCGACTCAGAAAAGCCATCAAGGACGCTAACGAGGCAGGCTTCCTGGGCGAGCGCATAATGGGTAGCGATTTTTCGTTCTCGCTGCGGATCGTCTCAGGCGCGGGCGCCTTCGTGTGCGGCGAGGAAACGGCCCTTATCGCCAGCGTGGAAGGAAAGTCCGGAAGGCCCTCGCCGCGGCCGCCGTTCCCCGCCCAGAAGGGCTACCTCGGGATGCCCACGAACATCAACAACGTCGAGACCTGGTGCAACGTGCCGGTCATCATAGCCAGGGGTGCTGAATACTTCACCGGCATCGGCACAGAGAAGAGTCCGGGCACCAAGGTGTTCAGCCTGGTAGGCAAGGTCAAGAATACCGGCCTCGTCGAACTGCCCCTGGGCACGCCCTTGTCCAACATAGTGTACGGCATGGGCGAAGGTGCCGGCGCTAAAAAACAGATCAAGGCCGTGCAGACCGGCGGCCCCTCGGGCGGCTGCATCCCAGCCGAGCATTTCGACGTCCGCGTTGACTACGAGTCGCTCGCTGGACTCGGGGCCATCATGGGTTCCGGCGGCATGGTCGTCATGGACCAGGACAACTGCATGGTGGACGTTGCGCGCTATTTCGTAGGCTTCACATCGGCTGAATCCTGCGGCAAGTGCGCCCCCTGCAGAGAAGGCTTGTCGCAGATGATGCGCCTGCTCACAGACATCACCCGTGGCGACGGAAGCGCTCAGGATCTGATAGAGCTGGAACGGCTGGCCCGCGTGGTCAAGGACTCTTCACTGTGCGGTCTCGGACAGACGGCCTCCAACCCGGTGCTTACGACGCTCAAGTATTTCCGGAACGATTACGAGCGCCACATTGCCGAGCAGCGTTGCGAATCAGGCACCTGCGAATCGCTGTTCTCCGCGCTCTGCGAGAACTCCTGCCCTCTCCACATGAACATACCCGGCTACATCGCGCTACTGGGCGAGGGGCGCATAGAGGACGCCTTCGAACTAACGCTCCGCGACAACCCGCTGCCAGGTACGATGGGCCGTATTTGCCACTTTCATTGCCAGATGCGCTGCCGTCGAGACACCCTTGACGAACCGGTCGCCCAGGGAGAAATCCACCGCTACCTTGCCGATACGATGTACAAGATGGGTCGCGAGAAGGACGTCTGGGCTACGCTGGTTAAGGAGAAGAAGCCCGCTACCGGCCGCAAGGTCGCCATTATCGGCGCCGGCCCCGCGGGACTCGCCGTCAGCTTCTACCTGTCCAGGCTTGGACACGAGGTAACAATTTTTGACTCTAAGGCCAAGGCCGGCGGCATACTACGCTACGGCATTCCCGCCTACCGCCTACCCAAGAACGTGCTGGACAAGGAACTGGAACTCTGGAAAAAATTAGGCGTCAAATTCGTCTTCAATACGACAATAGGCAAAGACGCCAGCTTCAGCGACCTTCAGAGCCAGTACGACGCGCTCGTCATCGCCGTAGGCGCCCAGGCCGACAAACGGCTGGGCGTGCCGGGTGAAGACCTGCGGGGCGTCCATCCGGGTTACGAGTGGCTGGAAGCCTTCGCGCTGGGCAAAGAGCCCAAGCCCGGCAGGCGCGCGCTCGTAATCGGCGGCGGCAACGTAGCCATAGACGCGGCCAGAACCCTGTTCAGGCAGGACTGCGAAGTCACGGTCGCCTATCGCAGGGCAAAACAAAGCATGCCGGCCAACGCCACCGAATTGTCCGGTGCGGAGGAAGAGGGCATACGGATGGAATTCATGCTCCAGCCGGTAGAAATCATCGGAGACAAGGGACGGGTCAAGGCCGTGCGTTTCAAGGTGATGAAACCAGGCGGCATGGACAGCACGGGTCGACCCGCTCCTGTGGAGACTGACAGGATAGTCGAGATTCCCTGCGACGATGTCTATGTGGCCGTTGGCGAGAAGGTTGACTCATCCGTTCTCGGAGCCGCGGGAATCGCTGTCATAAAAGACGGCCGCATTCTTGCTGACCGCCTCTCAGGCAAGGCCGCGGGAAATATCTGGGCCATAGGGGACGCGGTCACCGGACCGGCCACCGCGGCGGAAGCCATGGGCCTGGGCAAAATAGCCGCAAAAAACATAGACGCGGAACTGATGCAACGCGACGCGTTCAGCGGCCTGTTCAGGGAGTTCGGGCACTCGATGAAGGTGCCGCCAGAGCCAGCCAAGGCGCATATGTGCCACTCCAGGCTCGTGCCGCCGGAGGAGCGCCGGGGCAATTTCCAGGAGATAGCGTTGGGTTATTCGGGAGAACAGGCCATAGCGGAAGCAGCTCGTTGTCTACGCTGCGATATCAGGGAAGATTCCCGCAGCCCATGGCGATAGGTGGAGGACCAGCATGAACCAGACAACTGTCGCAACGATACAACTCACAATAGATGGCCGCGCGGTCTCTACGCCCGCGGGATCTACCATATTGGAAGCCTGTCGCGCCTCGGGAATAAAGATACCAACGCTCTGCCACCTTGAGGGCGTAAGCACGAACGCCTCCTGCGGACTCTGCGTCGTCGAGGTAGAAGGCGCAAAGAGCCTAGTGCGTTCCTGCGTGCAGGCCGCCGCGCCCGGCATGAAAATTCGCACGGGCGGGGCCAGGGTCATGGAGGCGCGGCGCACAGTCGTAGAACTGTTGCTGGCAAACCACCCGGAAAACTGCCTCTCCTGCCTGCGCAACGGTTCCTGCGAGCTGCAGTCGGCGGCCGAACTGATGGGTATACGTCGCAAGGCATTTCCGCGAACCAAAAAAGTAACGTTTCCAGATCGCGTAGGCTGGGGCGTAATGCGCGACAACGACAAATGCATACTCTGCGGACGCTGCGTGGCTGTCTGCCGCGAGATGCAGTCGGTATCGGCTATAGACTTCGTGGGTCGCGGCGTGCGTTCGCGCGTGGCCCCGTTCTTGGACAAACCGCTTTCGGAGTCGACCTGCGTGTCCTGCGGCCAGTGCACCGTTGTCTGCCCGACAGGCGCGTTGACCGAGCGCGATGAGACCGACGAGGTGTTCGCCGCGATAAACGACCCCGAACTCATTGTTGTCGTGCAGACGGCGCCGGCCATACGCGCATCGCTAGGGGAGGCGCTGGGCATGCCTCCGGGCAGCCTCGTTACCGGCAAGATGGCGGCGGCGCTGCGGCGGCTGGAATTCGACCATGTATTCGACACCCAGTTCTCCGCCGACCTAACCATTATGGAAGAAGGCTCGGAACTGCTGGCCCGCCTGTCGAACAAGGGCGTCCTGCCGATGATAACGTCATGCTCGCCCGGATGGATAAGCTTCGTCGAGACCTTCTACCCGGCGTTGTTGCCGCACCTGTCCACCTGCAAATCGCCCCAGCAGATGTTCGGCTCCATCGCAAAAACCTTCTGGGCCCAGAAAGCCGGCGTCGATCCGTCAAAAGTCGTCGTCGTATCCATCATGCCCTGCACCGCCAAGAAATTCGAGGCCAAGCGCCCGGAGATGCGCAGCGCATGGGAATGGTGGCAGAAGAAGGGCAAGGCAGACGCGCCATACTTTGACGTCGACTTCGCCCTGACCACTCGCGAACTCGCAAGGATGATCAGGCGCGCCGGCATAGACTTCGCGACTCTGCCCGACGAGCAGTTTGACGACCCCTTGGGTTCCAGCACCGGCGCGGCGACCATATTCGGAGCCACGGGCGGCGTCATGGAAGCGGCGCTACGCACCGCCTACGAAATAGCCGTGGGCAAACCGCTACCCTCGCTCGAACTGATGGCGGTGCGCGGTTTTGACGGCATCAAGGAGGCGACGATAGATGTGGGAGGTACGCCGCTCACAGTCGCGGTAGCGCATACGCTCAAGAATGCCCGCGTCGTGCTGGAAGGCATAGCCGCGGGCAACAGCCCCTACGCGTTTGTGGAAATAATGTCATGCCCAGGCGGTTGTCTGGGCGGCGGCGGCCAACCGGTGGCCCCCGACTGGGCTAAGCGGGAACTGCGCCGTACGGCAATCTATACCGAGGACAGGGGGCTTCCTTTGCGAAAATCCCATGAAAACGAGTCTGTGAAGGCTCTGTACAAGGAATTCCTGGAGAAGCCGCTGGGGCACCAGTCCCACCTGCTCCTGCACACAAAGTATAGCAAAAAGACCGTCTGATCATTCAAAGACCGGTGCCCGGGACATCCTGGGCGCCGGTCTTTTTATCTAGCCCCTGAACACCTCTTCCCGGAAGTCCCGTCATAGACATCCGCGTCGTTACCCGGTATAAAGGGTACCATGCCAATACGTGCCGTAGGTTTCGACATTGACGGAACCCTCTACCCAACAGCAGCGCTCTACCGCAAGCTCATCGGAAGGGGCCTACCAAATCTCGGCTTTCTTATAGCCTTTGGCAGGGTTAGACGCGAACTTCGAGCGCTCTTGACCTCGCCTGAGTACCGTGCTCGCGGCATCCATAGCATCGAGGCACTGCACCGTTTTCAGGCTGAACTCACCGCAAAACACATGGGCTCAGATCCGGAACGCGTTTACCACGACATTGAAGCGTTTTTCTATACCGCCTCTGTTGCGCCGTTCGCGACAATAGATCCATATCCCGGCGTGTCCGCGGTGCTCGACCTGTTGCGCGCCAGCGGCCTCAAACTCGGAGCGCTCTCTGATTTTCCCTGTGACAAGAAAGTCGAACTGCTGGGTCTGGCCAACAAATTCGACGTGACCATGACCAGCGAGGAAACCGGGTTCGTAAAACCCGACCGCGCCTCGTTCGATCTCTTGGCACAGCGTCTGGGCGTCGCCAACGAAGAAATACTCTACGTAGGCAATTCCGAACCCTACGACGTCAAGGGTTCCCTGGGCGCCGGCATGCGGGCGGCGATCATCTCTAAAAAACCGGGCGTGCGCACCGCGGCGGAATTTGCGTTTTTCGATTTTACCAAACTTGGTTCCTATATTCTGAGCCGCGACGCTAACTGAAAGCCGCAAAAACCCAAGAAGCCCAGACTAGCCCCGCATTGCGCTATCGCGCTACAGGGGGCTTTTTTTCTAAACTACTCACCGGCTTTAGCCGGTGAGTTTCGTGGCGGCTGAGGCAGTTTATTTTGGCAAAAGCCGAATCAAAGCCATGCGGAGTTCAATCGAGCCAGACCTCGGCTACGATGGGCGTGTCGCGGATGCGCTCCATCACCTCGGGCCGAGGCGCGCAACTGATTTGAGCGTGGGCCTTGACCGTTACTACGGAGTCTTCGTCGCGCACGTGGAGGACGACGCCGCACTGACCTGAGGACTCGAAGAGTATGTCCCGGAGACCTTCCAGGTCTTTTTCGCGGCGCACTGGATTTAAGGTGATATGCATGGTGCGGTAGCTCTTTTCCTTGAGTTCGGCCGGTTGAAGCAGGCCCTCCACCTTGAAGCTCGGCGTCTCGCGCTCCAGATCGACGACGCCTTTGAGGAACACTATGGCGTCTGTTTCGAAACGGCCGGGGTTGGCTTCCAGCGTCGCGGCGAACACGACGATGTCGATAGTGCCGCCATAGCCCTCCACCTTGCCGAAGGCCATCTTCTTGCCCTTACGAGTGAGTATCTCGCGCCATTCTACGAGCTGGCCCACAAGCGTGTATCGCTTCTCGGGGCTGGAGCGCTCGAGATGCGCCATGTCCACGTCGCAACATTTGTCGTAGAGGTCCCTGAATTCGTCTAGCGGGTGGCCTGAGAAATAGAAGCCTAGAAGCGCCTTTTCGGTGCGGAGGATCTCGGCCCGCGGCAATTCCAGGCTCGGTTCAAAGCGAAACGGAGGGAATTCTTCCTCGCTATCGGCCTCGAAGAGGCTCGTCTGGCCATATGCGCCGGCGTCGGCCTTCTTCTGGGCGTAGTCGTAGGCGCGTTCCAGGTTGAGCGCTAGTTCCGCCCGGCCGTGGCCCATAGCGTCGAAACAGCCGGCCTGTATCAGCGTCTCTATGACGCGTTTGTTCATCGAGACGACGCCTACCCGTTCCAGGAAATCTAGAAAGTCCTTGAACGGCCCGGCCTTTGCGCGCTCCGCGACTATGGCGGCCACGACGCCGTCTCCGACGCCTTTAACGCCGATCAGGCCGTAGACTATCTTGCCCTCGGACACGGAGAAGATTGCCTCCGAGTGGTTAATATTGGGCGCGGTCAGGGCTATGCCCATGGTGCGGGCTTCTGAAATGTACTGGGTGAGCTTCTCGGTATCGTTGATCTCGTTGGTGAGGTTGGCGGCCATGTACTCGGCCGGATAGTTGGCCTTGAGCCAGGCCGTCCGGTAGGCCACCACGGAGTACGCCGCGGCGTGGCTCTTGTTGAAGCCGTAGCCGGCGAACGGCACCAGGATGTCGAATATCTCCTTGGCTTTCTCAGCCGTATAGCCGCGCGACAGGGCGCCTTCGATGAAGGGTTTCTCCTCCAGCGCCAGCACCTCCACCTTCTTCTTGCTCATGGCGCGTCGCAGCAGGTCCGCTCGTCCCAGGGAATAGCCGGCAATTTCCTGGGCCACCTGCATCACCTGCTCCTGGTACACGATGACGCCGTACGTCTCCTTGAGATACTTCTCCAGCGA
>CAZNCK010000081.1:4584-16333 GCA_964571545.1 uncultured Treponemataceae bacterium | reverse complement strand
CGTCCCTCCTCGCCCTGCAGTAGCGTGCCCTTCTCCAGAACCGTCTATACACAAAAAAGCCCACCACGCCAGGCGGCAACAGCACCAGGATAGGGGAAAACGCCGCGGTCAGCGTCAACGCGCCAATTAGCGACGGCATCCTGCTTCGTAAGGCCAAGGGGACGATGCCGCTCATCGTGACTACGCCCAACGCCATTGAAACCTGAGTCATAGGATTCCAGTACTCGTTTTCATGGCGCCCTGCCCAGATGGAACGCCTGACGACGCTGTCGTCGTCTCCGTCGTGCAGGATGACCAGCGGCGGTTCTTTGCCCGCCGGGCCGATAACGAATCGTCCGCCCGAGAGTTCCGCGGCGCCCGCGATGAAGGCCCTGGCTCCCGGGCCTATTGATGGTAACTCGCTCCAGCGGCGCCGCTCCAGCGTGTCGTCTCCCGCTCGGCCTGTCAGAATGTACACCCAGGAATCGCGCAAGTCGACGACGACGACGGCATTGCGGCATGATATCCAGAGTTCGTGCTGGCCGCCGAGCGCATCGACGTCGCCATGGACGCGGCAGCGGCCGGCATCCGCGGCGAACTTGCCGGAAGCCAGTGGAGCGTCAGGGGCCAGTTTAGTGCCGAAAACCGGAAGGGAAGCCGCCTCGATGACAGATTTTCTGAAGAGCCGCCACTGCTGGCGCGTCATGAATGCTCCAACGACAGGCAGGAGGGCGTAGAAGAAAATAGCGGCCAGCGCGGCCAGGTAAACTGGTAGGAACATGTATAGGCGCTCCGCTTGTCATCGTTGGTACCGGCCGGTACTATGCTTGGGCATGATACATTGCCTGAGTGTAGGTCCCATAGGGGAAAACGTCTATATTATCGAGAACGCCGGTTCTCCTCTCGTCGTCGTCGACCCTGGCGCCGAACCCGAACGCCTGCTCGCCGAGACCCTCGCGGCTGTCGGACGGTCCGCCGCGCCCGGGGTGCTCATTGCCCTGACGCACGGGCATCTGGATCACGTAGCGGCCCTGCCTGGTCTGCTGGCAGGACTCGCCACTCATGGTGTTCAGGCCAGAACCTTCGCTCCGGCCGGCGACCGCGACTATTTCGGCGAGAAGGCCAAGGCGACAAACGAGCGCATCTTCGCGAGTATCCAGGCCTTGGCGTTTTTCAGGAAGCACTGGGTCCCCATACCCGACGCCGACGAATACTACGAGCACGGTTTCATGCTCCCCGACACCGACATCGTCGCGATACACACGCCTGGCCATACCCGCGGCTCGTCGTGCTTTCTGGCTGAGGGCGGCTCATCGCTGATAGCCGGCGATACCCTGTTCCGGGACGGCCGCGGCCGCACCGACAATTACGACGCCGACGAGTCTACGATAGTCCATTCGATACGCGAACGGCTCTGCTCGCTTCACGACGCCGTGCGCGTCTGGCCCGGCCATGGCGAACAGACGACTATAGGCCACGAAAAACGCTACTACCAATGATTCCGGAGGTTCGCGGATGAATACCGCATTCATTACCACACGCAAGCGCCAAGCGCTTTTTGTCGTTGCCCTTGTCGCTCTGGCCGCATCATGCTCCGGCAAACCCATGGACCGGTCCGACCTGGTCCTGGGCACGGTATGTTCCATACGCATACTCGACGGCGGGTCAGAAAAGGCCCTTTGCGCGGCTTCGGGAGATAGAAGCTTCCATGAGCGCCAACGCGGCGGGCACCGTCGTAGCCGCTATCAACGAGGCCGCCGGCAAGACGCCTGTGGCGGCTCCCGCGGATGTACGCTACGTGACTAGCAAGGCGCTCTGGTACGCGGCCCGCTCCGGCGGCGCCTTCGACCCGACTATAGGCCCAATCGTCAAGCTGTGGAACATAGGGCTCGACGGCGAACGCGTGCCGTCGGCCGAGGAGATCAAGGCGGCGTTACCGCTCGTGGATTATGGCTCTGTTCGTATCGATGATGCGGCGGGTACGGTTTTCCTGCCGCGCGCCGGCATGCTACTGGACCTCGGGGCGATAGCCAAGGGCTACGCCGCTGACGAGGTGGCGCGCGTGCTCCTGGAAAAACGGGTCAAGGGGGCGGTCATAGACCTGGGCGGCAACGTCAAGGTGGTGGGCAAGAAGCCCGACGGCTCGCCCTGGCGCATTGGCATCCAGAACCCCTTTGACGAGCGCGGCGAGCATATCGGCATAGCCACGCTGGAAGGCGGAGCCACCGTGGTCACGAGCGGTGTCTACGAGCGATACTTCATCGCGCCAGATGGCACGCACTACCACCACATCTTCGATACCGGCACCGGGTATTCGGTGCGCAACGGCCTCGTATCGGTGACTATTATCAGTTCGTCATCGATCGATGCGGACGGCCTGTCCACGACGCTGTTCTCGCTGGGTCTGAAAGAAGGCATGGCGCTGGCCGAGTCGCTGGAACATGTCGAGGCTGTGTTCATAGATGAAGAAAAGCGGGTTTATCTGAGTTCGGGCGCCGCCGAGGTGTTCAAGCTGGGGAATGCCGAATTCAGGCTCACCCCGCTACCCTGAGGTTTGTGCCTCACATCAAGAATTTGACAGGATTACAGGATGAAGTCGAAGAGATTTGCAGGATTATGGAGAGGAGAATACAAGTCAAAGGCTTTGGGATTCTCTTATCCTGTTCATCTCCTTCTTATCCTGTAAATCCTGTTCCCATTCCTGTCTATATTCAAATTACTATTCCTCGCAGCCCGGCCGTGATGACACGGCCTGCTCGCGGATTACCTTGGCGGCGAGTTCCACCGCGTCGATGATCTGCTGATAGCCGGTGCAGCGGCACAGATTGCCCCGCAGCGCCTTGCGTATGGCATCGCGGCTGGGCGCCGGGTCGCGCACGAGGAGAGCGTAGGAACTCATCACCATGCCGGGCGTGCAGAAACCGCACTGGATGGCGCCCGCGTCCATGAACGCCTTCTGCAACGGATGCAAGGCGCCGCCCGGGCCTTCCATGCCTTCAATCGTCACGACCCTTGTTCCCACCGCCTTCTTGACCGGCGTCTTACACGCTCGCAACGCCTTGTCGTCAATGGCCACGGTGCAGGAGCCGCAGAGGCCCTTTTCGCAACCGTTCTTTGTCCCGGTCAGGAAGCGTCGCTCGCGCAGGTAGTCCAGGAGCGAAAGCTCCAGCTCTTCGTCCTTGACGTCGAAGTTGGTTCCATTGATGTTGATCGAGTTCATGCCAGATCCTCCGGGCGAATGCGTATCGGCATGTCCTTGTAGCGGACGCCGGTGGCGTTGTAGACGGCGTTGGCTATGGCGGGCGCTATGAGTTCTATGGCGGGCTCGCCTATGCCCTTGGCGCCGGTCAACGAGTTGGGATCGTGGTTCTCCACGATGATGCCGGTCATCTCAGGCAGATCGGTCGTGCGCGGTATCATATACTTATCGAAGTTGAGGGTGGGACTCTTGCCGCCTTCGCGCACGAATTCTTCCATAAGCGCCATGCCCATGCCCTGCGTCACGCCGCCGAACATCTGCCCGAGGAGCATAGCCTTGTTTATGGCCTTGCCTATGTCGTGGCCCGCTACGATATTGAGCAGCTTTACCTTGCCTGTTTTCTTGTCGACCGAGAGCTCTACCGCCTGGCATGAATAGACGTAGGTGAAGTAGGCGTCACCCTGCCCGTTGGTGTCGTCCCAGCTGACCGGCGGCGCCTGAAAGGTGCCGAAGGCGTACGGCGTTATGCGCTGCAGGAAAAGCTCGCGCATCGCCTCTTCCCAGGTCAGGGAGTATTCAAAATTGAGGCCCCATATCTTGTCGTCATGGAAGGTGACTTCCTCGGGCTTACAGCGGAGGCGCTCCGCGAGGTGCTTCTGCAGTAATTCCTTGTATTGCTTGGCCGCTACGACGACGGCCGAGCCGCCCATAATGGTGCCGCGAGTGGCCACGGTGGTGCCGCCGTCCGGGATGGAGCTGGTAGACGAACGGCGGTACCGTATGCGCTTGCGGTCGGTTCCCAGTTCGTCTGCCAGGATGATGGACATGGTGGACTCTGATCCCTGACCGTTTTCGTGGATGCCGGCTTCCAGGAGTATCGAACCGTCGTACTGGCCATTGATGATGCATCCGCAGAAGTCCATGCCCTCGGCTCCGAGGCTGGCGCCGCGATAGCTGATGGCCAGGCCGATACCGTAGAGTTCGTCAGTCTCCGTTTTGCCGAAGGAACAGAGTTCATACTTCTTGCGATAGCCGATTTCGTGGACTACGCGATTCATCACGTCCTCGAGGCTGACCGTGTGACCGGACAGCTTCTGGCCGGTTACGGTTACCGAGTCCTGCTTTACCATGTTGATACGGCGCAGGCCCAGCGGGTGGATCTTCAGCTTGTGCGCCGCCATGTCCATCAACTGTTCAACGGCGAAGTTGACCTGAGGCGCGCCGAAGCCGCGCATGGCCCCGGTAAATATGTTGTTCGTGGCCACGCCGTAGACGTCGGCATGGATGTTGTCTATGGAATAGGGGCCGAAGCACTGGGCGGTCGAGCGCCAGGTGACCCAGGGCGTAACGGAGAGGTAGGCGCCGGAGTCGGCGTACATCGTGGTTTTTACGGCCAGCACCTTGCCCTCGCTGGAGACGCCTACCTTGTAGTGCAGGCGGTAGGGATGGCGTTTGTAGGTCTCTCGCATTGACCACTCGCGGTCGTAGCGCATCTTTACGGGCCGGCCCGTCAGCCTGGCCGCGAGTGCGGCGCGGGCGCAGACGGCGGCGGCGTTGTCGTCCTTGCCGCCGAAGCCGCCTCCTACCGAGATGGTATACACCTCGACGTTGGACAGCGGCTCGCCCAGGAGCGCGGCCGTGAAACGGCGTGTGCTGAACGGGTGCTGCATGCTGCCGTAGACTTCCACGACACCGTCGGCCCTGGGCACGCAAACGGCCGCCTCTGGCTCCATGTACGCGTGTTCTATGGCCTGGGTAGTGAAGTCTTCTTCCATGATCAGTTCGCAACCGGCAAACAGCGGCTCGGGGTCGCCGTGGCGCAGGCGGTGGTGGGTAACGATGTTGGAATCGCTCCACGACGGGACGACCGGCGCGCCTGGTTCCAGAGCCTCGTCGATAGTCAGCACGGGCTTGATGGCTGTCGCCGTGATCCTGACGAGGGCCGCGGCGGCCTTGGCCGCTTCACGCGTATCGGCTACCACGATGGCGCAGACGTCGCCCCAGGACCGGATACGGTCTGTGACGATGATGGGGTAGTCCTTCTCTATCTGGCCGAAGGTGGTAGAGCCGGGCACGTCGGCCGCGGTGATGACGCGGACGCAGCCGGGGTATGCCCGCGCTTCATCGGCGTCAATCTTCAGGTCCTTGGCGGAGACGTAGTCCGAGTAGACGGGCACCGCGTGCAGCATGCCGGCGAAGGACACATCGTCGGCGTAGGTCGCGCGTCCGGTGACCTTGGCGCGGGCGTCGTTTCTGAAGGCGTTGTCGGTTCTCATGTATTATGCCTCCGCGGGCCTGATTCCGGCCAGTTTTAGTCTGAGAAAGAGCCAGGGAGCGCCAAAAGAGACCCAGGCGCCCACGAGGCCGTAGCGTATGAAGCGGATGAGGGCGTAGAGCGGCTCTCCTTCTCCGGGAGCGATAAGCTTGATTCCAAAATATATGACGACGACTCCGGTCAGGCCAAGCCCGTATCGCGCGGTCTTCTGCTTGAGCGAACCTGACGACGCGTCGAAGCGCAGTTTCTCAAAGAGGAACGCGACGCCGACGGCGAAGCCGAAGAAAATGCCAGGAAGGCTCGTGTCGTTCATGTTGAGCGCGTTCATGATCAGCGCGAGAGCGGTGGCTATTATGATCCGGATTCGGATGTTCCACGAGGCCAGCAGCTTCGCGGCCTTGTCGCCAAGGAATATCCCAGCCAGCGCAAGGCTCCAGCCAAGCACCAGGCCGGCAATTATGTCCGTGGGGAAGTGGACGCCCAGGTAGAGCCTGGTAAAACTGACTATGGTGGGCGCCAGGATGGCCAGTAGCAGGCCCCAGGGCCGTTTGATCCTGGGCGCGAAGAGGCCCCAGAAGGTGGCGGTGCTCTGGGCGTGGCCCGATGGCAGCCCGTAGCTCGTCTCGTGCGACAGGCCAACGCTCGGGTCCAGATTGAAGGGTCTGGGTTGCGCGAACAGTATCTTTGTCCAGCCGTTGACGAAGGCGGAGAACAGGAACACGAGGCCTAACCTGGCGCCGAAGCGCTCGTCGACGCACCAGAACAGTATAGGAAGGAAGAGCAGGTAAAAGTATTCCGAACCGGCCAGGGTCAAGATCTTCATGACCACGGTCAGTCCGGGGCTCGATATTGTCTGGATTGCGTATATGACGTCGATGCCCCAGTTCAGAATGCCGTCCATACAAATACTCCTTGAGTCGGGCCTGTTAGGCTAAGCGGGGTAATAGCGCCGTGCCCTGCGAGAGGAGGCGCCTGAAATCTGGTTCTGGCACAGGCCTGGAGAACAAGTATCCCTGGAACTGGTCACAGAAGATGGTGTCAAGAAAATCGAGTTGTTCACGGTTCTCAACGCCTTCAGCCACGACCGAGAAGCTCAACGTGTGCGCGAGGTCGACGATGGCAGAGGCGATAATGGCGGCCTTGCGGTCCGACGGCAGCGGATCGATGAAGGATTTATCCATTTTGACGGTATCAACAGGGTAGTCCTTGAGCTTTGAGAACGATGAGTATCCGGTACCGAAGTCGTCTATGGAAATGGCCGCTCCAAGTTCCTTGAGTTCGAGCAACTTACCTATGCTCTCCCGCTCGTTGGTCATGATGCCGCTCTCGGTAATCTCGAATTCCAGGCGGCGCGGGTCTACGCCGGTAGTCTCAATGATGGCCTTGATGTCGTCCACGAGGGATTCCTGGCCAAACTGGCGCGGTGAGAGGTTGATCGATATGGGTATCTCGGGCAGGCCCTGCTCGCTCCAGGAGGCTGCGATCTGGCAGGTCTTGAGTATGACCTGGGAGCCTATCCGGTCGATGTTGCCTGAACGTTCGGCCACGTCGATGAAGGCGGCCGGCCCCTTTATTTCGCCAGTAGCCAGGCGCCACCTGACGAGCGCCTCCGCGCCTACGATGAAGCCGAGGCGGTCAACCTTGGGCTGGAAAAACGGCACGAAGCGTTGTTCGCCTATGGCCTGGCCCATGTCGCTCTCGATGCGCTGGCGTTCCAGCAATTCGCCATTGAGCCTAGCGTCGAACAGGCGATAGCCGTCATGGCCGGACTCCTTGGCCATGTACAGAGCCGTCTCGGCGTTGCGCACCAGTTCCGCGGCGTCCTTGCCGTCGTTCGGATAGAACGCCACGCCCATGGAAGCCGAGAGCCTGAGTTCTTGCCCAAGGCCTATCTTGAACGGGTCGATGAATGCGGCGCGGGCCTTTGCAATGATTTCCTTGATGTGGTCCTGGGACTTTATGTCCGGGAACAGAACGAAGAACTTGTCGCCGCGATAGCGGGACACGATGTCGTCATTCCGGAAGGAGTTCCTAAGCGCGTCCGCGGAGCACTTGAGTACCTCGTCGCCGGTCTTGGTGCCGTACATGTCGTTGACCAGCTTGAAGCGGTCCAGGCCGAGCGCCATGATGCCGAAGACCCGGCCGCGGTTGGTGGCTATGGTGATGTTGCGGTCCACATCGCGAGTGAAAGATTCCCTGTTTGGAAGCTTTGTCAGCGGATCGAAGTATTCATAGAAAAGCGCCCGTTCCTCGGCTTTTTTCTGCTTGGTAACATCTCGTAGAGTCATCAGGATGCCCCCGATGTCAGGGTTGTGCAGATAGTTTGAAACGGCGGCCTCAACCGGCAGTTCGTGGTCGTCGGCGCAATGGATAGAGAAGCTGGCCGTGAATGTTGGGTATTCAGCCGCCATGTTGGAGAGAAACATGGTCTGCTGTTCGACGGAGTTGTTGCTGCCCAGCAAGGAGAAGAAGTCCTTGCCCTCGATGTACTCGGGCGCGTACCCGAGCAGCGAACGGGCGCTGGGTCCACAGAAACGCACACGGCCGTTGGCTTCTAGTATCATTACGACGTCTGAACCGTGCTGGACCAGTCCCTTGAACAAGGCCTCGTAACGTTGGTCCAGGGGGATGCGTTCCAGCGGTTCGGCGCTGATCGCTTCTTCGAGGAGTTCTGTCGCGTTCTGGTATTGATCGTCCGTTGTTCGGGCGTCCTTGCCGTTCATCCGAGCAGTGTACTCGGGAGCGCTTACTGGGGCAAGCGGCAAAAGGTGTGAAGTCGTCGCGGCGGTTTTGCCTTGACGAGCCGTCCGAGACCATAGTACAAAAGAACCGACTGTCATTGCCGGCATGGTGAAATGGCATACACGGCAGACTCAAAATCTGCTGCCCGCAAGGGCGTGAGGGTTCGAGCCCCTCTGCCGGTACTTTTACGAGGAGGCACTATGGAAACGGTAGCGTCATGGAGAAGCGAGACTGTCGGCGAAGCTGCCGTCAAGGCGCTCAAGCATAACGGTTTTGATGCCGTGTTCGTGAAAACCAGCGCTGAAGCGGCTGAAATCGTAGCCAGACACCTCAAGAAGGGCTCGAGCATAGGCTTTGGCGGATCGATGACGGTGAAGAACCTGGGGATCCAGGTCGCGGCGGCGGCGGCGGGCTGCGAACTGCTCGACCACAACGCCCCTGGACTCGCGCCCGAGGCCAAGACGAAAATACTCAAGCGCCAGCTTACCAGCGATGTCTTCATTTCCGGCTCCAACGCCGTGACGCTTGAAGGTGAAATCCTCAATGTCGACGGCACCGGCAACCGCGTCGCGGCTCTGAGTTACGGCCCGACCAAGACCATAGTCGTCGTAGGCATCAACAAGATAGTGCGTGACATGGACGAGGCCTTTGCCCGCCTGGAGACCTACGCGGCCCCGATGAACAACAAGCGCCTGGATAAGACTAACCCCTGCGTAAAAGCGGGCATCTGCATGGACTGCGACGGCGACGGCAGGATCTGCCGCGTCTACAACATCATGCGCAAACGCCCGGGCGGAACGGACTTCACGGTCATCGTCGTAGGCGAGGAACTCGGTTTCTAAAAATCGCATCGTCTCAAGGCAAAGGCCCGACCCGGATTGAATCCGGTCGGGCCTTTTTCATGGCATCGACACCATAGCGTCAAAGCGCCTGCTTTAGTCTAGCAGGGTGCCGTCCCTTGGCTTTAGGTCCAGGACGAGCCTGCGATCCAGGCCGGTCCGGAGCACGGGCAGGTCGTCGTAGCGGCCGGAATTATTCCAGAACAGCAGCCCTTCGTTGGAAGCGTCGCGTATGCCGTCCACCTCGAGGGCGACATAGGCCGGCGAATACCAGGCCCGGTCGTAGCGTACGTTTAGGAAGAAAGCCTGCACATAGGGGCGCACCACCACGCGTTTCCGCGCGATGTAGGAATTTCTGAGCGTACCCAGTTTATAGATGCGGTAGGGGCGTTGTACGGCCGGTTCGAAGCCCATGAAGGTCTGCTCGAAATGCGACGGGTAGAACATGGGACAGATGGCGTCAACGTAGCGCGCCAGCAGTTCCACGTCTTGCCCGGTCCGCACGCCCGAGCGGTACCAGCCGTTGGCGCCGTAGATGTCTATGCTGATGGGCGCGGCGATGTTGGCCCGCGCGTAGGACAGGAAGGACATCAGCGCGCTCTCCATGTCCATGCCGGCGTCCTTCCAGCGGTAGCGCGCGTCGCCGAGGTTGGCGCCGTCTGTCGGAAAGCGTATATAGTCGAACTGCACCTCGTCGAAGCCCCGAGCTATGATTTCCCTGGCTATCGCGACGTTGTACTCCCAGACTTTCTCGGAATACGGGTCTACCCAGTATTCGCCGTAGTATACGCGCTCAGTTACCGTGGTCGTGGCTGGGGCCGCGGTGGAGGGCGGCGCGCCGAGCGGCACGGCGACGGGCACTTCAGTCTCTTCCCACTCGTAGCCGCGCCAGGGGGCGTTCGTCACGCTGTCCCAGACAGCGTAGGCGCCGCCGGAGTACTCGAACAGGCGCTGGTCCTTGAAGACGACGATACGCGCTATGAGGTAGCGGCCCTTGGCCTTCATCTCCTTGACGAAGCCCTCGACGTCCAGGGGGTTGCTGGTCTTGCCTATGGCCTTGACCAGCGGATCAATCGGCTCGAAGCGGAGCCTGCCGTTATCGTCCTTCAGGTCGACGACGACAGTATCGAGCCCGCGATCGGTCATCAGCGCGTCGTAGGTCGCGCGGGAGTCGGGGCGTACCATGAAGCCGGTCTGAAGGTAGATGCCGTGGCGGCCGTCGGCGGCGGCGCGGTACGGTTTGTCGCTGCGGAACGAGGCGAGCCACAGCTCGCAGAGGTTGAGCGCGGGCGATCCGGCGCTGGCCGGCACGTGGATGGCCTCCACCTGCGACTGGATGAGCGCGGCCGCGGCCAGGACGGCGTTTGTCTCGACGGCGGCCTTCGCGGTCGTGCCGCGGTTCACGTCCAGGCGCATCACCGCGCCGTCGGTCACGTAAACGAGGCCGTCAGCGCGCGGCATGAGGGAGTCGAACGAGGCGAACTCGGCGCTTTCCTTATATATGACGCGGAACGCGCGCGCGGCGAAGTCATAGCTGTAGAGCCGCGGCAAGAACGAGTTGGCCGCCCAGATGGCGGGGCCGTCGGCTCGGGCCTCCACGACGATATCGGAAACCTCGTCCGCGCTGCCGGTAGGCTCATTCTTGCCCAGGTCTCCGCCTATCTCCCGCCATGAGCCGGTTGCGGCCTTGACGAACGGTCCCTTGATGGCGTGCGACGCGAAGACAAGCAGTTCCGGCCTGCTCGTCACGGCTACGGCTTTCATGCCGGGTTGAGGAGACGGCGAGAGGCTGGCCTGCCAGGTTAGTCCGGGGTCGCGGGTCAGGAAGACCTGGTCCTTGGTGCACGCGACGAGGGTGGACGGGTCGTACGGGTCGATCTCGAGGTCCTTCAGCTCCTGGACTTCCTTGGTAAAACCCTTTACGCCGCCAGTAAAAGTCTTGACGGTTTTGATAGGGATGCCCGCGTTGCGTTCCTCGAAGGTCGAGAGATCCCGGCTGAACAACACGCCGCGGCTGGTCATGAAGAAGAAGCCGTCGCCGGCCGGGACTATCTTGCGTACTTCGGTGCCGGGCAGGAGCTTTGTCAGCCTAATTGCGCTCTCGAGGCGGTAGAGTCCGTCGGAGGCGCCGACGAGGGTCTGGGCCTGGGCTGTCGCGGCGCCAAGCGCCAGTAGCAGGGCAAGGATGCGGGGCGCTATCGAATACATGGATTTTTTCTCCGAATTTGAGGTGATCGAGCCCTTGGACCCTGCGCTGATACTACAAAAAACAACCGCCCGTGGATAGGGCAGGGCAGGGCTCTGGCGGCCTGCCCCGGCCCGTCGGCCTTTTACTATTAGACGCCCGCGTCTCGGAATATCGGCGTTTCAGATGATCCGCGAGCGGTTTTCCGCGCCTATACGCAACACGGCGTCCGGGGTGGACTCTTCGGGCAGGCGGCGGCGCATCAGGTCCGTGGCGAAGCTGCCCATGGAAAAGTGGTTAAAGCCGTAGAGGCCCTCGGCCAGGCGGTTTCCGTTGCCCAACGCTTCGCCTTCTGCGCTAGCCTGCGCATAGGCTTCGGCGAGCGCTCGTTGCCATGGTTCGAAGAGGCCCTTGGGCCTGATTTCCGATAACCCCATCACCCAGACTCGAGCGCCGAAGCATACTTGCAGGGCAGGCACCATGGAGGCCATGAAGCGCTGGCTCTCGTCCAAAACGCTACGGGCCTCTGG
>CAZNCK010000081.1:403-4574 GCA_964571545.1 uncultured Treponemataceae bacterium | reverse complement strand
TAGCTGGAGGGTCTTGGGCGTATGCACAGGCGTCTTGTTGATGACGACGACTTCGCGCCTGAAGTCGACGCCCAGTTCCCGCGCGAAGAAGCGCTCCGCTACCAGGCCGGAGCGGCCTACCAGGTAACGGTTCATTGACGCTTCCTGCTCCCGTTTGCCGGGATTATCCGCGACCACCACCCAGGCTATGCGGCTGTCTTGGGCGATCTCGTCCAGCGCGCGGTTGTAGACTATAGGCGTCTCGACGGCGTACTCGTCGCCTGTTTCACGCGCAAGCGCGCGCTGGGCCTCCGCGAGGCCAGGCAGGGCGGCCGTCCACGCCGCGACCCGGTCGCGGAACTCGTCCCGGAGGGCCCTGAAACGCCTGAATGCTACTTTGTCCACGAGCCCCGCCTTGTCCGTTTTCCGCGCGAGCGGCTGGATTGGACGAGTGTAGCGGTCGATACCGGGGTCGGCAAGGGGAGTCCCGCGGCATGCCCGTATGAAGATACAACATGAGGAACTAACTATCTTTCCGGGGAAGGCCGGGATCGCCGGCCCCGTCAGGCCTTGGCGGGGCCGGAAGCCCGGCCTGGGGGGCGCGTCTGTCCGGGGCGACCGGAAGCGGGCGTGTGGCGCCCCCCGGCAATGTCAAAGCCATAGCCCTTGCGGGCCGTTCCGTGCTATCGTGCGGCACACCTGAAAGCCAAGGACGAGCAATGTCCAGGACAATAGTATTCGTTAATCAAAAAGGCGGCGTCGGCAAGACGACGACGGTCATCAACCTCGGAGCCTACCTCGCCCGCGCCGGCAAGAGAGTGCTGCTCGTCGATTTCGACCCGCAGGCCAACTTGACCAGCGGCGTCGGCGGCGCGAAGAAGGCCAAGGGCGCTTACGAGGTCATTTCCGGTCAGACTAGTATGCGCGACATCATCAAACCGACCAAGGTTCCGGGTCTGTACCTGGCTCCGTCATCCATAGACCTGTCGGGCGCGACGGTGGAACTCGTCGATAAGGACGGCCGCGATCACTACCTGAAGAACGCGCTGGCGCTGGTCAAGGACGACTACGATTTCGTGCTGATAGACTGCCCGCCGTCGCTGGGCGTATTGACGCTCAACGGGCTTTCCGCGGCCGACGAGGTGCTGATTCCGCTGCAATGCGAGTATTTTGCCCTCGAAGGGCTGTCGTTGATCCTTCAGACTATACAACTGGTGCAAAAAGGCATGAACCAGAGGCTGAAGATAGCGGGCATCCTGTTTACCATGTACGATTCCCGGACCAGGTTGGCCCAAGATGTGGTGGCTCAGGTTTCCGGTTACTTTGGCGACAAGGTGTTTACCACCATCATTCCCCGCAACGTGAGGCTTTCCGAGGCGCCGTCGCACGGCGTGCCTGTCTGCCTCTACGACGCGAACTGCATAGGCGCCAAGAGTTACGAAAAATTGGCCGCGGAGGTTCTGGCGCGTGGCTAAATATGGACTGGGCAAGGGGCTCGAGGCCCTGCTTCCCGATACTTCTACCGAGACTTCAGAGGCCCGCCTGGGCGGAATTCTGTCAATACCGGTGGCACGGATCGCGCCCAGCGCGGATCAGCCGCGCAAGCGCTTCGATGAGCAGTCGATAGCGGAGCTAGCCGAGTCGATAAAACGGCACGGCGTCATCCAGCCGCTCGTGGTGGAGGAAGACGGCTCCGGCGGATACCGCATCGTGGCGGGCGAGCGCCGCTGGCGCGCCGCGACGATCGCGGGGCTTTCCGAAGTGCCTGCCATAGTCAAGGAATACGGCCGCGAGAAACGACTTGAGGTGGCGCTCGTCGAGAACGTCCAGCGCGAAGACCTCAACCCTATAGACGAGGCCGAGGCGTACCGGCAGTTGATGGAGGCCACGGGGCTGACCCAGGACCAGGTGGCCGAACGGGTAGGCAAGAGCCGGCCCGCGGTGGCCAACGCGCTCAGGCTGCTCGGCCTGCCCGCGGACGCCATGGAATCCCTGCGCTCGGGCGTCATCAGCGCCGGGCACGCGCGCGCCATACTCTCCGCCGTAAACCCGGCCGACCGCCAGGTGATACTGCGCCGCGCCGTTGACGACGGCATCTCGGTGCGCGAGGCCGAGGCTCTGGCGTCGTCGTACAACCGCGGCGGCAGGGGTTCCGAGCCTAAGTCGGCAAGGCGCAGCGCGCCGGAGGTCCGGCATATAGATCCCGACCTGGCCGCGATAGAGCAGGGGCTCATAGGTCATCTGGGCACCAAGGTCGCGATCAAGGGCAACGCCACTCGCGGCTCCATTACCATAGAATATTTCTCTATGGACGATCTGGACCGCGTCTTTGGCCTCATAGCGGGCGAGAGGCGATGAGGCTCGCAACGAGGGCCTGCGTCTTGGTTACCGCGCTCCTTGCGGGAGCTTTTTCACTGCCGCCGCGCGCGGCTCCCGCCGACAAGCCCCGGCCGCCCGAGGCCGCGGCCCAGCACCTGTACGGCATTCCCTCCGGAGTCGATTTTGAGAAGCTTGTAGGCCAGCCGAGGCTCGCCAACACTTTCTATTACGTTTTTAGTGATCCCGAGAGCAATGAGCGCCATCTGGCTGGATATGCCGAAATCCATGCCGTGTTCGACATTCCGCTCGAACAGCTCGTCGCGGTATCCCTCGATTTTGAATCCTACCCCTCGTTCGTCCCGAGGATATCGGGCGCCAAGATTCTCGCGTGCGATGAATCGACCTGGAAACTCCACTACAATGTCGTCATCAAGTTCATGGGTCTGGGCGTGGAATACGAGTCTATCTTCGAGGCAGTCCGGGAATACTTGCCCGCTGGCGCTGTCGGCATGCGCTCCCGCCTGGTCAAGAGCGTTGACGGGTCGGAATTCGAACACTTTACATCGTACTATTTCTGCCCGGTGACGGTGAACGGCAAGGTGATGACCTTTGTTCGTTACTTCAATCGGCCCGGCGTCATTGATCCGACCCTGGGCATGCTGCAGGTGCTTAACCTGTTTGCCGCGCCCGAGGCCAAGGGGCAGGTCTCTGCCCTCGCCAAGGAAGCCGTCAGGCGCTCGAAACTGCTATAGGAGCGAGTTATGGAACACTGCGACGTCGCGATCATTGGAACGGGCCCGGCCGGACTCGGCGCGGCTTTTGCCCTCCTCGAGGCGCGGCCTGGTCTCAGGCTGGCGCTGATAGACCGTAACCAGTATTCCTCGGGCGGCCTGCGCAACGACTGCAAGATGAACTTCAGTTGGCCGGTGGGTTTTCCGGAGGACGACTGGGACCAAGCGCTTGCCGAGCGGTATCTGTCGCGGGTCGAGGGTTTTCTTAAACCGGCCATCATGGAGCGCAAGGGCGTCGACGTGTACGCGCACCGGGCGGAGCGCCTGGGCGTGAGGCTTCTGGAGATACGGCAGGCCCACTTGGGCACTGACGGCGGCCTGGCGCTCATCAAGCGCCTCATGGCCGACCTGAGCGCCCGCGGCGCGGAACCGACCCTTGGGGAGACGGTACTGTCTGTTGACGCCGCGCGCGGCATTCTGACCACGGATAGGCGCGAACTGTCCTTCGGCGCCGCCTTGGTGGCGCCCGGCCGCGCCGGCTTCTCGTTTTTGCAGGACGTGATGCGCGCCAACGGCGTGCCCTTCGTGGACAACGTCGTCGATGTGGGCGTACGCATAGAGATGCGCGAGGACCGCTACCCCATAGTCAAGGACTATTACGACCCTAAGTTCCTCTTTCCCAAGAAGGTCAGGACCTTCTGCACCAATTCTCGCTCCGCCCACGTGGTGCAGGAAAAGTACGAGGACGAGGCGGGCGTCTGGTACTCCGTCAACGGGCACGCGTGGTCTGCCGACAGGCCCGCCAACGGCCTGGCCAATTTCGCCATGCTCAAGACCATAGCGTTGACCGAACCGCTGGCGTCGGGACAGGCCTATGCGCGCGCCCTAGGCGCCCAGGCCATGTTGCTGGGCGGCGGCCATCCCATAATGCAGCGCGTCGGCGACTTCCGCCTGGGCCGACGCTCCACCCGCGAGGCCTTTACCGGCGATCTGTACGACTTTGCCCCGACGCTGGCCTCCTGCAGCCCAGGCGACATAGGACTGGCGGTGCCGGCCAAGGTGATGCGCGCGCTGTGGACCGCGATGAAGTCGCTCGATACGATAGTGCCCGGGCTCCTGCATCCGAGCACTATTCTGTACTA
>CAZNCK010000081.1:0-393 GCA_964571545.1 uncultured Treponemataceae bacterium | reverse complement strand
CGGAGATCAAGACCTACGCCAACAAGCCGGTATTCCAGGACCCGGCCAGCTTTAAGGCCGTGCCGCGCTTGTACCTCGCCGGAGACGGCGCTGGCACGAGCCGAGGCATTACCTCAGCATGGGCGTCCGGCCTGCGCGTCGCCGACGGCATGCTGGCGGAGCTCGGTTGGCATTGAATCGATAAATAAATAATCTGAATGTACCGTTTTGCGGTTCTCGTCCTTGACGGGAGCCCTCAAAAAAGTTACTGTTCGTCAATACATGAAATATGATCAGCGGTTCCGGCCCTGCCGGCTTCCGCCTATCCCCTTCATCCAAGGAGCCCCCTATGAGCATCATCGAATACGTAGAAGCGCGCGAAATTCTCGATTCACGCGGCGACCCCACTATAGA
>CAZNCK010000080.1:11234-16722 GCA_964571545.1 uncultured Treponemataceae bacterium | reverse complement strand
GGCCAGTTGCTCAAAGACCGTGGGCGTGGTTCCATGGGAGCGAATCACGACGATGGAGCCGGCGAGGCCTCCCGGCGCCAGTGTATCGGTATCGTCGATACGGGCCATGCCGAGGGACTCAAGCCTCGCCGAGACGCGCGGGTTGTGAACTATCTGGCCGAGCACTAGGCCATGCTTGCCAGAGGATTTTGCGTAAGCGGCTGTCTTTTCAGCAAGCGCGACGGCGCGCCTGACGCCCGGGCAGAAGCCCAGAGTCCTTGCCCGTATGATTTTCACCCTGCGCGCCCGGACCTATGCCAGCTCGAGCGCCACTTCCATCATCGCCTTAAAGGTGCTCTGGCGCTCCTCAGGCGTGGTGGCTTCGTGCGTTACGATGCTGTCGCTGACGGTCAGCAGTGTCAGCGCGTGCTTGCGGTACTTGGCGGCGATGGTGTAGAGCGCCGCCGTCTCCATCTCCACGGCCAGCACATTGTACGCGGCCCACATCTTCCATGAGTCCGGGTCGTCGCCGTAGAACGTGTCGGAGGTCAGGATGTTGCCCACCTTCAGCGTTATGCCCTTGGCCTCGGCGGCCTTCCATGCCCTCTGCATCAGGGCAAAGTCAGCAATCGGCGCGTAATCCAGCCCCGCGAAGCGGACGCGGTTGACATTGGAGTCGCTGCAAGAGCCCTGGGCCATGATGACGTCGCGCACCTTGACGTCGTGCTGGATGGAGCCGCAGGTGCCTATGCGTATGAGGTTCTCGGCGCCGTACTCGTTGATAAGCTCGGTGACGTAGATGGACAGCGACGGAACGCCCATGCCGGTACCCTGCACCGAAACGCGCTTGCCTTTGTAGCTGCCGGTGTAGCCGAACATGTTGCGCACGGTATTGTAGCAGACGGGGTTCTCGAGGAAGGTTTCCGCGATGAACTTGGCCCTGAGCGGATCACCGGGGAGGAGAATAGTTTCGGCGATGTCGCCTTTTTTTGCCGCGTTGTGGGGGGTGGGCATGGTCGGACTCCTTTATGCGCGCTGTCGCGCCATGAAAATTTCAAGTTCAGCCAGCGGCGGTATCGACGGCTGGGCTCCCAGTTTTGTAGCGGCCAGGGCGCCGGCCGCGTTGCAGAATTCCAGGTCTTCAGGGCTGAGTGGTCTTCGAGCTCTGTCCCCATAGACCTCAACACCGCGCAATCTCGTAGCCAGAGCTCCACTAAAGCTGTCGCCAGCCGCCGTGGCGTCAACGGCGCTTATCCTGTACGAAGGTACCGTAAACGAGCCCTTTTCGTCCATGTAGAAGCAGCCCTTGCTCCCGAGCGTAACGACGACCGCTCCGACGCCCTTGGACAGGAGTAGCCGCGCGCCTGCCTCGATGCCCGCAGCGCCGGTCAGGAGGTCGAGTTCAGTCTCATTGGGCGTTACGACGGTGCACAGGGCTAGAAGCTCGTCGGGCAGCTGCCGGGCGGGCGCCGGGTTGAGCAGCACCGGCACGCCGGCCCCGGCCGCTATCCGCGCCGCTTCTAGTACCGCTTCGAGTGGAGTCTCCAGCTGGAGCATCAGGCAGGAACTGGACTCGATGGCTTGTGCGTTGGCGCGTACCCAGCCCGGAGACAGAGCCGCGTTGGCTCCCGGGTAGACGACTATGGTATTGTCGCCGTTGGCGTCTATGTTGATCATGGCCACGCCGCTCGGGCCGGTTGCGACCAGGAGCCCCGCGGCGTCGATGCCGTTGGCCTCGAGGTTGCCGCGCATGGCGACGCCGGTGGGGTCAGAGCCGATGGCGCCTATCATGCGCACGGGTGCGCCGAGCCTCGCGGCCGCGACGGCCTGGTTGGCTCCCTTACCGCCGAATGCGGTGACGTGCGATTGCGCGGTCAGCGTCTCGCCGAGTTCGGGGAGCCTGTCCAGGACGCAGATGAGGTCGTAATTGATGCTGCCGACCACGCAGATCGGCTTGTCGGTTTTGTTAGAATGCAAGGTGTGTTTTTCCTTTTCCTTTGCGGAGTATGCCGGCCGCCCGTTCCCCGGCCTTCGCGATGATGGTGTTCACATCGAGTAGCAGCGAGCCGTTCTTCTTGAGCCAGCGGCCTGCAACCATCGAATGTTTCACGTTGCCCGAGTCGGCACTGTAGATCAAGGCCGCGAGCGGATCATAGAGCGGGAAGGTATTCGGCTTCCTGAGGTCCCACAGCACCAGGTCCGCGGGTGCGCCAACTTTTATGTGTCCGGTGCCAAACGGTAGGGCGTCGTGGCCGCGCATCAGCATCTTCCAGACTGCCTTGAGCGTGAACGTCTCCGCATCGTTGGTGTGCAGTTTGCCCACCAGGGCGAGCAGTCGCGCCTGTTCCAGCGGCGACAGGGTGTTGGAGCTGGCCGCGCCGTCGGTGCCTATGCACAGCGGCAGTTCTTCGGGGCGCTGCCAGACCCGTCCGGGGCCTTCGCCGAGTTTCATGTAGGTCTTCATGCAGACCGCTATCCAGGCTCTGTCCCCGAGCAGTTCCCGCTCCTCGTCCAGTATCCAGTAGCCGTGCCCGATGATCAGCGGCACGTCCAACAGTCCGGCGTCCGCGACGACGCGCAGGGGTGTTCGGCCGTACTTCTCCACGCTCGCGGCTATCTGCGGCAAGGAATCCTCCACGTGGATGTGCGCACCGACTCCCAGATCCCCGGCGGTTTTGGCGCAGGCGGCCAGTTCGTCGGGCGAGCAGGTATACGGCGAGTGCGGTCCGAGCCTGAGCGACAGTCTTTCTTCGCGGCCGTTCCACTCGCGCACCAGGTCTGAGGCATGCGTCAGCTGGCCCTCAAAACCGCCGGCCATGCCGAACAGGGTGGGCGCTATGTCCGCCCGCATGCCGCTTTCAAGGACTGCCTTGCATATCCGGTCAGCCATGAAGTAGTGGTCAGCGAACGCGGTTACGCCGTTGTCCAGCATCTCGGCGATCGCGAGGTTTGCGCCGGCCTCCACGTCGTCACCGTCCATGGTGCTCTCGTAGGGCCATATCTCCTCGTTGAACCAGCGGTCGGGCGTGGCGTCCTCGGCTATGCCCTTGAATATGTTCATAGGCGAATGCGTGTGCAGATTGACCAGTCCCGGCGTCAGGTGGAGCCGCGAACAGTCGATGATTTCGTCGCCCGATTTCCGCTCAACCTGGCCGGGGCTTTGCGAGCTGGAATTCTTTGAGCTCTGTCCCCCGACGGGGTTTCCGGTTACGGCCGCTATCAGCCCGCCCTCGACCACGACGGTCCGGGGCGCGCTCAGGTTGCCGTCGCGGTCAAGTATCGTCGCGTTTTCCAGGATGATGCGGTTCATCGGCCTGCTCCGGGATCCTTGGCTGAACCGGACTCGTCGTACGAGCGTAGCAGTTTCGTCATCAGCGCTATGAAGCGCTCAGCGTCCAGTTCCACCCCGACCATCGCGTTGGCCGAGCGCTTGAGTATGCCGTGCAGGTCGACGACGGTCTTGCCGGTGGTGTAGCGGCCGTCGGTCTCCACCTCGACGAAGTAGGGCTGCAGCGTCACCAGCGACGGATCGAGCAGCCAGGCGACCACCAGCGGGTCATGGAGGGCCAGGGTGTCGCGGCCGAAGCGGCGGTACGCGGCCAGGTAGTGGTCGAGCATGGCGCAGGCTGGTGCTATGACCCTGCCGCCGAAGGCTCGGATCGTTTCAAGTCCAGCGGAGCTCAGGGTAGCCCGGTTTGTCACGTCCAGCCCGAACATGGTAATCGGCACGCCGGACTGAAACACGGCCGCCGCCGCGTGCGGGTCGGCCAGGATGTTGAACTCCGCGGCCGGCGTCGCGTTGCCTACACCCGCGGAGCCGCCCATCAGGTGGATGGCCTTGATGCGGCGCCTGGTTTCCGGATAGGCGGACAGGGCCATGGCCAGGTTGGACAGCGGGCCTATCGCCACGATCTCCAGCTCGCCGGGGAATTCCGCGGCTCTGTCCCTGATGAACTCCCAGGCCGTCGCCTTTTCCGCCGCGTAGGCTGGTTCTGGCAACCGCACGCCGCCCAGGCCGTCGGTACCGTGCACCGACTCGGCCCGCTTCGTCTCGGCGATCAGCGCTAGGTCCATGCCGCGGGCAACGGGTACATGCTTGCCGGCCAGCGTCGCCAGGGACAGCGCGTTTCTCGTCGTAGCCTCGAGTCCGACGTTGCCGCCCACGCTCGTGATGCCTATAACATCCAGTTTAGGTGCCGCCAAGGCCATCAGGAGGGCTATCGCGTCGTCGATGCCGGGGTCACAGTCTATGAGTATCGTCCGCTTCTTCATGGTTATGCTTTCTTTCAGTCCAGGCGGCGCAGTGCGCCGTCCAGCATATCGATGAACCGTTTCAGGTCCAGCCCCGTCACCACATCGACGTTCATCGGACCTGACTTGCCGGAGAAGTCGACTACGGTCGCGCCGACGGTCAGCCGGCCACGGCACTCCACGTCGACATGGGCCTTGCGGGCGGTGAATATCGTAGGGTCTATGAGCCAGGCCACGGCGCAGGGGTCGTGCAATGGGCTGCCTCCGAAGTTGAAATTGGCCTCGTGGAACTTGACGAAGAAGTCCATCAGCTCCGCCACCATAGTCGAGCAGCGCTTGCCTATGGCCCGGAACCGCTCCGTGTCTGCGCGCGTCACCAGGGCCTGGTGGGTCACGTCCAGGCCGCACATCGTCACCGGGATGCCGGAATTGAACACGAGGTGGGCCGCTTCAGGGTCTACAAGGATGTTGAACTCGGCGGCAGGCGTCCAGTTGCCGCCTACGGCCGAGCCGCCCATCAGGCTTATCCGTTCTATCTTGTGCTTCAGTTCGGGGTAGGCCAGCAGCAGGGCCGCCACGTTAGTCAACGCGCCGGTCGGCACGAGCGTCACCTGCCGGTCGCTCTCCCGTAGCGTCTTCGCCGCCAGCTCCACCGCCGACAGCAGTGATTCAGGCAACCTGGGCTCTGGCAGGGTAGGGCCGTCCAGCCCCGATTCGCCATGGACCTGGGGCGCTATGATCAGCTCGCGGAACAGCGGCTTGGAGGCTCCCCTCGCCACCGGCACGTCGGAGCCCAGGAACGATAGCACCTTGCGCGCGTTCAGCGTCGTCTTGTCTATGGTCTGGTTGCCCGCGCTCGTCGTCACGGCCAGTATCTCGATCTCGGGACTTGCGTGAGCCAGCACGAGCGCAATGGCGTCATCATGGCCCGGGTCGCAGTCCATTATCACCGGAATCGGCTTCAACAGAGCGCTCGCCATAGTGCTCATTCCTTGTTGGCCGCAGCGGCGTCAGCAGCCGTGGCTGCCCGCGAGGCCGCGCCGGCGGACTCCAAGGTCTTCCGTTCGCGACGCTTCTTCTGCGAGGCGTATACCACGAGGCCTATGACCGTGGCGGCGTACGGTATCATGTTGACGAACTCAGACGGTATCTTCATCAGCTGCAGGGTATTGGAAAGCGCGTCGAAGAAGCCGAACAGCAACGAGGTCAGCATCGAGCCTATCGGGGTCGCGCCGCCCATGGCCTCGGCGGCCAGCGC
>CAZNCK010000080.1:0-11224 GCA_964571545.1 uncultured Treponemataceae bacterium | reverse complement strand
CGCTATGAAGCCGCGGCCCGCCGTCATGTTCTTGCTGAACCACGACACGTAGCCCATGGACATGTAGGCGCCGCCGAAACCGGCCATCATGCCGGAGAGGGTCAGAGCTAAGTACTGTATCTTCGTAACGCCGATGCCCACCGAGGCGGCGGCATTGGGATTCTCTCCGACCGCGCGTATGCGCAGTCCAAGCGGCGTTCTATAGAGGAATATGAACGTGGCGGCCACCATGATAAAGGCCACATAGGTCAGCACGTTGTGGCCGGACAGTATGGTTCCGAGCACCGGAATCGACGAGATGCCGGGTATGTTCAGTTTCGGCAGCACCTTTGAGGCCAGCGACGAGCTGATGCCCTTGTCGCCCGCTATCAGGAACAGCGCGAACACCGTGCCGCCGGACGCCATCAGGTTTATCGCTATGCCCGACAGTATTATGTCCGTGCGGAGCTTCAGCGCGCAGTAGGCCAGGAACAGCCCCACGAGGCCCCCGGCTACGACCGCGGCGAATAGCCCGACGCCGGCGCTGCCGGAGAGCGCGCTGAACACCACGCCCGACAGCGCCGCGATCAGCATGATGCCCTCCAGCGCTATGTTCATGACGCCGGCCTTGTCTGAGATAAGCGCGCCCAGCGTTGCAAATAGTATGGGCGTGGAGACGCGGAGCACGGAATAGCCGAATTCAGCGTTCAGGATGACCGAAAGGATCTGGTTCATCGGCGGGCTCCCTTCGCGTCGGACTCTAGCGCTTCCTTGAATACCAGCCTGTGCCGGTACTTTGCCAGGAAACTCGAAGCGGCAATGAGTATGATGATCGTACCCTGGATGAGGGTAACGAACTCGTTAGGCACGTCGGAGTAGCGCGACATGATGTCTGCGCCAATGCGCAGGTAGGCCAGGAAGAACGCGGCCACAGGCACGTAGAGCGGATTGTTCCTGGCGAGTATGGCCACGATGACGCCGTCCCAGCCATAGCCGGGCAGGCTCTGCCAGGAGAAGCGGGTGTACATGCCCAGCAGTTCTATAGAGCCGCCCATGCCGGCCACGAAACCGCCGATTACCTGGCTGTAGACCACGACGCTGTTCGTGTTGATGCCTGAATACTGAGCGAACCGGGCGTTTGCGCCTGTCAACCTGATGCGGTAGCCCCAGCGTGTCTTCGTCATGAAGGCCGCCGCGGCGACGACCAGGAGCACGGCGACTATCAGCCCGTAGGAAATCCTGGTCTTAGGCACCAGCCTCGGCAGCAGCGCCGTCGGCTTAAAGGTGTACGAGACCATCGCGCCGGCGTTCACGTCTCGCAGCAGGTAGTTTATCAGGAACAGCCCGAAGAAGAACGCGATGTAGTTGAACATCAGGCTGGATACCAGTTCGGACGCTCCCCACCTCACCTTGAGCGCCGCCGGAAGGCCGCAGAACAGCGAGCCCACGAGGCTACCGAACAGTATGGCAACGACCGGATGGATGACCGGCGGCAGGTTGAACTTGATGGCCACGAAGGCCGTCGCTATGGCCCCGATGAAGAATCCGCCCTCGGCGCCCAGGTTGAACTGGGCCGCGGAGAACATGATGCTGATGGCTACGCCCGTGAACACGAGCGGTATCATCAGTTCTATCACGTTGCCGAAGTGCCTGAAGCTGTCCAGCGGCCCCAAGAGGAATTTGTACAGCGCGTCGGCGGGGTCTTCGCTGACCGTCAGCACGATGACGAGCGCTATGAGCAACGCTATCAGTATCGCGAGGCCCGTGCGCACGACCTCGAAAAGCCTCTGGTTCCTAGTCATGGACGACCCTCGCTATTTCTTCCGGGCTCTGTTTCTTGAGGCCGAGCATGAACAGGCCCAGTTCCTCTTCGCCCACCGACTTCGCGTCGGGCACGTAGGCTCCTATCTTGCCGCCGTACATTACGATTAGGCTGTCTGACAGCTCCATCACCTCGTTTAGGTCGGCCGAGACGAGCAACACCGCCGCGCCTTCGTCGCGCAGTTCGACCAGCCTGGCCCGTATGAACTCCGTAGCGCCTACGTCTATGCCGCGCGTCGGCTGGTCGGCCACGATCAGAGACGGGGCTGACGAGAATTCCCTGGCCACCACCACCTTCTGGATGTTGCCGCCCGAGAGCATGCCCACTTCCTGTTCCGGTGACGAGCACTTGACGTTGTACTCGGCGATCAACCTGTCGGAGTTGGCCCGTATAGCCTTGCCCTTGAGGAACACGGGGCCGGTGAACTGTACGGAATCATGGTTGTACGACATCAGATTGGCCTCTACGCCGAGCGTCGCCGCGCAGCCGTCGGTCATCCTGTCTTCGGGTACATGGCAGACGCCCGCGTCGCGTATCTTCCGTATGCTCATGCCGGCCACTGACCTGCCGTTCACCTCTAAGTCGCCAGAGGCGAAGGTGCCCAGTCCGGTTATGGCCTCTACCAGCTCCCGCTGGCCGTTGCCCTCGACGCCCGCGATGCCGAGTATCTCGCCTTTTCGCACCGAAAAGGACGCGCCGTTGACCGCCCGTTTGCCGAAACGGTCTAGCACCACGAGATCGTTAACCTTGAGCACTGTCCCCATAGGCCTGGCGGCGGTCTTCTGCACCTCAAGGATCACGTCGCGGCCGACCATCAGCCTCGATATGTCCTTTTCGTCGACCTTCGATACAGCGAAGGTACCCTGGACGGCGCCTGAACGCATAATCGTCACGCGGTCGCACAGTTCCTTGATCTCGTTGAGCTTGTGGGATATGAACACGATGGTGTTGCCGGCCTGCCTGAGCAGTTTCAGCTGTACGAACAGCTCCTCGGTCTCCTGCGGCGTCAGCACCGCCGTCGGTTCGTCCAGTATCAGTATCCTGGCGCCGCGGAACAGCGCCTTAAGGATCTCAAGCCGCTGCTTTATGCCTACGGGCAGGTCCCGTACAGCCGCGCGCGGGTCGACCACTAGCCCGTATTTCCTGCCGAGCTCCTCGGTCGTCCGTATCGCCGCCGCTATGTCCAGGTAGATGCCCTTGCGCGGTTCCAGCCCCATCACGAGGTTCTCCGCCGCCGTCAGCGACGGTACGAGCATGAAATGCTGATGGACCATCCCTATGCCGTGCCCGATGGCCGCGTACGGGGAGTCTATCCGTATCTCCTTGCCTTCGAGCAAAATACGGCCCTTTTCAGCCTTGTTCAATCCAAACAGTATCTTCATCAGCGTGGACTTGCCCGCGCCGTTCTCGCCCACCAGCCCGTGGATCTCCCCGGCCTTCACCGAAAAGTCTACGTTCTTGTTGGCCACGATGCCGTTCGGATAGACCTTGGTGATGCCCTCCATCCTCAGCAGTTCATCCATCCTCATCCCCCGGTTTCGAATGTTCAACATCAGGAAAAACGCAGAGGATAAGAGAATAAGAGATAAGAAAGAGAGAATGAGAGAAGGAGCTCTTGTCCCTGTTCTCTCCCATTCCTCTTTCCTGCCTCTGCCTCTCTTATCCTCTTTGTTAGTCTTTGTATCTCTCTTGGTTTGACCCGGCTTACGGCTTGACGGCGTTGCGGATCTTGTTCAGGTCCTCGGTGGACAGGCTGAACGCCGTGCCGACCTTGATTTCCTTGGCTATGATCTTCTTCTCTATCTCTTCAAGCTTGGTTCTCATCTCCGCGGGAACGACCTTCATGTAGATGTCGTTCTTGGCCAGGCCCACGCACTCTTCGGCGAATCCGAGGGTTTCCTTCTTGCCGTAGGGCGCGGTGCCCTTCACGTGCATCTGGATGGCGCGGAGTATGGAGTTGTCGATGCGTTTGAGTACGCTCGTCGTTATCAGGTTGGCCTTTTCAGCATCGCTCGTGGCGAAGATGGCAGCCTGGTCGGAGTCTACGCCGATTGCGTAGCGCTTGGCGTCCTTGGCGGCGTCCAGCTGGCCGAGCCCGGCGACGTTGTAACCAATATCAGCGCCCTGGGCGTACTGGGCCAGCGCCATTTCCTTGCCCTTGGCCGAGTCGTCGAACGAGCCGATGTACGAGATCGCGACCTTGACGGCCGGGTCTATGTACTGGGCGCCTTCGATGTAGCCAACGAGGAAGTCGTTGATGACGGGGATGTCCATGCCGCCGAGGAAGCCTATGACCTTCTGCTTGTTGGCCAGCGGCATCGTCGATGTGGTGACCATGCTGCCCAGGGCTCCGGCCAGGAACGAGGCCTCGTTCTGACTGTACTCGATGGAGTAGACGTTCGAAAGCCCGAGGCTATAGTCG
This sequence comes from uncultured Treponemataceae bacterium, assembly GCA_964571545.1. GTDB lineage: Bacteria > Spirochaetota > Spirochaetia > Treponematales > UBA12059 > SZUA-370. The sequence continues at coordinate 7,001 of CAZNCK010000080.1, read as the reverse complement.
ACCGACGTGTCGAAGATGATGTAGTTCTTGGTAGGATGGTCCTTGGCTACCTTCTGCAGGGCCTCGGTCATCTGCCAGGTACCCAGGATAACTATGTTCCAGTCGCCCTCGGAAACGTCCAGCAGGGTCGGTTCCCACTTGCTCTGGTCGTAGCCCATCTCGATGACCTTGGTCTCTACGGTTTCGCCCAGCTCTTTCTTGATGAGAGCCATGCCGTCGGCGGCGGAATCGAAGAACGACTTGTCGCCGAGCGTTCCGTTGAGTATCAGAACGACCTTGAGCTTGGGGGCCTCGGCGGTCGGCTTGGGTTCTTCCTTCTTCGCGCAGGAAGCAAGGACGATGAGCGCGGCAAAAAGCAGCGCCAATGTTTTCTTCATGATATAGATCCTCCTAGGGGAGCATCCTAGTGTGATTGCGGCGTTCTGTCAAAGAACAAACCGGGTGTTTTTACTCGCTTCTGAGTGGATTATTCTCGCCTTTTTGAACGAACGCGCTACAATGCTTTCTATAAAGTTTTGGAGGTACCTTACGATGCTTACTCGAAAACGGATGGCCGTCGGGGTCGTCGCACTCACGGCGCTTGTCATGCTCTCTTCGTGCTTTTCGCTACCCGGTATAGGAGGCTTCAACCCGCTCGGTGACCTGCAGTCGTCTTTATCCGACCGCGCTTCGGCCGAGGTTTCGTCTGCCAGCGGCCTTACCGGCATGACGCGCAAGATGATGTTCAACGTCCTGTATTCGCAGATCTTCTTCATCGGGGGCTTCGGAGCCGACTACTACAACCTGGAGGAAACCCAGGGTACGGTTTGGCGCATCCTGAGCACCGACGATGACGGCAGCTTCAGCTCGGTTGAAGCCGAGCGGGCCTTCCTCAAGACCATGCCCACAGGCGAGCAATGGTGGTTCCTGGCCTGGCGCGCTGACGACGAGGTCTGGGAATTCGAGGCGCTGATGGACAAGGACCTGATGGCCCGGAAGATCCGCTACTTCAACGCCGACGTCAAACGAGTTGAAGAGTCAAAATTCGACGATCCCGCCAAGGCCAAGGCCGGTTCCGAGACCGCGCCGCCGCCCGAGGCTTCCACGAGCGGCCTCGATCCCAAGGACCTGCCCAAATACGTCAAGGCCAAGGAAACCGTCAAGGTGGGCGGCGGCACCTACCAGGCCGAGCGAATTGAATGGACCTTCTATGATTCTGAGGAAAAAACCACCTACAAGTATACCTGGTGGGTCGATCCCAAGGCTCCAGGCGGATTGGTCAAGTACGAGTGGACCAGGAGCGGTTCAAAGGAATCGGTAAAAGGCGAGCTAGTTTCCCTTAAAAAGGGCTATAAAACGAAATTCGCCTCGTTCTGAGCTGCGTCAGGCCGACGGGCAACCCGTCGGCCACCAATTGTCCGGGGCGGTGAAAACATCGTATACTGAACCTTACTTCGTCGCGGAACTGTGGCGCATCGCGTCCGATGGACCCGCGGCGTAGCGCCCTAAAAAAGGAAGGTCCAGTATGCACAAGAAAACGATCGTCGTCGCCCTCGGCGGCAACGCCCTCATCGAAGAGGGATCAGAAGGGACTATCGAACAGCAGTTCGAGAACACCCGCAAGAGCATGGCCGCCATAGTCGGCCTGGTCAAGGAAGGCCATCGCGTCGTCCTGACCCACGGTAACGGCCCGCAGGCCGGCGTTCACCTGATCCGCAACGAGGCCGGCGCATCCCAGGTAGCTCCCAGCTCCCTCAACGTTATAGTCGCCGACACCCAGGGTTCCATAGGCTACATGATACAGCAGTCACTGATGAACGCCCTGCTCAAGGCCGGCGTCAAGACCGACGTCGTCACCGTGGTAACCCAGGTCGTCGTCGACAAGAACGATCCCTCCATGCTCAACCCTACCAAGTACGTCGGTCCCTTCTTCAAGGCCGAGCATCTGGACGCCTGCAAGGCCAAGGGCTGGATAATGAAAGAAGATCCGGGCCGTGGCTTCCGCCGCGTCGTTGCCTCCCCGATTCCGGTGGATGTCGTCGAAAAGGCGGTCATCCACGAACTTCTGGACACAGGCAGGGTCGTCATCGCGGTAGGCGGCGGCGGCGTGCCGGTATGTAGGTCCGCTGACGGCATGCTCGAAGGCGTGGACGCGGTTATAGACAAAGACAGGGCGAGCGCCTTGCTTGCGGGCCTCATCAAGGCCGACGAGCTACTCATACTGACCGGCGTCGACAAGGTAGCCATCAACTATAAGAAGCCCGACCAGAAGGTTCTGGACTCGATGACGGTGGCTGAGGCCGAGCGATACATGGCCGAGGGGCAGTTCCCAAAGGGTTCCATGGGGCCGAAAATCGAGGCTGCCATAGACTTCATCAAGCGCGGCGGCAAGATGGTCGTCATTACCAGCCTCGAAAAGGCCCAGGCCGCCGTAGACGGCACCGCCGGCACCCGCCTGGTTAAATAACGTTCTGTATAAAGGATAACGAAGAGGAAAAGAGGATAAGAGGCAAGAAAGAGTAAGAGAAGAAAGTCAAGAAGGTTGGGGGATGCATTCATCTCTCGTTACCTTCTTGCAGTTTCTCTTTCTTGTCTCTGCCTCTCTTATTCTCTTTGTTTGACTTGACCAGCGCTGGCCTCGAGGTAAACTTGACGGTCTATATCTTATATGGTACCTTTGGCGACAATCTTTCCTAGCAATTGAGGACAACTACATGAACAGTTTATTTGCAGGTCTGAGCCTCTTCCAGGCCGCGCCCGCCGGCAACTCGACCGGTTCCATGATCTCGACCGTCGTCATGTTCGGCGCGGTATTCGCGATCTTCTACTTCCTTATTATCCGCCCACAGAACAAGAAGCAGAAGGAAGCCCAGAAGATGATCGCCGCCATCAAGAAGGGCGACAAGGTCGTTACCATTGGCGGACTTCATGGTATCGTCAGCGCCGTTAAGGACAAGACTGTCGTTATCAAGGTCGACGATTCGACCAAACTCGAGTTCAGCAAGTCAGCCGTAGCCACCGTGGAAGCACGCGGCGAAGAGACCGAGACGCCGGCCGTCGAGAGCAAAGAAACTTCAAAGTAACGCACTGCGTCTCCGCTTCAGGGCGGAGACGCGATTCCTACCCCCTTTCGACACCACCGGAGTCAACGCATGAACAAAACCAAAAGATTCATCATCGTGCTCGTAGTGTTGGCCGTCGCGTTCGCCTTCCTCTTTCCTTCGATACAGTGGTACGCCATGACTCCGAAGGAAGACCAGGCGCTAGCCCTCGGTTCGCGCGAACAGATCCGTGATTTCGCCTGGCGCATGGCGCGCGCGGACATCACTGAGATCGAAGGCCTCGCCGCCGATGCCAACCCCCTGTCTGACCGTTTTGATCCGATGGTCAAGCGAGCCAAGAAAATATACAAGGATCTCGGTCTCAAGGCTCCTGAGGCCTGGAACGCGAAGGCTTACCTCGCGGCCTTCGATAACAGGGGCGATGCTATCGCCGAGCTTGAGGATTATTATCGAACGCGCGTGCTGAACCTCAAGAATCTACACGGTAGCGCCGTCCAGCTCGGACTCGACCTTTCCGGCGGCATGTCGGTAATCATCCGTGCCGATCTGGACGCCCTCGAGACAAAAGTCGGTAAAACGCTATCGCCCGTAGAGCGCGACGACGCCGTTGTCCGCGCCCTCGAGGTGCTCAACAACCGCATCGACAAGTTCGGCCTCACCGAGCCTGTCATCCGCCGCCAGGGCGAAGACCGGATCTATGTGGAGATTCCGGGCGCGGCCGATCCCGAGCGTATCAACGGCATCATCATGGGCCGCGGCAAGCTGGCCTTCCACATCGTGAATGATGAGGCTACCGCCTCGCTCATGTCGTACCTGCAGACAAATCCTCTGGCAATCAGCGATGACCTCGTCCTCAAGGATCCCTCACTGATTCCCGCTGGTACGATAGTCCGGAAGTATTACACCAAGGACGCGTACGGTCTGGACGAGTGGACCGGTAGCTACATGGTAATCGCGGCTGATGCCGGACTCGACGGAAATCATATCGAGAGCGCCACGGTTTCATCCGATCCCATTACCGGGCAGCCTGAAGTGGTCTTCAGCCTGGACAACGAAGGTGGAGAACTCTTCTACGCCCTGACCAGCGCCAACGTTGAAAAGACTATGGCCGTTGTCCTCGACGACAAGGTCCGCACCGGTGCCCGTATTTCGGGTCCTATTCAAGCTAACGTCAAGATCACTGGTTTCGACGCGACCGAGGCCAATAACCTCGCCCTGCTTTTGCGTTCTGCCGCCCTTCCCGTGGAGCTCATCGTAGAGACGCAACAGGCCATAGGCGCGTCGCTCGGTGAGGATTCCATCCTCGAAGGCCGCAACGCAGTGTTGTTGGGCCTCGTCGCCGTTTTCGTTTTCATGCTCATCTATTATAAAGGCGCAGGCATCAACGCGGCGCTCGCCCAGGTGCTCAACCTGTTCCTGATGTTCTCCATACTGTCGGCCTTCAACCTGACGCTGTCCCTGCCGTCGATAGCCGGCTTTGTGCTGACGATCGGTATGGCTGTCGATGCCAACGTGATCATCTTCGAGCGCATCAAGGAAGAGCTTCTGGATGGCAAGGGGCGCAAGGCTGCCATAGAAGCCGGTTTCCACAAGGCCTTCTGGGCGATCATGGATGGTAACATAACCACAATCATCGCGGCGTTGTTCCTGTCCCAGCTCGGTACCGGTGCCATTCAGGGCTTCGCGGTGAGCCTCGCGATCGGCAACCTGTCGTCGCTTTTCACCGCCCTCTTCGTATCAAAGCTCTTGTTCGACTTCAACACCGATACGTTCAAGAATAAATCCGTGTCGATCAGCTGGAGGGTCAAATGAAGCGCGTGATACATTTCCACAAGGCCTTCCTGCCAGCGGTCATAGTTTCGGCTGTGCTGATGTTGGCCGGATTGGCGGGACTGCTGACGAAGGGCATGAACCTCGGCGTTGACTTTCAGGCTGGTATCAATCAGTCGGTTCAACTTGCAATTCCAGTAGCCGATATCTCATATTCCGGCACTGGTTCGCCTGTGCTATCCATCGGCGGCGATTCTCTCTCTGTCGTTTTTTCAGGCGCAGAAGTTGAATCCCGTACCGCAACCTGGGATCTCAAGACCATAGGCACCTTGAATGACCTCGGTACAGCGATGAAGGTTGAGGGCATTGACCTGGTAATCCGTGATGGTGCTGGTCTATCCGCTGAACTGCTGCTACCGACCTACCAGGGTAATTACACACTGAGCTCAACCCCAGTGCTCATCCACCGAACTTCCGACTCGGAAGCGGAAATGTTTGGCTCGACTGAGGCTATACGCAAGGCTGTCTCAAGCCTTGGCTCCGTCTCCGTGCAAAGCATAGGCGCTGATTCGTCGATGCAGTATCTGATCCGCATCAGCGACAATGGCGAGGACAAGGCTTTCAGCGAGAAGATGCCGGGTCTGATCCGCGCCGCTCTCGAGTCTGCCTTCGGCGCCAGCAAGGTCGTTACCATAAAGACCGACTATGTTGGTGCCCGCTTCTCCAAAGACCTCGCTGACAGTGCCTGGAAATTGACCCTGTTCACGTCATTGGCTATCCTTGCGTACGCGACTATCAGGTTCAAGATGCAGTATGGCCTTGGGGCCGTACTCGCAATTCTTCATGATGGTTTGATCATGGTCGGTTTCATGGTCTGGACAAGAATGGAATTCAACACCACCTCCATAGCTGCCATCCTGACCATACTGGGATACTCGATCAATGATACGATTGTTATCTTTGACCGTGTCCGGGAAGACCGCAAGCTTGATCCTCATTCGAAGCTGTCGAGCATCATAGATAAATCCATCACCGAGACGCTCAGTCGTACCTTCATTACGACGATCACGACGATGCTTGCCGTATTTTCACTGTATTTCTTCACGTCCGGCAGTATCAAGGATTTTGCCCTCGCGTTGATCGTCGGCATGATTTCTGGTACCTATTCCACGATTTTCATCGCCACTGGTTTTGTGCACTTGTGGGAAAACATCAAAAACAAGCGCCAGCCTAAGCCTGTTGTCGCCAAGAAAGCGACCGCTGCTGCCAACTAAGGGCTGGTCATCAAACAGACAACCGCGATGCCCGTCCCGCAAGGAACGCATCGCGGTTTGTTTTTTGTTAAGTGGTTTATACTGAGTACTTTACAAAGCATTCCGCTTCCGGTATATTCTTTCAACGCAACATGCGCCGAAGACGGCGCATGAGATTGTTTTAAGTTCAGTTAGTATTCTGGCGCCGTACCCAAGCGGTAAGGGAGAGGTCTGCAAAACCTTCATGCGGCGGTTCGATTCCGCCCGGCGCCTAAAATCAAAGCCGCCCCTTCCGGGGGCGGTTTTGATTTTAAATAAGCGCTGGGCGGAATCGAACCGAGGGAGCGTCCCGAGCGAAAGCGAAGGGCGCGGCGCAAGGATGCGCCGTGAGCGACCGAGGCGGCCTGTAAGCCCGAGACACGAAGTCGAGGGCTGCAAGGCGATTCCGCCCGGGCACTCCAGTACCAGGCATTGCAGCAAGTCAGGCGGTGTTGAAAGTGCTAGTAGTAGGCCGAAGGGCGATGCCGTCATGCGCGTCAGCGCATACGTAAATAGTCTTCATATCGGCAACAACGCGTAGTCGCGTTGATTCCGCCCGGGCACTCCACTATCAGGCATTGCAGTAGAGCAATAGCATGGATTGCGCCGTAAGCGAGCGAGGCGGCCTGAAGCGAGACGGCAGGCGCGGTCCGAGACTCGCAGGACCGCGGGGGTACGGGGGTAGCCCCCGCCCTGAAAAGTCGAGAGTAAGGCGGTTCCGCCCGGGTGCTCCAGAATCAGGCAATGTCGAATGGTCGATTTGACGGTGATATGGCGAGCGAATGCTGCTGGCCCAGCCGCCCGTACCGTGCTATTCTCGGCGAGCATGGACCCAGAACACCCGATCGACCCTGCCAGCCTCATTCGCCTCGCCAACACCCGCATGCCGTTCGGGAAG